>JAESTK010000170.1 GCA_016763645.1 Flavobacteriales bacterium
ATTTTTCATAAAATGGAAAAAAGAACCCTTGAGGCTGCTTATCAGTTTTACTGTGACAAAACACTCGAAAATGCACATAGTGCTGAGGCAGACACTACTGCAACCTTCGAAGTTTTAGATGCACAAATCGAAAAATATACTGATTTAACAAACAACATCGATTACCTCAGCGAATTTTCGACCTATCATAAAAATATAGATTTAATGGGCCGCATTGTGGAAAATAACAAGGGGGTTGCTGTTTTTAATTTTGGTAAAAACGAAGGAAAATCTGTGGAAGACATACTTCTTAACCAGCCAGGTTACTATAGTTGGATGATGAATGGGGATTTCCCATTATACACAAAAAAGGTACTTTCTGACATCAAACAAAATTTGGAGCGATGAAAATTATTTGCATTGGAAGAAACTACGCAGACCACGCAAAGGAACTCAATAATCCTATTCCTAAAGAACCACTGTTTTTTTTAAAACCCGATTCTGCGATATTACCCAATAACAATCCATTTTTTATTCCCGAATTTACAAACGAGGTGCATTATGAAATCGAAATAGTGCTCAAAATAAGTCGTTTAGGTAAACATATAGAGTCGCAATTCGGCCACAAATATTTTGAAGAAATTGGACTTGGAATTGATTTTACGGCAAGAGATATACAACAACAGTGCAAAGAAAAAGGACACCCTTGGGAAAAGGCAAAGGCTTTTGATGGCTCTGCTCCTTTAGGTCGTTTTATGGACAAAAAAGAGTTTACCAACTTATCTAACATCGCTTTTTCACTCACACAAAATGGAGTGGTTAAACAAATGGGGAACACTAAAGATATGATATTCTCTTTCGATGAAATTATAGCTTATGTATCTCAATTTATGACTCTTAAAATTGGAGATTTAATTTTCACTGGGACTCCAGCAGGTGTTGGCTCCATTTCCGAAGATGACTTATTAGAAGGTTTTATCGGTGATAAAAAAATGATTTCGTGTAGGGTTAAATAGCCAATTAACACCCGCTGGTGTATAATTTCAACAACTCAACCATTTACAAACATGTGTTGCGAGTATCTTTGATTTTGTGGTAAAGCGCTTAAGTCTTTTTGTAATCGTATTAGCTATTAGTTTTTTTGCTTTCGGGAAAGAATATGACAAGGCTTACGAAAAAAAATTTGACGAAGTCCGCGATAAATTAGGGAAAGGGAGTACAGGAGAAGCTTATATTTTACTGAAAGATCTATACAAGATTGACTCTACCAACCATTACACTAATTACTTAATGGGCGTATGCTACACTGAGCAAAATATAATTACAGAAAAATCTATAAAGCACCTAGAATTTGCAAAAGACAGCATTATTGATGAGTACAAATATATTCCGTATAACGAAACCAGAGCGCCCATTTTTGCTTGGTACTACCTCACGAAAGCTTACAGTCAAAATGGTTATTGCGCCAAAGCAAGATGGGCAAAGGGTGAATTTCTAAAATACGATACCGATTTTACGGGCAATTCATTCTTCTTGAACAATATCAATCGTTTTATGATTGACTGCGAAAAAAACAAAGCCGAACTTAGAAACAAAAAACGAAAAGAAAGTGTGGTTACAAAACCTGTAACTTATACCCTGTTACAACCATTATACGGGGTTCAGGTAGGGGCATTTTCAGATTTAGTTCCTATTAGAGAAGAATTCGATAATCTAAAAAATGTGGAAGCCTTTATGGATAAAGAGGGTATTTTACGATACGTAGTTGGGCATTTTAGCACAAAAAGCCAGGCGCAATCGTTACTCAGGGTAATTAAAGAAACTGGCTATGAAGATGCCTTTATTGTTGATGTTAACGAACAAAAGCGATTTTCGAATGAAGTAATTATCGTAGATAATATGTCGTTTAAAACCCACATTACAGGGGCCATCGAATACCGTGTGCAAATTGGAGCATTTAAAGACTCTATTCCAAATGAATTAGCCCAAATTTATCTGAAGGTAGATAATATTAACGAACTACAAGATAATGGGCTTACACTACTGCAAGTTGGGCACTACAAGTTCTATAATGAGGCGTTATATAAACGTTCAAAATTAAAAGACATGGGAATACCAGGTCCGTTTATAGTTGCGTACGATAAAAAGCAAAAGTTATCGGTAAAAGCTGCACAAAAACATCAAGAACGCATGAAATTAGAAGACGCACAGAAGCAAGCTCAAAAAAAAGATGAAAAAGGTAAATCAAGCAAAAAAAGACATTAAAGACTGAAAACTAAAACAATACCCCTAACGTATTTATAGTATGGAAAATTCGAAAATTCAAGCGCTTATTAGCCTACTGGACGATCCAGACGAAAAAATATACACCCAAATAGAAAACAAGCTCATTTCTATGGGGAAAGATGTAATTCCTTACTTAGAAACCGCTTGGGAATACGACTCTTGGGGAATTACATTTCAGGACAGAGTAGAAAATATTATCCATACCATTCAATTCGATCAAGTAAAAGAACGTCTTACCCACTGGGTCATTCACAACGAAAATGATTTACTAAAGGGGATGATACTCATTGCTCAATACCAGTATCCTGATTTAGACGAAAATCGAATTTACGAGCAAATTGAAAAAATTGAAAAAGACATTTGGTTAGAACTCAACGAAGCACTTACAGCATTAGAAAAAATACGAATAATTAACCACATCATGTTTGAAGTTCATGGGTTTTCGAGTAATGTAAAGAGTTTTCATTCGCCTCAAAATTCTTTTATTAACGAAGTATTAGACAGTAAAAAAGGAAACCCCATTTCGTTATCTATCCTCTACTCTATTGTTGCTCAAAAACATGGCATGCCGCTAATTGGAGTTAATTTACCCAAGCATTTTATTCTTGCTTACCGCGATGATTTTATGATTGATCTTCGCCCTAAAGACGATGTAAAAGTTTTATTTTACGTAAACCCTTTTAGCAGAGGGGCGGTTTTTAGCAAACGAGAAGTCGATGATTTTTTAAAACAATTAGGTATAAAACCAGAGCCTTCTTTTTACTTACCCTGCACCAATATCGAAATTATGCAAAGAGTACTCAATAACTTAATTTACTCTTACGAAAAACTTGGTTACTCAGATAAAGTTGAGGAACTAAAAGAATTAAAAGGGTTATTGAAAAAAAACTAACGAGGTTTTACTCAAAAAGTTAATACTTTATCCAATAGTAAAGTAGTTTAATGTATTCATTATTCACCATTAACAAGCCTTGTTCATATTTCCACCATTCTGCTTCATCATAATTAAGGCTTGGTGTTCCGTGAATAATTAGCTGAGTAGTTAAATCTTCGAACAATGGTTCAAAAACACCCCTAACCCTTCTTGTATGAAACTTACTAGAAACAATAATTACACGCTCTAACTTCTTTTCTGAACAGTAGTTGGCAATTGCTACAGACTCTTCTTTAGTGCTTGTGCCAATTTTTAGCAATTCTACATGGTTTTTATTGATATTGCCATTTTTAATGATATTTATTCGAGCAATTTCGCTTTCTGCATAATCTTTCCCTATAGCTTTAAATACAGGAGTAATATTCCCACCAAGGCAAATAATTTTGGGAGCGAATCCATCATCAAATAGCTTTGCGGCTTCGTTGCCCCTTTCGAAAGAATTACCCCCTAATACAAAAATTACATCCGACTTCTGTAACTCATCTTCACTAATTAAATAATTACCTACCCCTTTCATTATCGAGACTTTAAATATAAACAAGAGCAGGATAATCGATAAACTTACACTCAGATAGATGAGCAGTTTTTTTGCAATATTCTTTAACATAGGCAGCAAGGTTAATTATTTATTTGTTCAACATTCGTTTTCGGAATAGAGTCGTTTTCTTTTTTATCCGATTTAGTTAACAGCCAAATAACCAATAAAATCATCAGTAATGCAAGTAACATCTTTTTGTTTTTATACAATGGGACTTTATGGCGATTGCGTACCATATCATCATAGTTCGCTCTAAATTGACTAAAATCTTTATAGTTGTCAACTTCTTGGTCGGTTATCTTCGATTCGTTTTTATGTAGTTTGTACTTTTTCATTTGCCTTTACCTAATTTCAAAGTAACCATTTTTTTCATCTTCCTCAACACACGATATAATTTCACTTTTGCGTTATCTTCCGTAATGCCAAATATTTCTCCAATTTCTCGAAAAGATTGTTTCTCGAAAAATCTCAAATCAATCAATTGAGTCATTTCTGGGGAAAGTTCATTTAATATTTCTATTAATAACTCGAACTGCTCACCTATTTTCTCTATTTCAGCATCAATTAAAATAACTCCCAATTCGTTTTCGGTTATTTCTACCTCAGTGTGCTTCGAAGATTTTCTATAATGTTGGTTGACTTCATTTATTGAGATACGGTATAACCATGACGAAAAAGGAAAGCCACGATATTCGTACTTATCGAGGTTTTCTAGCGCTTTTAAAAACACTTGAGATGTTAAGTCTCCTGCTAAATCTTTATTAGAAACTCGTTTTAATATAAATAGAAAAATTTGTTTGAAGTATCTCTCGTACAAATACCCAAAGGCATTTACATCCTTTTTAGCGAGTTCAATTGCCTTTAATTCTTTATTTAATTCCTCCTTATTCAACTTGTACTTTACTATGGAACGCAAGATAACACAAAAGGAACTCATTGGGTTTCTCAAAAAATTACTTAGCCTTGTTTCACTGCGGGGACCAAACCCTTGTTTACAATTTTAATTGGAAATGATAGCACTCCTCACTACCTTTATTACATGCAACAAGAAGATAGTTTTTTTAAAGGACGAGGTGCTCAGTTGAACACTAAAAACCCCTATCTATCAAACGAATACGTTGCTGAGCATATAGAAGGGTTAGATGAAGAGTTGGTAGTAAAAATCACCTTTCTAAGAAGGTGGCTTTGAAAAGCTCCTAAAAGGGGCGATGAGCAATTTTATCCTTTTCGAAAACCTCGAAAACAACAGGGCTGCTTAATTAAGAAAAACTATCCCCACAAAAAGGCATAGCCAACAGGACATGACCAAGTTATCTGTTAAATCAAAACCACTCGAACCTTTCGTTTTTTGATTCTACCGTTATTTAACGTCTTTATTAAATGGTTCACTTTTGAGCTGTGCACCGCCACAAAAGCGCAATCTTGCTTCAACTCGATTACTCCCAACTCATCTTTCTTTATGTCTCCTTGTCTAAAGAAAAAACCAGCAATATCGCCCTTCGAGATTTTATCTTGTCGCCCTCCCGAAATTAACATAGTCGCCCAGCTTGATGGTTTCGGTGGTGAGGCAGGTTTTAAATCTTCGATAACATCACTTATGATAAAATCCGGTAAATCTTCGTTTTTCCATTTTAGCACATACGCAGTTCCTTCGTTATGCATTCGTGCCGTTCTTCCGTTTCTGTGAGTAAACTCTTCGCTCTTTAAAGGTAGATGATAATGAATTATAAATTTTATCTCGGGCACATCTAACCCTCTGGCGGCTAAATCAGTTGCCAATAATATTTGATGAGTCCCGTTGCGGAACTTAATCAACGCTCTTTCTCTTTCGTTTTGTTCTAAACCGCCATAAAAACATCCGTGACTAATGTTGTTTTTTGTAAGATAATCACTGACGCGTTGGATGGTTTCTTTAAAATTACAAAAGATAATTCCAGGATTATTCCCAATATGATGTAACGTATCAACCAACGTTTGAAGTTTATCTTTGTCGGGAGAAATAATTGTTTTTATCTGAAGTTCAGAAATTCCATCGCCTAAATAATCGATAGTAATTGGGTTTTTCATTCTCACAAATTCGGGAATTTCAACTCCTTGCGTTGCTGATGTTAAAATACGCTTTTCCACGTTCCGCAAAAGAGAAACGATGTCTTTCATTTCGTTTTCGAAACCTACCTCTAATGATTTATCAAATTCGTCTAAAATCAAGGTTTTAACATTATTGGCAATAAAAGTTCGTCTTCGCAAGTGGTCGGCAACCCTACCTGGCGTACCCACCAAAATTGCTGGCGGATGCTGTAAATCATGTTTATCTTTTGAAAAAGAGCGCCCTCCGTAAACGCAATTTACCTTATGCCCTGTTCCCATTTCACGCGCGACTTGCTCAATTTGTATTGCCAACTCGCGAGAAGGAACAATTATCATTGTTTGCACTTCTTGGCAAGTTTTGTCCAATTCAGCAATGATCGGCAATAAAAAACCAAGCGTTTTCCCAGTACCTGTTGGCGAAAGTAAAACTATATCTGACGTAGAGTGAATCGCCAATATAGCTTCCTCCTGCATTGGGTTTAGCTTTTTTATTTTTAGTTTATCGAGAATTCCCCTTTGGTTTTTTATCGCATTTGACATGATGCAAAGGTGCTATTTTTTACTGTTGCACCTATTAAAAACTATGTGCCTGAACCCAAAAGCACCGCAAACCTAAAACGATGATACATTTTTACACTGCTGTACTATCGCATGGTCTGATTCAGTTACCATATGCAGCAAGAAACGTAATACAATTGTGCACTAACGGGGTAGGTTATTATTGGTTTTGAATTCTGATAAAACAGAATAAAACGATACTTTTGTGTCCCTCAAATTAGGAAACAAAAAACGCAAAAGATATGTCAAACGGAGTATTCAATATACCTTATTCTGCAACAGAAGAAGTAAAAAGCTTCGCACCGGGAAGTGCTGAAAGAGAAGAGCTACACGCGAAATATAAAGAAATGTACAACCAAGCACCTATTGATGTGCCGATGTATATTGGAAGTAAAGAAGTAACGACAAACGACAAACGTCCGATGACTGCCCCGCACGACCACCAAAAAGTATTGGGTAATTTCAATTACGGAGATGCTTCTCACGTAAACGATGCTATTGACGCAGCTTTGGCTGCTCGTCAGAAATGGGCAGCAATGCCTTGGCACCAAAGAGCAGCCATTTTCTTGAAAGCTGCCGATTTATTGGCTGGGCCATTTAGAGATGAAATAAACGCGGCTACAATGTTGGCGCAATCAAAAAACGCTTTTCAAGCAGAAGTTGATGCTGCTTGTGAGTTGATAGATTTCTTGAAGTTTAATGCAGTTTATATGCAGCAAATTTACACCGAGCAACCCGACTCTAATGATGGGTTGTGGAACCGATTAGAATATAGAGGCCTTGAAGGGTTTGTGTTCGCTGTAACGCCATTCAACTTCACGTCAATTTGTGCTAACTTATGTGCCGCACCAGCCATGATGGGCAATGTTGTTGTTTGGAAACCAGCGGAAACGCAAATGTATTCTGCACATGTAATCATGAAATTATTTAAAGCCGCTGGTTTACCCGATGGCGTAATTAACCTTATTTCTGTTGATGGACCTGTTGCTGGTGATGTTGTGTTTAAACACAAAGCTTTTGCGGGATTACACTTTACCGGTTCTACTTCAGTTTTCCGTCATTTATGGAAAGAAATTGGCAACAACATCGAAAACTACAGAAGCTACCCAAGAATTGTTGGCGAAACAGGCGGTAAAGATTTTATCGTTGCCCACAAATCTGCTGTACCTGCAGAAGTTGCTTGTGCTATTTCTCGTGGTGCATTCGAATACCAAGGGCAAAAATGCTCTGCTGCATCGAGGGCTTATATTCCATCAAACATGTTTGATGAAGTAATTTCTCTTGTTAAGACTGATGTTGAATCTTTTAAAATGGGTTCTCCCGAAGATTTCGGCAACTTTATTAACGCAGTTATTGACGAGCGTTCTTTTGATAAAATTGCTGGGTTTATTGATTACATCAAAGAACAAGGCGATGCAGAAATAGTTGTTGGTGGTGGCTATGATAAATCGAAAGGATATTTTATAGAACCAACCGTTGTGGTTACAACTAACCCGAAATTTAGAACCATGTGTGAAGAAATATTCGGGCCTGTAATCACTATTTATAAATATGATGCTGATAAATTCGAAGAAACGCTTCATATAGTTGATGAAACTTCTGATTATGCTTTAACAGGTGCGATTTTAAGTACCGACCGCTATGCGATTGAAACAGCTTGTCAGATTTTAGAGCACGCTGCCGGCAACTTCTACATTAACGACAAGCCAACAGGTGCTGTTGTTAGCCAACAACCATTTGGTGGTTCTCGTGGTTCTGGAACCAACGACAAAGCAGGTTCGTACTTGAACTTACTGCGTTGGGTTTCGCCGCGAACAATTAAAGAAACTTTTGTTCCTGCAACAGATTACAGATACCCATTTTTGGGGTAACAGAATTACTTGACAAAACATTAAGCCACGCAACAAGCGTGGCTTTTTTGTATCTTTGAAATTCAAATTATCTTTATGAAAAGAATACTCCTCATTTGTTTCTGCATTACAGTTTTTACATCCACAAAAGCTCAATCGTATAACGATACCGTTTCATGGCAAGGATTCGACAGGGCGTTCATTGTCCATATTCCTGCTGTATATTCGAGTAACGATACCGTTCCGCTAGTTTTTGCGTTGCACGGTCTGGGAGATGTCGCAAGTAATTTCGAAAGTTTTATGGGCATGAATGCCGTTGCCGATACTGCTAATTTTATTGTTGTTTACCCACAAGCTTTGGTCGATCCGTTTACGAACAACCAAACTGCATTTAGCAGCTATATAAACTATCTTTCAAGTGTTGACGATGTCGGTTTAATCAATTATTTAATAGACACATTAATTACACAGTTCAATATCGACACAACACGAGTTTATGCAACAGGTTTTTCGATGGGTGCTTTTATGACGCATCGGTTGGCGTGTCAATTATCAAATAGATTGACTGCAGTTGCCTCCGTATCTGGACAGATGGCGTTGCAGTTGCCAGACATTTGCAATCCTACTAAAGAAATTCCGATGATGCATATTCACGGAACGGCAGACGGCACGGTTCGTTATAACGGGTACGATTCGTTACAAATGCTTTCGGTAGACTCTACCCTTGCTATATGGCAAATAAACAATGGGTGCAGCTCCTCTCCTACTTCGGTTTCGATTTTACCCGACAATGCCCCCGACAACTTTATTACAACCGCATACCGATGGATTGATTGTAACAATAATTCTGAGATATTACTCTACAAGGTAGATAGTACTGACCACCAATGGTTATACTCTCCAGCCAATGATTTTGACACAGCTACCGAAATTTGGAAATTTTTTATGCGGCATCCAAATAATGGTTTGGTTAATGGAATAGGATCAAGTTCAGAGAACACGCAAGAGTTATTAATTTACCCCAACCCTGCCTCAAGTAGAATTACTATAAATGCTAAACAAGGAGATGAAATCAACATTTATGATGTAATGGGCAGAATGATTTACTGCAAAAACACCATCGCCCTTACAACCGAAATTGATGTTACTGACTGGAATAACGGTGTTTATTTTGTTAGAGTTGGAAATATGTCTAACAGGTTTAGTAAAAACTATAAGTAACTGTAAACAAAAAAACAAGATAACCTCGCTGCCACGTTGCAAATCTATGAGTTACACATTGTAATTCGAGATTCTATTTTAGACGGAAAATCCGCTACATGATAAGCGTAGTATGAAAAGGAATTATCGGTAGTTAATTCTTGATAAACTTTACCAATTCCGAATTTCCGCCTTCATCAACAATTCTAATAAAATACATCCCGATTTTGTATCCAGCAAGGCTTAATGATACAGTTTCTTGATAATTTGCGGGGACATCAATAATCTCTTTTACAGTACCATAACTATCAAATAAAGTGTACTGACCAACATATTCATCAGTTGAAACTTCGAATTCAATATTATCTTTAACCGAGTTAGAACCCACAATGCCAATGCGAGTGATTGGTTTATCAATTTTGATTGTGTCCTCTACTATAACTTCTTCAAAAAAAATGGTATCACCCATATAACTAACGAAATAAGAAGAGTCAATTGCAAGTTTGGAAATCAAATAAGTTTCAGCCTTGGCATTGTAGCTATATATTCCAACCTCAGTAACAAAAATTGTATCTTGATAAGCTAGGAAAACATCATTAAGCGTCCACGAAACTTCGTTATCTCCCAAACAGCTTCCCATGATGCCATCATCAAATTCGCTGACAATTCGTGAAGGCTCCGAATCAGATATGATATAACTCCTGCAATATGTCCATCCTTCAGATGTAATGCTGCACTCGCTTGTAAATCCACTAAAATCAATAAGCCAATAGCATCCGCCTCTATCCTGAGCAAATCCGAAAAGCGAAGAGACTATAATAAATACTGTTAATAGGCTTTTCATATTCTGCTAACGTAAGCAGGCTCAAATTATTGTTACACCAAATCCGCACCCGAAAATTCTGCATTACTATTCGAGTTTCTTAGTATAACAAATCGCTTTTCAACAAAAAAGCCCCTCAGAATTGAGAGACTTTCATGTATGGTTATTTAAAGAATTCTACCAAATAATTGCTCTCACACTGTCAGCTGTGTGCATTTCATCACCAGGCTTGCAACCAAAAGCTTCATAGAATTCTGGCATTTGAGAAAGCGTACCCAATACTCTATATGGGTTTGGAGAATGAGGATTAGTTCTTATTTGTTGCAACAAAGCCTCATCGGTGTAATTTCCTTTCCAAATTTGACCAAAAGCAATGAAAAAACGTTGTTCTGGCGTAAACCCATCAATATCAATTCTTTCTTTACCTTCTAGCGAAGCTTGGTACGCATAGTATGAAACTGTTAAGCCACCAAAATCAGCAATGTTTTCTCCCAACGTTAATTGTCCGTTGATGTGAACATCTTTTAGAGGTTCATAGGCTTCGAAGTGGCTAACTACCAAACCTGCTTGAGTCATAAATTTGTCCATGTCTTCTTCGCCCCACCAGTTTTTAAGGTTTCCGTAAGCATCGAAAGCACTTCCTTTATCATCAAAACCATGTGTAATTTCATGGCCGATAACCGCACCGATAGTTCCATAAAGAATTGCATCGTCCGCTTCTATATCCATAAACGGGGGTTGAAGAATTGCCGCTGGAAAAACAATCTCGTTAATTACAGGATTGTAATACGCATTAATCATTTGTGGAGGCATACCCCACTCTGTTTTGTCAACTTCTTTTCCTAGCTTATTAATGCTGTAATTGAAACGATATTCACTAATTCTAAATCCGTTTTGAACATGAGAATCTTTCTCGATATTCAGCGCAGAATAATCTCTCCATTTATCAGGATAACCTAATTTTCTTGTAAAGGTTGAGAGCTTGATTAACGCTTGTTCTTTAGTACTATCACTCATCCATGGCAATCCCTTTATTCTTACAGCATAAGCTTCCATAAAGTTATCTACCAACTCGTTTACTTTGTCTTTTGCTTCTTGACTAAAAGCAACCTTAACGTATTCTTGGCCCAAAACTTCGCCCATTCCTCTGTTAATTGATTTTAGTGTTCTTTCCCAAGTTGGTTTCATTTTTTTGGCTCCGCTAAGTGTGGTTCCATAAAATTCAAAGTCCTTTGCCTCTAACTCTGGTGATAATTTCGAAGCTGTAGAATTTAAAATTCCCCAGTTCAAGTATTTTTTCCATTCATCGAGAGAATATGAATTAATTACTTTTTCCATGTTCGCAAAAAAGACAGGTTGAGAAACAATTAGCGTATCTATTGTAACACCCAACTCTGATAAATAAGTATTCCAATTAAACGATGGTGACATTTCTTGAAGTTGAGTAACACTTCTTTTATTGTACTGTGCCTCGGTATCTCTCTGCTCAGTTCTGTTCATGGAAGCGCTGGCCAAATCGGTTTCCATTTTCATGATAGAAGAATAATCACTTCCCAAATCGGCTAAATCCATTAGACCATTTATGTGAACCAAGTATTTCTCTCTCAGCTCAACTGAGTTTGAGTCAGCATTAAAATAATAGTCTTTGTCTGGCAAGCCTAAACCACCTTGAGAAACATAACATATATGGGTATCGTTATTTTTTAAATCTTGATAAACAGAAAATCTGAATAAACCTTGAATTCCGATTTTTTGAAAATGGGCTAAAAGAGATGGTAATTCTTCGGTCGATTGCAGTCCACTTACCTTATCCAACAAATTTTGGATAGGCATAATACCATCTTCGGCACGTTTAATAGTATCCATTGCCGTATTGTAATAATCACCAATTTTTTGAATATTACTACCTTTTTCTGCAGTTGCTGCATCAGCAGAGCATTGCAATAAAATTTCTTTGAGAATTACGTTGTTTCTTTTCTCTAGCTCATTAAAAGAACTCCAACGGCTTTCTGTATCAGGCACAGGATTATTCTTTACCCAAGTTCCAGCAACGTACTCGTAAAAGTTGTCGCATGGCTGAACAGCACGATCCATTAACGACACATCGATACCATGAGGTATTTTTACATCTTCTGATTTAACTCCTTCTTTTTTTGTTTCTCCACAGCTTACAGCAAAAATTGCAGCCGTTGCTATTATTGAAATTTTTTTCATAATTACATTTTTTGTAGTCGCAAATGTAAAATACTCAGCCTATTATAAAAACCGACAGGTAACTAAATACTGCCGTTGGTAATAAATTCGAACCCTAATTGGTGTTCATTAAGTGTTCAAATTCGTTTTAATGAAGTATGAATATAAGCCGGAGCAAGGTTTGTATTATGTGGCTGAATGGATAAATTGAAATCGAACACTCGTTGGGACTCTTCATTCCGTGCCGTAATATTAACAGTCAATCATGTTATTATCAATAGTTAAGATTTGTGTTCACAGTATTGGTCGGATTTATCAATAGAATGAAGAGCTTCGATATCTACATCGTTGTAGCTTTCACTTTTCCCCCAATTGAATAGTTTTTCAAAAATAGGAAGTAGCTTACTGTGTTCAATTTGTTTCAGGAAATACACTTCATGTTCTTTCTCTTTGATTCCCATTTCATAAAGAACAGCATCATGGTCCTTAATTCCTAGATCATGGAAATATCTCATCATGATAAAATACTCACAAACATTTCCACTTTCCAATCTTCCAGCAAAGTAGTAAGGCATAAACCAACCAATAACATAACAACTGAAAGAAATAATTTTTCCAATAATGTGATACTGAATTTCATAATATTTCGAAATGGAAATATCATAGTTGTTCATGATTTTTAATACTTCTTTTCGATGCTGCCATTCATCGTCCTCAATTTGTTTGATTGCGAGTTTTTTTTCTTTTTCATTTACGGACCCAGCATGTCCTATGTATGCAAAAGCCGCAGCTTTCTCCGCAGAATATGCTCTCTTGAGAAGGTCAATTAGTTCAGGGTGTTGTATTTCCATTTTCGATTAATACCGACAAGATTGCAAATAAACAATCAGAGAAGTTCGAAAGTACCTGAATTTTTTGAGAAAATAAAATTTAAAGATTAGTAAGATAATAACCCTAGCGCGTAATCAAACTCTTTTCTTTCATCAATGCTTCTATAACGGCTATTGTCTTAGGCACACAACTCGATAATACTTCGGGCACATCATCGGTAATCAGCACATCGTCTTCAATACGCACGCCAATATTCCACCATTTTGGGTCACACGGTGAGCCTTCGGGTATGTAAATACCCGGTTCTACAGTTATTACATTTCCTCTTTTTAATGGCCCATACAGGCCAACATCGTGCACATCTAAGCCCAAATAATGAGATGTGCCGTGCATAAAATACAGCTTCATTTCGGTAGGGGTAGCAATAATTTCTAGCTCTAGCAAGCGCTTGGTAATGATACGTTTCGCCTCGTTCCCAGGCGCCCAAAATTTATTACCTTCTTTACACGCGTTAATTCCAGCTTGTTGAGCTTCTAAAACGATATTGTAAATCAACGCTTGTTCTTCCGTGAATTTTCCACTTACAGGTAAAGTTCGTGTAACATCGGCTGTATAATTATGGTACTCTGCTCCGATATCACAAACCAATAAATCTCCTGCTTTTAGCTCTCGCCTATTCGAAACATAATGTAAGATACAAGAGTTTTCTCCGCCTCCTAAAATAGATGGAAAACCAGGGTGTTCTGCTCCATTTTTCATGAACACATATTCGATGAGCGCTTCGGCCTCATATTCATTCATGCCAGGCTTTAGAGCTTTCATCAGCTCGCGCTGGGCAGCACATGTAAAGTCGATTGCGTTTATCATTAACGTGAGTTCATCGGTTAATTTAATTTGACGCAATTTTGCTACCATTTCATCAAGCATCAACTCGTTTTCTGGAGTTAATTTAGTTGAAACTTTTTGTTCGAAATGTTTCACCAAGCTATACAAATCGCCTTTACTGGTTGGGTTATCTCGAATATCATCTAAAGGAGTGGAATACAGCAATTGGCTATAGGCAGAAAAATCGATATTGAAATCAGCAAAGGCTTCGTTTAACAACACTTTGTCAAACCCCAAAATTCGTTTTACGCCTTCTTCACCTAGCCGCCTACCATTCCAGAGCTCTTTTGACGGGTCTCTCGGCTGAATAAATATAATTTCGTTAATACTATCTCCATCGTATTGGACTTCTTCTTTAAAAATAAGAAGCATCGAGTGTGGCTCTTGTAAGCCGGAGAAATAGAAAAAATTAGGGTCTTGATGATATTCGAAATCCACATCGTTAGATCTATTTCTTACAGGAGATGCAAAAAATACTGCCACCGAATTGTTAGGCATTAAATCTCTTAGTGCTTGTCTTCTTCCCGCATGAAAAGATTTGGATAACAGATCATCATCATAAACAAAGCGTTCTGGTGAAGCATCAACATACGGCAGGGTATCTATACTAGGCTGCGAGTCGGGACTTTGCTGCGCAAACGAAGCAGTACAAACAAGAAGAAAAAAAAACAAGTTAAGACGCATATAAACAAAAAACGTTGCTAACAAATGTAGCAACGTTTCAGTATTTTAAAAATAAAGAATAATTATCCTTTATAAAATCCATTTTCTTTAGCTCTTTTCAAACATTCCGCTAAACCAAGTTTATCAATGTTTCTAATAGCTGAAGCAGATACTTTTAAAGTAATCCATTTACTTTCTTCTTCCAAAAAGAATTTCTTGGTTTGAAGGTTTGGAAAAAATTTTCTTCTCGTTTTTCTATTGGAGTGAGAAACGTTATTTCCTGAAATTACTTTTTTTCCTGTTAATTCGCAAATTTTAGACATCGTTGTTGTTTTTCAAAAAGAGGTGCAAATATACATCAATTTTAAATTGATTTACAACTCTGGCTTAATAATTTGTTTTCTTAATAAATTTAAGGCTGTTATCACCGTTCTTTCTACATTTATTTCCCTGTCTTCACCAAAACGAAACATTTTAGAAACCACTTCTGTAGGCGTTGCTACCGCAACCCAAATTGTGCCAACGGGTTTTTGGTCAGTTCCGCCTGTTGGACCGGCAATACCAGATGTTGCTATTGAATAATCTGTATTTAATTTCTTTTTTACGCCTAAAGCCATTTGCTCTACCACCTGTTTGCTCACTGCACCATGTTGTTCGAGGTCGCTTTTAGAAACATTGAGTAAATCTGTTTTAATCGCATCAGAATATGACACCACAGAACCTAAAAAGTAAGCTGAGCTTCCCGAAATTCTAGTTAACCTACCTGCAACATTACCTCCCGTACAGCTTTCAGCTGTAGAAATAGCTTTTTGCTTCTTTTTCAACAATTTACCAACTACTTCTTCTAAGGTTTGTTTATCGTACCCGAAAATTAAGTCGGGTAGAATTTCATGTAATTCGACTATTTTATCTTCGATAACTTTTTGCTCAGCTCTTCCCCCTCCATACGATGACAATCTTAACCTAACGCTATTTACGGATGGTAAAAACGCCAGTTTAATGTCATATAATCCCAGTGATTTACGCCATTCTTCTATTTTTTCGGCTAACTTGGCTTCACCCAGTCCTTGTGTTAAAACAGTTTTATGGTATATTATTGGGGTATCGAATTGAGATTTAATTTTGGGAATTACATAATCGCTAACTAGCGCTTTCATTTCATGGGGAATACCTGGCATTGAAACAAATACTGTTCCCTCTTTTTCAAACCACATTCCTGGTGCTGTGCCATACTTATTTGGTAATATATCGCAATTATCAGGCACGTTTGCTTGTTGTTTATTTACACTCAAAACTGGAATTCTACGAGGTTTAAAAATTCGTACTATATTTTCAAAAACATCTTTATTAAACACAAAATTAGATTGAAAATAATCACCTAACGTTTCTTTCGTAATGTCATCTTTCGTTGGTCCAAGACCACCTGTAATTAAGACAATATCTGCCCTGTCTTTTGCTTCGTTTAATGCATTAAATATATGATCTCTATCATCTTGAACGGATGATATTTGAACAACTCGAACTCCTGCTCCGTTTAATTGTTCAGCAATCCAGGCAGAATTGGTGTCAATTATTTGCCCGATAAGAATTTCATCGCCAATTGTTATTATTTCTGCTTTCATTATAAAATATTTAATGGTTTTGTCTCTCTGGGAATCAAACTCAACACAGGAATTCGAGACTTATTAATTGTCGTTTGTGCACGTGAGCCAATAAAATACTCCGTAGGATTATTTTCTTGCTGGGTCATAATCATTATTAAATCTGCTTTTACTTTTTCAGCATATTCAATTATAGCCATAGGTAAGGAGTCTTCTCCTTTTACGATTTTTACAATTGCTGCCTTACATAGAACTCCCGATTTAGTTATTTCATCAACCACTACTTCCATTTGCTCAACAAGTTTATCTACTACTACTTGGTCGTTAGTATTCAAAATTGAAACTGCCCTAACAGTAGACTTAAACATTTTTGCAAACTCAATTGCATGTTCAACTTTTTGGGTGGTTTCTTTGGTTAAGTCTAGCGGTAACACAATCGTTTCGCACCCTTCTTTATGCTCTACCCCCTTAATAGTAAGTACTGCGCATGGCGATTGCTTTATAACTCGCATGGTGTTGGAGCCAATAAATTGACTTTTTATTCCTGTCGCCCCATTAGTTCCCATAATAATTAAGGTACTTTTTATGGACCTAGCGACATCAACAATTGTTTCGTAAACTCTACCTTCAATAAACAAACCTTTTATTTCGATTTTATGTTTATCCCTTTGGTTTGACACGTATTTTTCGAATTGACTCTCTGCATTTTGCTTAATTTTTGATTCATCTTCAAGCTTAGAAAAAAAGCCTTTTGTTCTACTAGAATCAAACACATATAGCATATTCAATTCAGCATCGTAGCACTTTGCAAGGTTACTTGCCTGTTCTACAATAACTTCCGTTTGAGGGGAAAATGCCACGGGTACCAAGAAACGAGTTTTATCGTCCATAAAAATTGAATAGTTTTGTTGCGTATGCGCGAAACAAATGTAATGAATCGAAGAATAATTCCTCCTTCGGAGTTAATAATAAACCCTGACAATAGTATTTATCATATTAAACTACGTGAAGAACACGTTGCCGACAATGTAATTGTGGTTGGCGATCAAGGCCGTGTTGAACTGATTTCCAGCTTCTTTGATAAAATTGAGGTTAAAATTCAAAGCCGAGAATTCGTTACTCACGTGGGTGAATACAAGGGGAAAAAAATTACAGTTATGTCAACTGGAATTGGCACAGATAACATTGATATTGCAATTAGCGAACTTGACGCAGCCGTGAATATTGACCTTGAGAAACGCCAAGTAAAAGAAACCAAAAGAAAGTTAAATATCATTAGAATAGGCACTTCTGGTGCACTACAAGAAGATATTCCTGTTGATGGATATTTGCTTTCTGAATACGGTCTCGGACTAGACGGGTTAATGCACCATTATGAATTTGAGCATTCTGACCATGAAAAGAAATTACTTGTTGCTTTCAATCAACAAGTAACATGGAACAGTAATTTACCTGCGCCATATATTGTTGAGGCGTCTGAATCGTTATTCAACAGATTAAAAACAGACGAAATGCACACGGGAATTACGGCAACAGCATCTGGGTTTTACGGTCCGCAAGGGCGTGAATTAAGATTAAAACCTATTAATTCATGGCTTAATGAAGAACTTACAGCGTTTTCGTTTAACAAAAACCGAATTACCAATTTCGAAATGGAAACCTCAGCCCTGTTTGGTTTGGGAAAACTACTTGGGCACGATTGTGTTACGGTGTGCGCCATTATCGCTAATCGGATTCGAAAAGAATACAGCAAAGACTACAAAAAAACGATAAAAGAACTAGTAGAGATTGTACTAGATCGATTGTAGTCATGAAAAAATTTGGGCTAATAGGAAAGTTACTTTCCCACTCTTTTTCGAAAAAATATTTTGAATGTAAATTTTCAAAAGAGTCAATACCCGATTGCCATTACGACTTGTTCGAACTTAACTCTATCGAAAAATTTAATGATTTAATTAGCCGTGAAAACCTATCGGGAATAAACGTAACTATTCCTTACAAAGAGAGCATTATTCCCTTTCTTAACGAACTTTCACCCCAAGCAAAAAGCGTTGGTGCTGTTAATTGTATCGAATTTTTAAATGGAAAATTAATTGGACACAATACAGATATTTACGGTTTCAGGAAATCACTAGAGCCATTATTAAATAGACACATAAAGCGAGCTTTAATTTTAGGGTCGGGGGGTGCATCAAAAGCTATTAAGTATGTTTTGAGTGAGTTAGAAATTACCTACTCTACTGTTTCTCGCTCACCTCAGCAAGATGAGTTTTCGTATGAAAATTTGACAAATGAAATTATTGCCGAAAATTTATTAATAATTAATACTACGCCTCTGGGAATGTTTCCGGATATAGAAACTTTTCCAAACATTCCTTACCGGTTTTTAACTCCTCAACATATTCTTTACGACCTAGTATATAACCCAGCCCAAACAGCTTTTTTAAGTAAAGGAAAAAAACAAGGGTGTACCATAAAAAATGGACAAGAAATGTTGGAGTTACAAGCAGAAAAAAGTTGGGCGATATGGAATTCCATATCGCCCAAAAGCTAATCGTATATTTTAGTTTATTTTACTCTTCGCATTGCCCAACAGCAATCATACTCAGGAGTTGAATATTATCAAGATTCGAATAATCGTACTGATATAATCCATCATCACCGATAACGATTAATTGCCCGTTAATCGGAATTACATCATAACCATTGTTAGAAATGGTGTAATCATTATCAGAAATCCAACCGCTATTTACATCTCCAGTAATATCAGTAAATATTTTGACACCCGCAGCACCATCGCAAACAAACAGAACGTCATTTTGTCCGTCAATACCCAAACCGTATGGCTCATTCATCCAGTATTCGGCTATAGATTCTGGGTTATTAATATCGGAAATATCAACCACATCAAGTTGGTTTACCCAACCTCCACATTCATTTGTTCCTCTAGTGGTTACATACGCCTTATCATCGTACACAACAACAGGGTCACACGATTGTACATGCTCAAAAGTTGAAACGTATTCTGGTTTTTCAGGATTGCTCATATCATAAATAAACATTCCTGTTTCGGCTCCAACAAATAGGTTTTCACCATAAGAAAATAATGTTTCGATACCCAATTGCATTTCTACTTCACTACTTTTAGAAGGGCAAGACGCATCTGACACGTTAAATATAGCAACATCAGAAGCACTACTAATTGCGTAAAGATTGCTGTCATAAATCATGAAACGCGACATTGAACCTGCCACACTAACACCTTCCATTTTACCTACTTGTAATCCTCCACCTGCTTCAGCAAAAGCTTGGTCGTTTAAGACTAATCTTTCTGTGTTAAAGTTAACATCGTAAAGCTGACCACAGTCTCCATTTACACATGTTTCTGTTACTTCCATAACTTCCCAACCTGAAACAACGCCTTTGTCTGGGTCTATTAAAGCAATGGGGTATTCTGGGTTGTGTGGCGGTAAAATATATTCGAATACCTTACTTTCTCTACATACTTCTTTTATAGTATTTACATCTGAAACATCGAAAGTTACCAAATCTGAGTAACTATCCACATATAAATAATTTCCATTTGCGGTTATATCTACATTTCCAGGCACATTGATAAACGCAATGTTTTTTGGATTTCTTGGATCAGAATTATCAATTACGTGAATTCCTTTTTGTAACTCATTAATATATAGATACGAACCTGTAGCATAAACTTTTCGAGGGGTACATAGTTCTCTTGGTTCTTCAATTTTAATTGAGTTCGCTAATTCATCATAAGTCATATAAATTGGCGAATTGGCGATGTAAGTTCTTTTTTCTGAGTGTTTATCTTTTAAACAGCCTTGAAAAACAAGGGCTACTAATACAAATGGGAGAAGCTTTTTCATAGTTTTTTATTAATTTTACATTATCGAAACGAGTATTCAGTTACCTTTATTGTCAATTACATTGTAAATGTATATAAAAAATAGCTAACTTAACGTAAAAACTGTTCTTCTCATGGTAAAAACTATTTCCCTTTTTTTGTTATTTGTAACGGTAAGTATCGCTACGGTGAGTGCACAAAAAAATAATGATGCAATATACTTTAAAAACGGAAGTATAATTAGAGGGACAATCATATCACCCTCAGACTCTACAAAAATTGGTATCGAAACGAAAGATAATACTTTTCTACTTTTTGACAAGGAAGAGGTTGTTGCAGTAAAAAAAGGCAACCATGGTGCTAAGCCCAACGATTTCTCAATAAAATTGAGCTCAGGTATCTATGGTGGGGCCCAACTTTCACATGGCACAAAGTTACAGGGCGGTTACAATTTGAGTGACAGGTTTTATGTTGGTCTAGGAACTGGTTATGAAGGATTTAACGAGCGATACGTCCCGCTATTTCTCGAAGGAGAACTCAATCTTAGCACCGCAAAAACAAAGCCTTATCTCTACTTGTACGGTGGGTATTCTTTTTTCTCTGGAGATGACCGTGGTAGGGATAGGAAAACTTATCGCGGTCAAACGGGAAAGTATTTTGGTATATTAACAGACTACCGTGGTGGAGCCTTATATGGTGTCGGGGTTGGTATAAATAAGTATTTTGGAGCTGGTTTTGGAGCTGGTTTCCAGTTAGGGTATCGATTTCAAAGAATCTCATATACTCATCCCCTATTAATCTACGTTCCCACTACAAATTGGAGTGGTTATTATTATGAAAATGGGGTAATTACTGTCATAAACAGCTTTCATCGTTTTGAAGTAAGTCTGTTTTTGTCGTTCTAAATTTTTGACAATAAAAAAGGCGAGAAAAATCTCACCTTTTTTATTGATATTTCCTATAAATTTAACTTATCAACTCTGTACTTCGTTTTATAAAGTTGGTTAAGTCTTCACCTTTTAACAAGTTTTGAGAAAGCAAGGCCAAGTCTGTGGCTTGTTTTGTCATATCTTTTTGTTTCGTTTCGTCTTTCTCAGCTAAAATTTTAGAGATTAAAGGATGATTAGAATTAATAACCAAGTTGTACATGTCAGGCATAGAGCCCATGCCCATCATGCCTCCGCCACCCATGGCTTGTTGTTCTTTCATTCTCCTCATAAACTCGGGCTCAGTAATTAAAACAGGAGCTTCTTTTTCGTTCATGCTTTCGAATTGAACCATAAATTGCTCTTTTTTAACAACACTTTCGATAACAGGTTTTAATTTCTCTTCGTCCTTTTCTGTAAGTTTAGATGGAATTTCTTCATCTTTAGGAATCAACTTGTCCAATGTGTCAGAATCGATTCTTGCGAATTTTACTTTTTCGTTTGATTGCTCAATTTTACTTATAAAATGACTTGTTAATGGTGAATTCAGTATCAAAACATCATACCCTCTTTCTTTTGCCGTTTCGATATAACTGTGATGCGCTTGCTCGTCATTGGTGTAAAGACAAATCGTATTTCCATCTTTATCAACTTGATTAGCTTTAAGCTTCTTTTTATATTCTTCCATTGTAGAATACGTACCGTCAGTACTTTTATACAAAGCGAATTTTTCTGCTTTCTCATTGAATTTATCTTCCGACAACATTCCGTATTCAATAAACACCTTGATGTCATCCCATTTAGATTCGAAGTCTTTACGGTCTTTTTTAAACAAACTTGCTAGTTTATCGGCTACCTTTTTAGTAATGTGACTTGCTATTTTCTTAACATTACTATCTGTTTGAAGATAAGAACGAGAAACATTCAAAGGAATGTCTGGAGAATCAATAACACCGTGCAAAAGCGTTAAAAATTCGGGAACTATCCCCTCTACAGAATCGGTTACAAACACCTGATTGCTATACAGCTGAATCTTATCCTTTTGAATTTCAATATTGTTTGCCAACTTGGGGAAATAAAGAATTCCAGTAAGGTTAAATGGGTAATCAACATTTAGATGAATGTGAAATAAAGGCTCCTGAAAATTCATTGGGTACAACTCTCTGTAAAACCCTTTATAGCCTTCATCTTTTAGTTTCGATGGAGATTTGGTCCAAGCAGGTTCGGAGTTATTGATGATGTTATCTACAGTAACTGTTAATTTCTCAACGTTGCCATCTTTATCTTTCTTCCCTTTTGGATCATCTTTTTGCTCTTGTTTTGTGCCAAATTTAATGGCAACGGGCATGAATTTGCAATACTTGTTAAGTAATGTGGTAATTCTTGCTTCCTCTAAAAACTCTGTAGAATCTTCTGCAATATGCAATATGATCTCAGTTCCTCTTTCTGTTTTGTCAGATTTTGAAGTTGTAAATTCTGGACTGCCATCGCGCGACCACAGTACTGCAGGTTCGTCTTTATATGATTTCGAGTTAATTTCAACCCGTTCGGCAACCATAAATGAGGAAAAAAATCCTAGTCCAAAATGCCCGATAATATTAGCTGTATCTCCTTTGTCTTTATATTTTTCGACAAACTCCTCAGCACCCGAAAATGCAATATCTGCGATGTACTTAACAACCTCATCTTTCGTCATTCCGATTCCTCGGTCTCTAAAAATTAGTTGCTTCTCTTCTTTTCTAATCTCAATTTCGATGGTTGTATCACCAATATCTCCTTTTAATTCTCCCGTTGAAGAATAGGTCTTCAATTTATTAGTCGCATCTGTTGCGTTAGAAACCAACTCTCTCAAGAAAATTTCGTTATCGGAATACAAGAATTTTTTAATGATCGGAAATATATTTTCCGTGTTCACCTTAATCTTTCCTTTTGCCATTTTTTAGTTATTAGTTTATAGTTGTTGTTTTACAGCTTATTTCTTCTGCAAACTTAATGTCTCATTTTTACAAATTTAACCTTTTCAAAGTCTATACCACCTGTGATTTTCTGCCAATATGACGGCTGCTAACCCCTTTTATTGGAAATGATGGCATCCTTCCCTACCTTTATGACATACAACAAGCTGGTAGCTTTATGGATTATTGCGCGCACATCTCTCTTTAACCTTTCATTAACAATTCTCTCTTTTATTTGTTGTTACCTTTACAGTAAGTTTTAGAGAATGAGTAAAACTAATAGCAGACGGAATTTATTCAAAAAGCAGCGGTGGCTGCCACAGGGGCTATTGTTGCTTCTAAAGTAAGTTTTGGCGCTAATACTACAAATATGGAAGAATCCGTTATAAAAAACATCAAGCCACTAGGTTTTCAATGGGAAACGCAAGACCCTTTTTTATTTTGTGTGCATCACGAAGATTTTTTCCCGAAAGGGAATGATAAATTAGGACCCGCTGATAATTTAGACGGCAGAAGAATTGGGAACGATTTCGAAATTAAAGATGGCTATAGAATGTATCATGGGAGTACAGTCTCAGGATTTCCGGGACACCCCCATCGTGGATTCGAAACGATTACAGTAGTTCGAAAAGGCATGGTTGATCATACCGATTCGCTTGGTGGATCGGGCCGTTATGGTGATGGTGATGTACAATGGATGACGGCAGGAAAAGGAGTGCAACATGCCGAAATGTTTCCACTTCTCAGCAAAACGGAAGACAACCCAATGGAGTTATTTCAAATATGGCTTAACTTACCAAAGGCAAGTAAGTTTGTTGAGCCAAATTACAAAATGTTGTGGAGCGACACCATTCCTAATTACGAACATACCGATAGCAACGGTAAAAAAACAATGGTCGAAGTAGTTGCTGGAACTATCGGCAACAAAACAGCCCCCTCTCCTACTCCAAATTCTTGGGCAGCTGACTCCAATAACGAAGTCGCTATTTGGAACATTCAAATGGATGCCAAAGCAAAGTGGGTTTTACCCAAAGCCAACGCTAGCGTAAACAGAACCATCTACTTTTTTAAAGGAGATAAACTTAGAGTTAACAGTACCATGGTCGAAGAATATCACGCTGCAGAAGTTAATGCAGATACCGAAATCACTTTAGAAAGCGGAGAAGAAAGGAGTTATATTCTTATTCTTCAAGGAAAACCTATTGGCGAACCAGTTGTGCAACACGGCCCTTTTGTAATGAACACGAGAGAAGAAATTCAGCAAACATTTACTGACTATCAAGAAACTGGTTTTGGTGGCTGGCCTTGGCCAACACATGACCCTGTACATCCAAGAGAAAAAGGACGTTTTGCCAAATATGATGACGGGACCGAAGAAACTAGGGGGTAACAAACGGAAAATTCAACTATTTTACATTGACCGCTAGCTTTCGGAAGGAGAAGCTACGGAAGTATTTTATTTCAATTTTCTTTCAACGACTTTTCTTCTTGCTGAAAAAAGTTTTGATTTAATTGTGTCTTCAAAAAATGCATGCAATGGAAATATCAAAGCTGCGAGCACACCGTTAAATAAGAGTTTATAAAGCGGCTCCCCACTACTCCAACTGTCGATAAATGGGTCTAGTAAAACTAAACAGAATTCAAAAAATAACAAGAAAGTAAAGAAAATTAAACCTTCTGCTACTTTTTCTGACATCGAGAATTTTCCGCTCATAAACATTGCCGCAAAAAGGATTAATACGAATACAAATATTCCTGAATATTGAAGGTTGTCTTTACGCGATTTAATTTCTGTTGCAATTTTAGCTTGCTCATCGGCAACTCGCTTTTCTTCTTCCAATTTTCGTTCGAACTCATATTTAGCCTCAACCCTACCGATGTCTTTAGATTTCGATTCATTAAACAAACTATCCTCAACCGTTTGCCATAGTTTATAATAGCGTAACGCTTCTTGGTAATTTTCCGTTTCTTCATAAAAGCTTGTAAAGCCCTCATACACATTTGTTAATTGTTCGTCATTATCAATACTATCACAGGTGTTCTCCGCATATTGGTAGTACTTTTTTGCATTGCTATAGTTTTTAGTTTCGAGATATACAGACCCTAAATTAACATAAGAAGAAATTATGGAACGATAGTTTATTACCTCTGAAACCAGATTAACCTCAATTGCCTTATTATAGTTTTCGATTGCCAGCTCGTACTCCTCAATAATATGAAAACTACCTCCGAGGTTGTTATAAGCACGGGCTATCTGATAAGAATTACCATGCTCAATCACCATGTTTAAAGCTAAACTATCATAGTGTATTGCCTTTTTATAGTCTTCTTGGATGAAATATATTAACGAAATATTTCCAATTGCTATACCTACGCCATCCATATCGTTAGCTTTATTATAGTTTTCTTGTGCTAGCTCCCAATTTTTTAATGCTAATTCTAAGTTTGAGGTATAATAATAAGTAGCGCCAATGTTTATATAACAATCTGCTACAATCGAAATATTACTAATTTGCTCGGCAAGAGATAGTCCAGCTAAATAATTTTCTAACGACTTACTATAATCACCCATTTCCTCGTAATAATTACCGATTGACAAGTACGCTGTTACCACTCCTTCGTTATAACCTATTCGTTTTGAAATGTTAAATGCGCTGTCGGCATATAACTTACTTTCTTCAATTATTTCAATCGCTGTTATTTTACTGAGTCTATTCAACAAATCGACCCGAACAACATTATCAGGTTCTGCTTGAAGAACAAAAAGCAAAGAATCTTTTTCTGTCCCTAGCGAAACAAGAGGTGTTGTTAAAAAAAATAACAACTGAAATAATATTACGCTAGACAATTTCATAAAACAAGAGAGGAA
>JAESTK010000171.1 GCA_016763645.1 Flavobacteriales bacterium
CAAAGTTTTGACCTCTCCTCAAGGAGAGGTTGAAGCGGAAACCCACGAGGCAGAGCCTCGGGGAATTCTTTCTGAGTAAATGAACCATGTATCGAAAGTCAACAATTGAATATTTATAACATAAGCGGACAGTTGGTAAACACAATTCTGATTCCTGCGAATACAAAAACAGTGAACGTTAGCTCATCAATTAAAGCAGGAAATTATATTTACCAATTATCTGGAAACAAAACGGTTAGAAAAGGGAAGATTATTATCTCGCAGTAATTATTATCTTAATTTTCCCAAAAATTTTCACTACCTTCGATCCTCGGTAGTTAGCTTACGCTGTTCTAGGAAAGCGAAATTATTTCATAATACAGAAAGACTGATGAAAAAGTTATTTTTCACCTTATTACTAATTGTACCATTTTTTGGGAAATCTCAACACACATTTTCAATTGTAGCTATTGATTCTATTACAGGAGAAATTGGTAGTGCTGGGGCAACATGTGGTGATAGTATTATTTGGCCAGGAACATCTGGGGCATTAATTATTAGTGATATTATTCCTGGAGTTGGAGCAATTCATACCCAGTCATATCATCACGCAACCAATCAGTTAAATGCCAACAATAGAATGGCTTTAGGCGACTCGCCACAAGATATTATTGACTGGTTAGTGGCAAATGACGTAGCTTCTGACCCTGCAATTCGCCAATATGGTATTGTAGATTTTAATGGTGGTAGTCCAAGATCATCCGCATATACAGGAGCAAATTGCTTTGACTATAAAAATCATATTTTAGGTCCAAATTATGCCATTCAGGGTAATATTTTATTGGGACAACAAATATTAGATTCCATGGAGTTTCGTTTCAATAGCACCAACGGATGTTTATCCGATAAGCTAATGGCGGCAATGCAAGGAGCTAAAATTGTAGGTGCCGACACCAGGTGTACTTCTGAAGGAACAAGTTCACTTTCTGCTTTTTTACAAGTTGCAAAACCATCAGACCATCCCGATACTCTTTTTATTGATTTAAACATTGCCGGTACCCCTACCGGGGTTGAACCTATTAATGAATTACAAACTAAATATGACGCATGGAAAAGTAGTAATAACCATAATTGCTCGACCGTTGTAAATAGTATTGAATTAGTCAATGAAAATGAAGAATTTTTAATCTATCCAAATCCAACGGATGGTTCTATTCAAATCAAAGTGTTGGATAAGGAAATAACCAACATTATTATAACTGACATCACAGGAAAAATAATTTTGAGTCAAAAAGTATCTAAAACAAGAGAAAGTATTCTACTTTCTCTAAATTATTTAAGTAGCGGGCTCTATGTAATAACACTTTTTAATGATCATGAAATTGTAGAGAGCAAGAAAATAACATTACACAACGTTCGCTAAAAAATCGCAAACATTCTTGAGCATTTAAATCACATCAATAGGGGTTCGAAATCCCTTTACAAACTTGTTCATATTTAGTGCATTACTTGTGAATAACTAAACTCAACATCCCTTTTAAAAACCTTATTTATTGGCTTTCTTTGTGCAAAATTTCAGCACAATAATGAAATCGTTTTATTTACTTACTGTCTTTGTTTTACTGGCCTCGTTTAGTTTCGGTCAAGATATCTTTACCGAGATAAACCTAGATAGCGAACCTATTTTAGATGCTGAAAAAGATTACACACCTAAATTACCCGAATTTGCCCCTTTCGATATGCTCCAATTTTACGCTGACCCATCAGGCAAAATGGTTATAGCCGAATTAAAAGAATATTCAGAAAACAACCGAAAAATAGAGTTATACACTTCGAAAGGCAGATGGATTAACGAGATCACAATTCCTGTCACCAAAAAGAAGAAAACAATTAGTTCCAATTAGAGCCTGGTTTGTATGTGTATCACATTTACGATGGGGAAACTACTTGGCAAGGAAAACTAAACATCGTAAATTAGATTACCCCGTATAAGGATTTCCCTTTCGCTCCCAATTTATCAACTCGTTTTTCAATTTCTGGATCTAACTCTAATGGTGGTGCGTGGTGCGATTTTGTTCGCGCATCAATAATCAAAGCTCCTCTACATCCCCAGTGTTTGTTTTCCATAAAGCTATCAATACCGTGAATATCATGAGATGGATTGCTTTTAGTGAAAGTCGTCCACAAGAAGTTATTTATCGTTTTTGCACAAAACTCAGAATCATCAACCAAAATTATTAGCACTATTTCATTAGTTGAATGTTTTACATTAAACCCTAAAGTTTGTTTTTCTGTTTCAGATGAACTTTGATATGTCGATGCAGAAATAGCAACTACACCTGGCATTACCATTTTTGGCTCTCGATAACCATCGGGTAAATTTATGTCTGGAAGCTCGATAGCCAATTCTCTTTTCTTTTCTCCTGCTGCTGCGATTACCAGCTTAGAACCGCTATTTAAGCCTTCTCCGCTATAATCGAGCGTATCGATTGTAGTGTTGGTCTGGAAATGTAAATCTCTCGTCCAATCCACCCTTTCGAGTATGTGTTTTAAAAATTGCTCAGGATTCTGAGTGCTTAATTTTGGGTTATCTTCCTTCGTAGCGATAAATAAATATTTGACCAACGACAATTGACCCGTACCTAAAATATGATTAGCAATAGTTAGAATTTCGGCAGGTTTTCGTTCGTTGATATATGGCGTATATCGTTCACTTCCAATCGCAAAAAGCAACGGGTGAACTCCAGCGGCATCAACTGCATTTATCTCATGTAAACCTGGTATTTCCTGAGGAATTGCATCACCTGTAATTTCATGAATCAAGGCCCCAAATTGAGTATCTTCTTGTGGTGGGCGACCGACTACAGTAAAAGGCCAAATAGCATTTTTACGATGAAAAACATTCGTAACACGCATTACAGGAAAGTCATGTTTTAAACTATAGTATCCCAAATGGTCGCCAAAAGGTCCTTCGGGTTTATTTTCGTTGGGATATACTTCACCTGTTATCACAAAATCAGCATCAGAAGAAATGCAATACCCATCTTGGTATGTGTACCTGAATCGCCTATCACCTATTGCTCCTGCGAAAGTTAGTTCTGAAATTCCCTCAGGCAATGGCATCACTCCTGCCAAAATATGGGATGGCGGTCCTCCAACAAAAATGCTCACTTTTAATGGCTGTTCTTTTGCATTGGCCTTCGATTGATGCACCCCAATTCCTCTATGTAGCTGATAGTGCAGCCCAACTTCCTTGTTCAATTGGTATTCGTTTCCATTTAATTGAATACGATACATCCCTAAGTTGGAATCCATAACTCCGGGCTTGTCGATATCTTCGGTGTAAACCAGTGGTAACGTTATAAATGCACCTCCATCATTCGGCCAACATTGAATCAACGGTAATTTATCAATTGTAGTTTTGTTCGCTAAAACAGGATTATTATAGCTTTTTCGAGGAAACGCCTTTAAAGCGGTCATTCCCACCGAAATGTTTTTGAGTGGACTCTTTAATGCCTTAATTGGATCTCCTTTTAGTTCAACTAGTTTTTGGATATTCTCTAACGTATCTCGAAACATGAATTTCGAGCGTTCTAACGTTCCAAACAAGTTTGAAACCGCACCAAACTGACATCCTTTTACGTTTTCAAAATATATGGCTGGTCCATTATTTTGGAATACTCTTAGATGAATTGCTGCCATTTCTAGATAGGGATCAACTTCTTCACTGATTCTAATCAGATGTCCATTTCTTTCGAGGTCGGTAACGCAATCGTATGTACTTTTGTAAGCCATAAAACAGAACAAATATAGGCTTTGTAATGAGTGATTTACATTGGATATTAACCTTTATTGCTATTCCACTAATCGCGTTAATAGTGGCGAAAACTCAACAAAAAAGGGGTTATTTTTTTTGGCGTACTTTTATTTTCACCATTATAGGGCTGTTTTTACTAATCATCAGCACGTTAAAAATTATCGGATAATGGAGACAACAATTTATGACAAATTAGGAGATGACAATCTGCAAAAGCTTGTAAACAACTTTTATGAGCTGGTGGAAAAAGATCCAATAATAAGCTCTCTATTTAAAGACGACTTTGAAACAATCAAGAAAAAGCAGTTTATGTTTCTGTCTCAGTTCTTAGGTGGGCCCGGAAGATATACTCAAACTTATGGTCATCCAAAAATGCGGAAGAGACATTTACCCCATCAGATTACCAACACAGCAAAAGTAGCTTGGCTCGCTTGTATGAAACAAGCAATTAATACTTTGCCTGTTGAAGATGATTTTAAAGAAACGCTATACAACTGCTTCCCTGCGGTTGCCCAACACATGGTAAATAGTTAGAGACTCACTTTAAACTTGTACACCTTTTCTCCATCAGGAGTTTGTTCAATTACTTCTACAATAAACGAAGTAGTTAAAGGGGCTTTCACAAACACAGTTCCGTCATTTTTGTAAGCAGAACCGTCTCTATTCATTTTACCATCTTGGGTACGCATTTGTTTGTCTTGAATTACGTTTCCTGACTCATCGGTTATTCGCACCTTAAAATTTTGAGTATTACTTTCACTAGGTTCTGGTCGCTCGAGATATAAATAAACCATACCGCCTTGGCTCTTGGTTTTGTACTCACTCATTTGAGATTTGTACCTATCTCCCCCTACTTTACCTTCTTTTTTCTTAGCTTTTAACTCCTCAATTAGCTGAAGTTGAGATTGATATCCAACATTTGTGATTATCACTACTTTATTTTCACCTTCGAGCCTTGTTATCTGCGAGCCGCTGGTTTTAGTTTCACTAACTCCCCATTGAGCCTTTCTATATACTTTCTGGCTGAAACCAGAAGTTACTACTAATAACGCTACTAATGCTACAACTATTTTTTTCATCACTTAAATTCTTTTATTTCGCACAAACTTCGTCATAAAATGTGGTTTTTAAAATTAAAGAAATTAACATTTTACACCAATCGTCTGGGGTAGCTCAATTACTTGATTTATAGCTTATTCATTGAGAAATGCGATAACTAATTACTTATGCACTGTATCTGCTAAATAGCTAAACTGTTCTATAAGAACACCCCTTTAATTAGGTGTTCCTGAGGTTTACCAGTTGGCATAAAAAAAGCGACCGAAGTCGCTTTTCTAACTATGTAATTTATTTTCTTCTTTATTGAATTACTAGTTTACCATTGGCTAAAACTCCTGTTTCGCTTGAAACAGAATAGAAGTAAATTCCATTAGTGAGCTCCCTCCTATCTAGTTCCACTTTACCAAAACCAACTACAGAAGTAACCCGCTTTCCTGTTAAATCAAACAATTGAATAGTAACTTGTTCTCCATCTAAACCAGCTATTTCGAACGTGGTAGATTTAGAGAAAGGATTAGGATAAACTTTTATCTCGGCTACTTGATTATAGATTACAGGAATCGAAGTGGTAAGAACTTTAAACGTATCAGGAATACCAACCGTATTAAACGCTGTGTTGGTAATTACAGGGTCATTAAAATCGAAATAAATTCCTGCAGTGTTCTCGATTACCGTTCCAAACTCATTTCCCGGTCGTTGTTCAATAGTAAAGTTTATAAAACCATGACTAGCCGGTTCGTTTACATTACTATCAGCCAACAATAACCATGGGAAATACCACTGTACAACATTTGTAGCTAAGTAGGTAAAGTTGTACGTGTGCGAGGCTGCACCACTTTTAATTGTTAACGGATCTAAGGCTGAACTTATCGTATCGATAAGGTACACATTAAAAGCGGTATCGGTTCCTGTATTTTGAAAACGAATGGTATAATCTAATGTTACCAATGAATCAATAAAATGATATTCTTCGGTTATACCAGAAGGGGTTACTTGCTTGTCGTTCGGGTCCCAAGAAGAAGTTACTGGCACACATACAATATCAATTGCAGGACTATCATCATCTAACGGCATAGAAGTTACTAAACCTGTTGTTTGATTCGGACTACCACACAGTTCTATAACATCGTTCGGATGGCTATTACCAGGATGTCCTGGTCGTTGGTCTGCTTCTAAACGAATGGTATTACCTGCAGCAGCGTAGCAAATTTCTGTACTATCTCCTCCTAAAATTTGGAATGTCCCTACTACTACTACTAAAACATTATTATCGTAGATTCGATATTCTGATGGAGCATCCATATCTCCGTTTCCAAAATCGCCCGTGTTATAAATCGTGAAGCACGCTAGGCTGTCCGATGTGCATCTTCCTTCAACGGACACACTTGATTTATCCCAAATAGAATCGATTGGTTCGCAACCATCATTTGGATAAATTCGAGCCTCGGCACAAAGCGTTTCGCCCATAACTGCGCTACACGAAATGTCAATTAATATATAAAAACTACCTGAGGTACTTGGAGACAAATCACCTAACTGATACGTATAAGTATTACCGTTTTGTGAATCTGGTTGCACAGTGTTATAAGGTGCTTGGTTCCAATAAGGGCCCCATGATGCCACTGCCACAGGAGTTACTTCTGGTGGTAAAACCACATCGATATAAGCATTATATGCTATTTCTGTTCCTCCATTACTATAATTAACCAAATACCAACTTGAAAAACACGGTCTAAAACCTAGGTGATAAAAACTTACAGAAAGGTCAGAACAAATTGCTGTTGGCTGAAACCCAAAATCGAGACCTGTAATGTTAGAATCGTTAGCGCCTAATTGTAAATCATACGATAATGCTGCAGGGCATAATGGATCTCTAGCTAGTTCGTCATCAATAATTGAAATGGTATAGTCTCCGCTGTCTAAGAAAAATTCGTAATACCAGCGTAGTTCGTTGTTGCGTAATATGGACCGGGAGTAGCAACAACTATTTTTCCGGTCATGCTATTTTCTCCAGCGTCTTGTACACAGTCTGAAGATAAATCATCGAAAACATTTCCAGAAATATGATTTGGTAAACATAAATTGGTAATACTATGATTTACAATCTCTGTGCACCCTAAAGCATCGCTAACCGTAAGTGTATAATCACCTGGCGACAACGCAGCATAATTATAATATGAAGTTGTATAATCATATTGCGGTTGTATATTCCAACTATAAGAATAGGGCTGAGTGCCATTATTGGTAAACGCATAAACGGTTCCGTACTGCCCACAATAATTAGGTTGATAAACAGTAGAGGTAACACCAAGTGAAGTTGAATCAACAGAAATACTATCATAAATAGTACATAAGTTAGCATCCCGAATAGCAGCATAAAACAACCCCACGCTTAAACTATCAAAATTTGTGGAAGATAACCAAGTTGAACCAGAATCAATGCTGTACTGATATGGTGAAGTACCACCACTTACATTAAACACTATACTTCCTAAGGCATTTCCACAGGCAGAATTTGAAGTATTATTTGAGACTAATAACGTTGGTTCGCTGATATTGGAATTTACTAAATACGTACACCCACTATTATCGGTAATGGTAACAATGTACGCTCCAGCTGCCAATCCATTTGCCAAGGCGGTTATCTGGTTAAGTGGGTCGTTCCATAAATAAGAATAAGGAGTTGTGCCACTTATTGCACTTGCAGATGCGCTACCATCGGCAGAACCACTACAAAGTGCATCTGTGGTTGTTACCATTCCAGTTAAACCCGACACAGAATTAACGGTAATTGCAGAATCTACCGAACAGCCATTAAAATCTGATACTGTTACAGAATAACTTCCTGCACATAACCCTGTTGCTAATGCTGACGTGCTCCCGCCCTGAGCCCATGCATACAAATACGGTGTAACACCCCCTGTTACTGATATGGTTGCATCCCCATCGCAAGCCGAGCAATTCGCAGCATTAGAACTTGATGTTAATGTTAACGAAGAGCCCGAGCTTACTGTTGCCGATGCTACAGAAGAACAGCCGTTATTGTCCATAACTGTTAGCACATAACTACCAGCTACTAAATTAATTGCATTTGCAGCTGTTGATCCATCACCCCAAAAATATGTATAGCCTGGTGTACCTCCTGAAACATTACTTTGGATATTACCGCTGCTGCTATTACATAGCGAATTCGTTACTAAAAGCGTTACCGATAATTGCATTGGCGCTGAAACAATCGTAGTCGCAATAGCATTACATCCATTATTGTCGGTTACTGTTAATCCGTAGCTTATGCCTGCGCACAACGCTGTAACACCTGCAGTACTTTGAGTATTATCCCACAAAAATGAATACGGAGCGGTACCACCACTTGCAAATCCAGATGCAGCACCATCACACCCATCAAAACAACTTGCATCATTCGGTATAATGCTAAGCGTAGGTGCACTAATGTCAGTAAGATTAATAGTGGTTACAAAATTACAGCTCCCTGCATCGCTCACAGTCAGCTGATACGAACCAGCAGACACACCACTAAGGGTTGAGCTCATAGAGCCATTACTCCAAGCATAAAGGTAAGGGGTAATTCCACCAACTACAGCAGTTACAATAGAACCATCAGATTGCCCACAATTAGCGTCAGTAATAGTTGTGTTTATTGACGTTATTCCTTGCCCAAAAATCTCAACTGAATCCATTGTTGAACAGCCGACACTATCTGTAATTTGAATAAGGTAACTTCCCATACAATAACTAAGTTGGGTTTCGTTTGCAGTTCCTGCGGCAGTTGTATTGCCATTACCCCAATCGTAAAAATAAGGTGAAGTACCACCTGCACCAACTTGCACGCTTATTTTTCCAATACATTGCCCGCATGTATCGTCAACGGCTGTTGTGGTAATATTGAAACCTCCACTTGCGCTAATTGTAACGTTTTCTGCAACGAAACAGCCATTATTATCAACAATTGTTAGACTATATATTCCTGTACACAAACCTACTTGGTTTGCGTTAGTTGCACCGTTACTCCATTGGTAAGAAAATCCCGTTCCCCCACTTCCCGTTGGTGTTGCTGTCCCTGTACACGCACCACAATCGGGAGTTGATGCAATTGTAAGAGACAACTGTGCTGGTTCAGTAACTACATAAGACAAAACGGTGTCGGCAACAGTAGCATCGGTAATAGTTACAGTATAAGAACCTGCTATTAAGTCCGTAACATTAGCTGTAGTTTGAGAACCAACCGTTGGATCCCACAAATAAGTATAAGGAGTTGTGCCGCCACTTACTGATAAATTTATTGTTCCATCAGCATCACTAAAACAGGCTACATCGGTAATGGTTTCTATAACTATAAATTGCGAATAAGAAAAAGAGGAAATTAAAATTCCAAGTATAGATAGATAGGTAGAAATGTGTTTCATGTTATTTAGTTTTAGTTAGGATCTGATATCAAGACGTTTATCATATCAAATGGTTGCCTTGTTATTGTTATCACGTAAATTAATTTGAAAGGTTGGGTGATGTATAATAAAAAAGGGATAGCGAATTTGCTACCCCTTTTTTGGATGAATTTATTCTCTCACTTCGAGAGCCTCAGCGTTCGTAAATTCGAAAGCCTCAGTGTTCGTTATTTTGTTTGCACTATTCTTGTAGTATGAACTTCGTTGCCTACGGTTAATTTAACAATGTAAATTCCCGATTCGGTTCCTAAATCTGAATTGCTAATTTTAGCATTGTATGTTCCAGGCATTCTAGAATCGTATTGTTCTAGATATACTTGTTCGCCAATTACATTGTACACTTCTAGTTTAACCATATCCTCACCACCAACAGTATAAACCAAAATAGTGAAATCGATAAACGGATTTGGGAATACAATTAATTTAGAATATTCTTTAACAGAAACATTCTGTACAAATGTTCCACCGGTTGATTGAATGTAAACCGTAGAGTCGCCCACCACAAAGTTTAAATCGGTTGCAGAAGTATCTGAAGTAACATCAACAACATAGGTCTCTTGCATTGGCATACCCGGATAGCTTACATAAATGGTATAAGAACTATCAGACACAGGAACGTTATTAAACGCATAAGACCCTGTAGAATCTGTTTCTGTAGTTGCAATAATACCACCTGGAATTTGCTCTAAAGAAATGTCAACTCCCGGTATTGGGTCACCAGCTCTATCTCCATTTTTGCCTGAACCATCAAATAATATTGTTCCGCCTAGTGTACTAGTTCCAAATAAGCTGTCTAAGAAAATAA
>JAESTK010000172.1 GCA_016763645.1 Flavobacteriales bacterium
ACTGCATAATAAGAGCCGTATGAATTGAGAGGTTCACGTACGATTCTGTGAGAAGTTTGGGGTGAAATTCCCCTTACTTACTCGACTAGCAAACGGTTATTTTTTCTTTCTTTTAGATTTTTTCATGAACTTTGAATATTTTTCACATGATAATTCAAGAAACTTAGTTATTTCTTCATCAAGTTTTGGATCCTTTTCAATTGCATAAATATATTCTGTACTATTAGTATCTATGGATTTGTTTTTACAATCATCCAAATATTTTTGAGTTAACTTATCTACTTTGTTTATACATTCACAAATTAAAGAGACAGTTTCATCTATATATTCATGATTGTATACATCTGAAACTACATCAAGCTCTCTTGCCATGGATAGAGACAAGAAAGAATGATACTTTGGACAGCTCATAATTAATTCACCCCCGACTAATCTTTGTATGTAAGTTGAGGCATCATTCGTAGTTGTATTAGGGTTTTTATTCTGATAAAACCCTACTTCTCGTACGATATCACTTTGATATTTTTTATATGATTTTTGTACACAGGAAGAAACGCTGGCCTTAGACATATCCTCCTTTTTCAATTTATTGATGCAATCACAGGATGTATTAGAAATTTTTGTGGCAAGATCATTTGCTTTTTGGGCTTGAATGTTTTGGAAGAAAAACATGAGGAGCACTGATAAAATTGTAATGTTTTTCATTATTCAATGTTTGCTAACGTCTTGCTAAAATCGTTTTTTAATGTTTGATAGCAATTGTAAGCGAAGTTATCCGAAATTTGCTAGAAAAGCAAGTCAAATTTTTATCAAAATAAGATTTACTACAAAAACTAACAACCTTCTGTTTATTAAAAAGACAGTGCTTTTCGCACTCAAAATTTAAAATAATACCTTTGCCCTAATAAACTTAGGAGTTATGTTTAAAAAAGGGAGTGACAAAATGGCACGAGCAAACGAAGCAGATTCGGCTGTAGGTAATACAATTACCGCAGGAACAACCATTACAGGAGACATTAATACCAATGGCAACATTCGTGTTGATGGCACTATTCAGGGGTCGGTAAACGCAAAAGGAAAAGTTGTTGTTGGTCAAACAGGTAAAATTGAAGGCGAGGTATTTTGCCAAAATGCAGATATTTCTGGCACTTTAAAGGCCAAAGTTACTGTTGGGGAGCTGTTAGCGTTAAAATCTACCGCGAATTTATTAGGTGAAATAATAACCAATAAACTATCGATAGAGCCAGGAGCAAATTTCTCTGGAAACTGTAGTATGGGCGCTGTCGTTAAAGAAATGAGCCATGGAGCACAATCCGAAAAAGAGCTCGCGACCGAGCAAACAAGAACAGCGTAATAAGTACGTTCAGTTTTCTGGACTCGCAACGCAAATTGTAGTTATAGTCGTTGCGGGGGTTTATGCAGGTAAATGGCTTGATGTAAAAATGGAAAATGAGAAACCATTTGCAACCATTTTTTTAACCCTTTTTTCTATAGTCGCATCACTTTATTATCTAGTAAAAAAGGTAAAACAATGAGCCAACATAAATCTAATAATCAAAGATATTTATTTACAATTTCTATTGTATCTGCTTTAATGTTAGTCTTAATTAATGCGGTTTTAATTTTAAAATTTCCAGACACAACATTGCGAGTTATCATCAATGGGCTGCTTGTCTTATTTTATGTGAGTTCTATTATTTCTGGGTTCACGGTAATTAAGTCCAATGAGAAAAGACCACAAGATATTGTAAGAGCTTCAATGGCATCAACAACTTTTAAGTTATTGGGTTACCTCCTTGTTTTAGGAATTATCGTTTACACGAATAAACCAATTGCAAAGGAAATTGTGGGCTTCTTCTTCGTTCAATATTTCGTTTTCACGATGACCGAAAAAGTCTTTATTCTTAAGTTTATTAAAAGGTAGTTTCGATTATTTCCCCGAACTCCGAATTTATTCGTCCAAATAAGTGAAAAATAACTTCAATATGTTTTGATGAGGTCTTTCATTTGTCTACTTTTGCACCAAATTTCGAGAACAGCTCCAAATTTGGACATACATGAACAAAGGAAAAAACAACGTGTTAAGAATCATTTCTACCTTAGTTTTAGCTGTGATTATTGCTACAGCTTCCACGGCTCAGGGTACTGATTCAAAATCAGGTAAAGAGCTAAAAAACACTCATGTTGTTATCAACAACGATGAAGGTTCATTACTAGAACAGGAACAAGAATCAGAAAAAGTACCTTTTAGCGCAGCTGAATTAATCATGGAGCACATTAGTGATAGTCATGAATGGCACGTTTGGGGATCGGGTAAAAGTTCTTTTTCTATTCCATTGCCAATTATTTTATACCATGAAGACAGAGGGTTTAGCTGTTTTATGTCAAGTAATTTCCATCACGGGCACGACTCTTACGATGGGTATGTATTGCTAACCGAACATTTTTTACACATCCATGATGTAGATCCAAACGAATACCCTCACGACAGAATTGTAGCTATTAGTGAAGATGGAAAATTGGATGAGGAGTCAACGGCTAAAATTTGGGACATATCAATTACGAAAAACGTGTTTGCACTTTTAACAAGTGTGTTTTTATTGATGCTCATTTTCATCTCAATTGCCAGGTCTTACAAAAAAAAGGAAGGAATGGCACCAAAGGGGTTGCAATCTTTCTTAGAGCCAGTTATTTTGTTTGTGAGAGATGATATTGCGAAACCATCAATTGGAGAGGACTATGCGCGTTTTATGCCATTTTTGTTAACTGTATTCTTCTTTATCTGGATTAATAACATAATGGGATTAATTCCAATTATACCTGGAGGCGCTAACCTTACAGGAAACATTGTTGTGCCAATGGTATTGGCACTATTCACTTTCGTAATAACAACAATTAATGGGAAAGCACATTATTGGAAACACATCATCGCAATGCCTGGTGTACCAAAAGCAGTATTATTGATTTTAACGCCAATCGAATTAATTGGAATTTTTGTAAAACCGATTACATTAATAATGAGATTGTTCGCTAACATAACTGCTGGTCACATTGTAATGTTGGTGTTCTTTAGTCTAATTTTCCTTGCCGGAGATGGCGGGAGTATCGGAATGGGATATGGAGTAGGTATAGCATCTACAGCGTTTACTATTTTCTTAACTATGTTAGAGATTTTAGTAGGGGCTATCCAGGCGTATGTGTTTACCCTATTATCAGCCATTTACTTCGGTATGGCGGTAAAAAAGGCACATCATTAATTGTTTGAATCTTTTAAGTTTAATTTAATATATATAACATGTTAGCATCAGTATTATTAGAAGTGGCTCCAAATGTTACAGATTACGCTTTTCTTGCGAAAGGTATGGCTGTAATTGGAGCAGGTATCGCAGCTTTAGGAGCTGGTATTGGCGTTGGTAGAATTGGTGGTAGTGCACTAGAAGCTATCGCTCGTCAACCAGAAGCTAAAGATGATATCGCATCGAACATGATCTTGGCTGCAGCGCTTGTTGAAGGTGTTGCTCTAGGAGCAGTTGCATTGGGCTTTATTGTTGGCCTATAAAAATTAAACAACTTTCATTGCTCCCAGCGGTTGGCTGGGAGTTAATGATAAAAAAGAAAAACTATGGATTTAATAACTCCCGATTTTGGTTTAATGTTCTGGATGATTTTATCATTCAGTATAGTATTATTCATTCTTAAGAAATTTGCTTGGGGTCCTGTTTTAGGTGCAATTCAAGAAAGAGAAGAGTCTATTCACGATGCTTTGGCGCAAGCCGAAAAAGCAAAGGAAGAAATGGCAAAGCTACAGGCAGGTAACGAAGATTTGTTAAAACAAGCTAGAGAAGAAAGAGATGCCTTGATTAAAGATGCTCGCGAAGCCAGAGATAAAATGGTTAACGATGCTAAAGATATTGCAAAACAAGAGGCAGATAAAATTATTGCGTCTGCTAGAGAAGCAATAGAAGGCGAGAAAATGGCCGCAGTTGCTGAGATAAAGAATCAAGTCGCTTCATTATCAATAGAAATTGCTGAAAAGATTTTGAGAGATGAGCTTTCATCTGAAGACAAGCAAAAGAAATTAGTCAACAATTTATTAGAAGACGTAAATCTTAACTAAGATGGGTTCTAGAGCAGCCAGCAGATACGCAAAATCACTTCTTTCACTTGCCATCGAGCAAAAGGTGTTAGAAGATGTAAACAAAGACATGAGTTTTGTTGCTTCTACTTGCAAATCTAGTAGCGATTTGATGTTGTTGCTAAAGAGTCCGATTGTAAAAACGGATAAAAAACGCTCAATTTTAAACGCTATTTTTTCTAAAAAAGTTGGAAAATTAGTTTTGTCATTTCTTGAAATTATTACCAAGAAGAAAAGAGAATCAATTATCTTAGATATTGCGCTTGCTTTTACCGCTCAATACAATAGTCATAAAAACATTACTTCAGCAAAAGTATCTACTGCGGTTGCATTAGATAAGGATTTGAAGTCTAAAATTATGGAAATTGTAAAAACAGCGTCTAAAGGCGAGGTTGAAATTGAAGAAGAAATAAACAAAGAGTTGATTGGTGGTTTTGTTATCAAAATTGGAGACCAACAAGTCGATTCAAGCATACAGAGTAAATTACAGAAATTAAAAAGAGAGTTTAGTACAAATTCTTAAGTAAACGAATAAAAAAAGGAAAGCATGGCCGAAGTTAAACCAGCAGAAGTTTCTGCGATATTGAGAGAGCAACTTGCGGGCTTCAAATCAGAAGCTGAATTAGAAGAAGTAGGTACCGTACTTCAAATTGGAGATGGTATAGTTCGTATTTATGGACTATCCAACGTTCAATCTGGAGAGTTAATTGAGTTTGAGAGCGGGCTTCAAGCAATTGTATTGAATTTAGAAGAGGATAATATTGGTGCTGTGCTTTTGGGTCCAGCTGGAAATATTAAAGAAGGGGCAACAGCTAAAAGAACAGGTAAAATCGCATCTATTAAAGTAGGTGAAGAGATTGTTGGTCGTGTAATCAATACACTTGGTATTCCGATTGACGGAAAAGGGCCAATCGGAGGGAAACTTTTCGAAATGCCTTTAGAGCGTAAAGCCCCAGGAGTAATTTATCGTCAGCCAGTAAACGAACCGCTTCAAACAGGCATCAAGGCGATTGACGCGATGATTCCGGTGGGAAGAGGGCAAAGAGAGTTGATTATTGGAGACCGTCAAACAGGCAAGACTACTGTTGCGATTGATACCATTATCAACCAAAAAGAATTTTATGATAGGGGCGAACCTGTTTACTGTATTTATGTAGCGATAGGTCAAAAAGCTTCAACAGTTGCGGGTATTGTTCAAACCTTAGAGAAGGCAGGAGCGATGGTGTACACAACTATTGTTGCTGCAAACGCGTCAGATCCAGCAGCAATGCAGTTTTATGCACCCTTTGCAGGAGCAGCGGTTGGAGAATATTTTAGAGATACTGGTCGTCCAGCATTAATTGTTTATGATGATTTATCAAAGCAAGCAGTTGCTTATCGTGAGGTATCTCTTCTTTTGAGAAGACCTCCAGGTCGTGAGGCTTATCCAGGAGATGTATTCTACCTTCACTCAAGATTATTAGAAAGAGCAGCGAAAGTTAACTCATCAGATGCTATTGCTCAAGATATGAACGATTTACCAGAGTCTTTAAAGGGTATGGTAAAAGGGGGAGGTTCTTTAACAGCACTTCCAATTATCGAAACTCAAGCGAGTGATGTATCAGCGTATATTCCAACCAACGTAATTTCGATTACTGATGGTCAGATTTTCTTAGAGCCAAACTTATTCTTAGCAGGTGTTCGTCCGGCAATTAATGTTGGTATTTCAGTATCACGTGTTGGAGGTAACGCTCAGATTAAATCAATGAAAAAAGTAGCTGGAACATTAAAGCTTGATCAGGCTCAGTATCGTGAACTAGAAGCATTTGCTAAGTTTGGATCTGATTTAGATGCAGCTACAATGGGAATCCTTGAAAAAGGAAAACGTAATGTTGAGATACTGAAACAAGGGCAAAATGCTCCACTTCCAGTTGAAAAACAGGCAGCGATCATTTTTTGTGGTACTAAAGGTCTTTTAAGAGACGTCCCAGTTAATAAAATTAAAGAATTCGAAGCAGAATATCTTGGTTTATTGGAAGCACAGCACCAAGATACTTTAGATTTATTAAGAGCAGGCAAGCTTGACGATAATATTACAGGAACTTTGGAGAAAGTTTGTTTAGACCTTGCTGCTAATTATAAAGCATAACCAAAATGGGGAGCTTAAAAGAAGTAAAAGATAGAATAACCTCGGTACAATCTACCATTCAGATTACCTCTGCAATGAAGATGGTATCTGCTGCTAAGCTTAAAAGAGCTCAAGATGCAGTTACTCAAATACGCCCTTATGCTGAAAAGTTAACGGAAATTTTGGTAAATGTAAGTTCTACTTTAGATGCTTCAGACGGTGGCTTTTCTGTTGAGCGAGAAGTGAAAAGTATTTTAATTATCCCTATTGCCTCTAACCGTGGTTTATGTGGACCTTTCAACTCAAATGTAATTAAAGCAACAAGAGCTTTAGAAAAAGATTATGAAGGTTGCGAGATAACAGTTTTAGCTGCTGGTAAAAAAGCAGATGATGCTTTTAAAGGTACCGAAGAGCACATTCACGGAACTACGCTTCCTAGAAACATGAACGACTTGTTTAATGATTTAACATTCGAAAATGTATCCGTTCAAGCGGAGCGGATTATGGATGCTTTTCTTCACAAGCAGTTTGACAAAATTGTGATTATTTATAACCAGTTTAAAAATGCTGCAGTACAAAATGTTCAAGTAGAGCAATGGTTACCGGCAGTTGCACCTGAAGCGGAAGACAAATCAACTTTTGTTAGCGACTATATTTTTGAGCCAAGTAAAGCACAAATTGTTGAGGAGTTAATCCCTAAATCGTTAAAAACTCAGCTTTACAAAGCTTTTTTAGATTCTTACGCATCGGAACATGGGGCTCGTATGACGGCAATGCATAAAGCTACGGATAACGCAACCGAGATGGTAAACGATTTAAAATTGGTTTACAATAAAGCTCGTCAAGCGGCAATTACCAACGAAATTTTAGAAATTGTTGGTGGTGCAGAAGCGTTGAGCGACTAACTAAACAATCATATTTACAATGAAAAGACTCGCATTGCGGGTCTTTTTTGTTTATTGGAGATTCGTTTTACAATGGTCTTGTGTTACATTTGCAACAAACCCAAAACGGTATGACTTACAACAACATTCTTACAGAAATAGAAGGTGCTATTCAAATTATAACGATTAACCGACCTGATAAATTGAATGCTCTAAATAAGGAAACCATTGAGGAATTGGGAAATGCCTTTAGCTCTGCCGAAGCTGATGGTAATGTAAGAGCAATTATCATCACAGGTTCTGGTGAAAAAGCATTCGTTGCAGGTGCAGATATTTCCGAATTTTATCAATTTAGTGTCGAAAAAGGTAAAGAATTAAGTGCAAAAGGGCACGAAATATTGTTCGACTTGGTCGAGAATTTAACCACGCCAGTAATTGCAGCTGTTAACGGTTTTGCACTTGGAGGAGGATTAGAATTAGCAATGTGTAGTCACATTAGAATTGCATCAGATAACGCAAAACTGGGGTTGCCAGAAGTAACTTTAGGCGTAATACCAGGCTATGGAGGAACACAGCGTTTAGCTCAGTTGGTTGGTAAAGGAAAAGCCAACGAAATGATTTTTACAGCGGCAATGATTTCTGCCGAAGAAGCCAAACAATGGGGCTTAGTGAATAATGTTGTGCCACAAGAAGAATTACTAGAAACTGCGAAAAAGATGGCAAGTAAAATTGCTCGAAATTCCCCAGTAGCAATTGCAAGCGCAATCCGTTCTGTAAACGCAGGATTTAAAGATGGCGTTAACGGCTATCAATCTGAAATTAAAGAGTTTGGAAAGTGTTTTGGCACAGAAGATTTCAAAGAAGGAACAACCGCTTTTATGGAAAAGCGTAAAGCAGTTTTTCCTGGAAAGTAAAAAAGAGTATCCGCCATGCCTTGCGAGCGCTGAGGTTCTCGAAGCGGAAGACAAGGAATCTTCCTTCTTGTTATTATCGGTCTCCTCACCGACAACATGAAAACTGGGGTCGTAAGTAAAGCATTCGAAGAATTATCTTAAACGCTACCCAACCATTGAAGTAGTTTGTCCGTTTTAAAAGTAAACTGATAGACTGACAATTGTAAATCTGGAATCAATCCCGTCCTAAATAAATTTGAAGACAACCCTAGAGTGTTGATTTCTCTGTAAGTCTGTTCTAAAATTCATCAATATTCAAAAGGCACCCCCTGTATAGCAATATTTGGTGGTTTTTCTTTTTTTAAGAAAGGTTGATTTAACCATTTTTGAA
>JAESTK010000027.1 GCA_016763645.1 Flavobacteriales bacterium
ATAGAGAGGGCGTTTTTTGTGGTGCAACTCAAAGGTAATTTGAGATACTTAAAATTAACTCTCTATTTTTTTAAACTTTTTTATCGTTTAGGACGGGATTGATCTGGAATTATGAAAAAATTAATATTCACTTTATTAGCAATGTGGATTAGTATTATTCCTTCTGTGGCACAAACAATAATTGGTTCTGTCCCTACTGGGATGACAATTACTAATCCAAATGTTTATGTTGAAGCAAGTGCAACTAGCGAAAGTGATACAATGTCGTTTGATATTGATTGCGATGGAACGAAAGATTTTAGATTATACGTAAAGAAATCAGCTGCATTTGCTGATTTACCTACCGTATGTTTGATCTATAGATTAAATGCGGATTTTGAATTATGTTCAGATTCTGGGATTTCATCAATTCCAAAATACTATGATTCTGGAGACACACTTCAATGCAGTGGAGCTCAAGAATGGAAGTCTGATTTTACTAATTACTTAGGTAATTGGGGTTGCGGGGCTTGTTACTTGCCATCGGTTATTACGGATAAATATATTTTATACAGAAAAGGGGGGCAAGAAGGATGGCTGAAAATTTCTTTTAACATACAAGCCACTGGGTTAGATACTGTGACAATCTCAGCAACAATAGATGAAGTACTTACACAATGTGAAACGACTAAAGTTATCTCAAACCACCAATATTTCCCCAAGCTAATTTATTACCCCAATCCAGTTGCTAGTAACTTAACAATTGAATCTAATACTTCTGGAATACTGTGTTTACTTAGGGTTACCGGTGAGCAAGTGTTTAGTAGGCAAATTGAAGGAGATATAAAAATAAATATCGAAAGTTACGATAGAGGGTTATATTTCCTCACTTACGTCACTAAAGAGGGAGAAGCGTCTACACAAAAATTGATTCTAAATTAGAGCGTTAGAGTATTTAATCTTTTCTATCCTTCGTCAGCGCCTTCGCTGATGAACAACTATCAAACTCACAATGTTTATAAGTTCACCCCGTTGCCGTTGAGCAACGCGTTGTATTCGCAAAATTTGTTTTTTAGGATAAAAATCATTGAGCAACCCACTTAAAAAATTAGCAGGACAAACGGCCATCTACGGATTGAGTAGTATTGTTGGTCGGTTTCTTAATTTTCTCCTCACCCCGCTTTTCGCAATTTATTTCGCAAAAGATCAATTCGGAATTATCACAGAGATGTATGCGTATGTTGCATTTTTAGTTGTGTTCCTGACTTACGGAATGGAAACTGCTTATTTCCGATTTAGTACGCTTGAAGAACAAAAAGATAAACCGGTCTATTCAACGGTATTAATTTCTTTACTTTCTACGACATTTATTTTTATCACAGCGGCAATAGTTTTTGCGCAATCTGTAGCCGATTGGCTTCAATATCCAAAGCATACGGAATATGTAATTTGGTTTGCGATAATTGTAGGGCTAGATGCAGTGAGCTCTATTCCTTTAGCCAAGCTTCGGGCAGACAACAAGGCGGTGCGCTTTGCAGGGGTCAATTTTGTAAACATTGGGGTAAACATTTCGCTAAACCTGTTTTTTGTCGTGTACTGTTCTTCTAATTATGAAACGAATAGCAACTGGCTTATCGAAACATTTTACAATCCAGAAATTGGTGTTGGTTATGTCTTTATTTCAAATCTTATTGCGAGCATCTGTAAGTTTTTGATGTTGGTTCCTGGAATGAACATGCGACAAGGAATTCAACTATCACTTTGGAAAATAATGTTTCGTTATTCATCTCCCATGCTAATTGTTGGTTTAGCAGGTATCGTTAACGAAACTATTGATAGAATTCTCATTAAAAAAATTGTTTATGCTCAACAATTAGAAGCGTTGGGCTCTCAAGCTGCCAATACATTTGCTCAGGAGCAAAACGGAATTTACGGGGCAAATTATAAGTTGGCAATGATAATCAGCATGTTTATTCAAGCTTGTAGATACGCTGCTGAACCATTTTTCTTCAAAGAAGAACATAAGAACGACTCCAAGGAAACGTATGTGAAAATCATGAACTATTTTACAATTGTAGTGGCACTTATGTTTTTAGTCATTACCCTTTATTTAAGTCTTTTCAAGTATTTTATTCCTAATCCAGAATTCTGGGAAGGACTGCACATTGTGCCAATTTTACTGGCGGCATACGTGTGTTTAGGTATCTATTATAATCAGTCTGTTTGGTACAAATTGTCGCAAAAAACGGGTTATGGAGCTATTATTTCTTTAGGGGGAGCTGTTTTAACAATTACGATAAATTGGATATTCATTCCCAAGTACGGTTACACAGCAGCGGCTTGGGCTACATTGTCTTGTTATTCTTTTATGATGATTATTTCCTATTTTGTAGGGAAACGACATTATCCTATTCCGTACGACATCAAAAAATTCTTTTTATACATGGGTGCAGCGGTTGCAATTTACATTGTAAGCATTAAGGCAGACCCTATTGATATGTTAACTACTTTGGGCTACACAATAAACACAGCGCTACTTGGGTTGTTTTTAGCGCTGGTCTATTTTATGGAGAAAAACAAGTTTAAGGCGCTACGTAATGGCTAAGTTATCACATTCTTTGTAGCTTTGCAGGCTGCGTAAAAACATTGAAATGGAAGAATTAAACGTTAAAATAATCAACAAATCGAAGAACGATTTACCGCAATATGAAACTCCGCTTTCAGCTGGGTTAGATTTACGAGCAGATGTTGATGTGCCCATAGTTTTAACGCCAATGCAACGGAAACTTATACCAACAGGTCTATACATTGAATTACCTGAAGGCTATGAAGCTCAAATTCGTCCGAGAAGTGGATTGGCTTATAAAAAAGGATTAACCGTTTTGAATAGCCCGGGAACGATAGATGCAGATTACCGAGGAGAAATAGGAGTAGTATTAGTCAACCTATCTAAACAAGTTGTTACCCTCGAACCAAATGAAAGAATTGCTCAGATGGTTATCGCCAAACACGAACGTGTGAAGTGGAATCAAACAGAAGAAATTACCGAAACAGAACGGGGTGCTGGAGGCTTCGGGAGTACAGGAACTAAATAAAGAAGTAACAATGAAAATAATAGTACCAATGGCAGGAATGGGGAAACGAATGAGACCTCATACATTAACAGTTCCAAAACCATTAATTCCGATAGCGGGAAAGCCTATTGTTAAACGTTTGGTTGAAGATATTGCCAAAGTTTGTGACGAAACTATTGATGAAGTTGCATTTATCATTGGTGATTTTGGTGACGAGGTAGAGCAAACCTTAATCGAAATCGCAGAAGGAATTGGTGCAAAGGGTAGCATATGTTATCAGCGCGAAGCGTTAGGAACTGCTCACGCAATTTTATGCGCGCAAGAGTATTTGAAAGGTAAAGTCGTTGTCGCTTTTGCGGATACTCTTTTTAAGGCTAATTTCAAATTAGACGACAATCAAGATGGTATTATTTGGACAAGCCGAGTAGAAGACCCAAGTGCCTTTGGTGTTGTGAAACAAAACGAAAATGGGACAGTCGAAGCCTTTGTAGAGAAGCCAGAAGAGTTTATTTCAGACCTCGCCATTATCGGCATCTATTATTTTAAAGACGGTGAGTATTTAAAGGATGAATTACAATATTTAATTGATAATGATGTGCGAATCAAAGGTGGAGAATTTGGACTAACCGATGCCCTCGAAAACATGAACAAGAAAGGCACTTCTTTTAGCATAGATACTGTTGACGAATGGTTGGACTGCGGAAATAAAAACGCCACAGTGTATACAAATCAACGAGTTCTTGAATTTATTAAGGATGAAAACATATCAAAAAACAATGCAACAATAAATAACTCACAAATTATTGAGCCCTGCTATTTTGGCGAAGGAGTTGTAATAGAAAATTCTACCGTTGGACCACATGTTTCATTAGGAGAGGGCACGAAGATTGTAGATTCAAAAATTCAAAATACAATTATTCAGTCTAATTCGATGCTTACCAAAGCAGAACTCAGTAATTCAATGATAGGAAATTTTGTTGTTTTTTCAGGAAAAAGTACCGATGCAAGTATTGGCGATTACTCTCAATTAATTTTAAACTAATTGAATAGAATTCTCTTTATAATAATTACAATTGTTGTTCTTTCTTCATGTGGCGGAAGTTCAAAAGTCGTAATGAATACAACCGATGGGTTAAATAATTCTGCTTTGAGCGCCAAGCAAAATCAAAAAATCCAAACCTTATTTTTTGAAGGGCTAAAAGAGAACGCTCTCGAAAATTATGACCGAGCTGAAAATTATTTTAATGACATCATTAAAATCGATAAAAATCACGCCACGGCATTATATCATTTAGCACTCATAAAAGAGCTGAAACAAGACTACGAAAATGCCTTAATTTTCGCAAAACGAGCGGCCCAAATCGATCCAGACAACGAGTGGTACAAGTTAATTTTAGCAGGAATGTACGAGGTAAATTTAGAATATGAGGAGGCATCAAAACTCTACGAGCAAATTACCACAAATAATCCAAAAAATATTGACGCATATTACTATTGGATTAATACGTTGGCGGCAGAAGGGAAGTGGAAAGAAATGATCGGTGTAATGAACCTTCTTGAAGGGCAAATGGGCTTTTCTGAAGAGTTAGCCATGGAGCGTGAAAAGCTTTATTTACGTGGCGGAGATGTTGATGGGGCAATACAAGAAGTGGAGGGAATTTTGGAGCAAGACCCTAAAAACTCTAAATATTTGAACCTTTTGGCTGAATTATATCAAAAGAAAGGCGACCCTGATAGAGCCCTCGAAATTTTTAATCAGATAATAGCGATTAATCCAAACGACCCCTATGTGCATTTGTCGTTGTCAGACTATTACAAGAGCTTAGGTGAAACAGAAAAATCGCGTGAAGAGTTGCTACGAGCGTTCGAAATTCCCGAATTGAGTATTGATGCAAAAGTTCGAATTTTACTAGGCTATTTCACCCTTAACGGGGTAAAACCAGACAAGAAAAAGGAGGCTTTTCAGTTAGGTAAAGTTATTACTGATGTGCATCCCGAAGAGGCTAAAGCACATTCGGTTTATGGAGATTTGTTGTACCGTTTGGATAGTAATAAATTAGCGTTGAGTCATTACCGAAAAGCAATAGAATTGGATAACAGTAAGTTTGTATTGTGGAATCAAGTCCTAATTTTAGAATCTGAACAACAAGACTTTAAATCATTATACGAGGATGCCACCAAGGCAATTGAACTATTTCCGGCACAACCCACGTTTTACCTTTTTAAAGGCATAGCAGCTGTTCAAAAAAACAAATATGAAGAAGGCATAGAGGCCTTAAATACGGGTAAAGATTTGGTGTATGATAACAACCAAATGTTAGCTCAGTTTTACTCAACGTTAGGCGACAGCTATTACAAAATGCAAAACCATGCCGCCTCAGATTCTGCGTTTGACAAATCTTTAGAATACGACCCAAACAATGTTTACGTGTTGAATAACTATAGCTACTATCTTTCGTTGCGGAAAGAAAATTTAGAGAAAGCCGAAGTGATGTCGAAACGTAGCAATGAGATTTCTCCTCGTTCTCCATCTTTTGCAGATACTTACGGTTGGATTCTTTACCAAGAAGGCAAGTACGAAGACGCTAAATTATGGATTGAAAACGCCATTGATTATGGAGCTGAAAAAAATGGAGTTATCCTGGAACATTATGGAGATGTCCTCTATCAATTGGGTGATGTTGAAGGCGCAAAAAAACAGTGGATTAAAGCAGCTCAAACTAAACAAAGTTCTGAGTTATTAGACCAAAAAATTGAAACGGGTAAATTGGTTGAATAGGAATGAAGTGGGGTCATTTTATATCATTTTTGTTGATAGTTCTTGTTGTACAATCGTGCTCGAAGAATAATGTTAAAACCAAGAAAAAATTACAACACAAATCGACATCGTTTCTCATAGAACAATTACAAAAAAATGAATTAAAGTGCGATTGGTTTAGTACTAAATTGGCGGTAGCATTTAAATCGGATAAGATGTCAGATTCGTTTAAAATGCACGTTCGGTTGAGAAAAGATAGCGCCATTTGGATTTCAGTAACATATTATTCGGTAGAAGCGGCTCGGTTTTTAATTACCCCCGATACTGTAAAATTCATGGATCGTAAAAACAGTAAATATTTTATTGGCGATTTCGATTATATCAATCAAAAATTTAATGTTGAGCTAGATTTCGAATCATTACAATCGTTAATTTTAGGGAATGGAGTAAATATTTCTGAGTTTGAAAAACTAAAAACGTATCCATCAAATGGGCTATATCATATTAGCAGTATAGGCAAACGAAAACAGAAAAAGGCAGATAAAAAAGGCGATGAAAAAGCCAAAACTGATGTTGCACTTACGGTATCTATACATCCTGAAACATATAAAGTTACTCGAATAATTTTGCAAGATTTCAAGGTGCACAAATCATTAAAAGCTGATTTCGAAAAGTACCAAAAAATAGACGGACAGCTCGTCCCTGAAGAAACCAAGTTAAATATTGTTTCAGACCAAAATATTGAAGCTACAATCGAATATTTGAAGGTAACATTGAATAAACCCCTTAAATTTTCGTTTACTATACCTGAGAAGTATGAAAAAATGGATTAAATATTCATTCCTTATTGGGTTAGTGTTTGTAAGCATTTCTGTGTTTTCGCAAACGAATGAGATAAAAAGCCTTCAGAAACAAAAGAAGGAGAATCAAAGGCAGTTAGAGCAAAATACCAAACAGCTTAAAGAGACAACGCGTAAAAAGCAACTTTCAATGACTGAGCTCTTTATGCGTCAAAATGGTATTGCTCTGCGTGAAAATCAAATTTCAATTATTCGAAGAGAAATTAGAGCGGTAAACAAGCAAATTCGTAAAACAGACGATTTAATTGAATCGATGGAGAAAAACCTCCAAAAGTTAAAAGATGAATATGCAGAAATGCTGTATTACGCATACAAAAACCGTAATTCTTATGACCGTTTGATGTTTGTTTTTGCTGCCGATGATTTTAATCAAGCGTATAAGCGGCTAAAGTATTATCAGCAATATGCCGAGTATCGTGAAAAACAAGTTGGGCACATTAAAAAATCTCAAGTGCTATTATCAAAAAAGATTACGGAACTAAAAGGACAGAAAGAAAATAAAGAATCTTTATTAGGCATAGAACAACATGAAAAAGGCACTTTGTTGGCAGAAAAGGAGCATTACAACAACCTGTTTAACGAGCTCAAGGCTGACGAAGACAAACTGAAAAGGGAGATTAGGAAGCAGCAAAAGCAACAAAAGAAATACGCAACAGCAATCAACAAAGCGATTATCGATTATGACAAAGAAACGAAAGCTCGTGGTAACATACCTAGAACGCCAGAGGTTGAAGCACTAGAAAAAAACTTTATCAAAAACAAAGGGCAATTACCATGGCCAGTCGAGGCAGGTACAATTG
>JAESTK010000173.1 GCA_016763645.1 Flavobacteriales bacterium
AATACGTTTAATGTTACCGTTGTTGACGGTGGAGTTAACGTTTGTTCTGTCACTGATGTGGTTACACTTACCTGCCCTTCTAACTTAACACTTACCATGTCTAACACAGAAGAGACCTGTACCAACACATCAGATGGAACAGGTACAGCAACTATTATTGGCGGATTAACTACTTATACATATGTTTGGAGTGATGGAGCCGCACAAACTACTGCTGTTGCAACAGGTTTAGCTCCTGGCAATTATACCGTAACTGTAATTGATGGTGGTAATGCGATGTGTTCTGTAACGGGTGCTATTACTATTGACCCTGCCAACCCTTATACTATAACAACTACATCAACTAACGAAACGTGCTTTGGGTTTAATGACGGTACGGCTTCTATTACTGTAACAAGCGGTGGAACGTCTCCTTATGACTTTACTTGGAGTAGCGGAGGAACAACCAACGGTGTACCATCTGATACAGAAGTTGGATTAAGTGTTACAGTGTTGGTAACTGTTGACGATGCTATACTTGCCTGTGAGCAAACTTATACCATTACGCTTGTTCCCGCGACAGCAATTACACTCACCGCAACTGTTGATAATAATGTAACATGTAACGGAGATACCGATGGTCAAGCTTCTGCTGTGGCATCAGGAGGAACTACTCCATACATCTTTACGTGGTCGAACGGAGATACAGGAACCCCGATTACCGGCTTAGGAGCAGGAAATATTACTATTACCGCTCAAGATGGTAATGGGTGTACCGTAACTGATGCCGTAACAATAACTGGCCCTACAGCAATTACTGCAAATATTAGTGCGACAAATGCTACGTGTGGTTTCGTTCCTTGTGATGGAACATCTACTGTCTTTAATGAAGCAGGTGGGGCTGGGGCTCCATACACTTATGCTTGGGATGCCACTACTGGTTCGCAAACTTCGCAAACTGCAAATACACTTTGTGGAGGAACATATACGGTCTCCGTATTTGATGGTGGACTTGTTTGCTTTACAACGTTAACCACAGCTATTTCTGATTTAGGTGGCGACACTGTTGATGTTATCTCTTCAACAGGTGTAACTTGCCCAGGTGCAAATGACGGTACCGCGACTGTCGATACTTCTTGTGTAAACGATCCATGTACTTTTGTTTGGGTAAACAAAGCTACCTTAGTTCAAGTACCTTTATCTTCTGGCCAATTGACCATGACAGGTCTATCTGCTGGCACATACTATATTAGTCTTACCAATAATGTACCTTGTACAGATATTGATTCTGTAACCATTGCACCTGCAAATATTATTTTCCCTAATACCACTGTAACAGATGTCCTTTGTTTTGGGTTAAGCACAGGTTCAATCTCTTTTGCCCCTACTGGAGCGACAACTCCATATACTTATACTTGGAGTCATGATGTTACCGAAACAGCCTCGGGAGTTACAGGACTCCCTGCGAATGTTTATACTGTAACTATTACTGAAAGCTCCGTTAACGCTTGCGATACTATTGTAAGTGTTACCTTAACTCAACCCGTAGCTGCATTAACGTACACGGCTACGGTAAATAATTCTACTTGTGGGCAGTCTAATGGTTCCATAAATGTAGTTACCTCTGGTGGTACTATTGGAACAGGCTACTCTTACATTTGGAATAGCGGAGAAATTACAGAAGACCTTAACAATAAGTTTGCGGGCTCTTATTCTCAAACAATTACTGATGTCAATAATTGCTCTATTACACATACCGAAATTATTAATGATGATGGAGCTCCAACTGTTACTGTAAATCCTGTAACAGAATGTTACAATACTTGTAGCGCAGCGTTATCTGCGACAATAACTAGTGCTGCGGCAATTATATCTACAACCTGGAACGACCCGTTCAATCAATCCACCGCAACCGCAACAGGATTATGCCCAGGTGTTTATACCCTCACCGTGACCGATATTAATGGTTGTAGTTCTGTTACCAGTACAACTGTAACCCCAAGTGATACAATATTTGCGAACGAAACTGTTACAAATATCTCTTGTAATGGGTTGACTGATGGTAGTATTACTACCGCTGCAACAACTTCTGGAGCTTCAACTACCTTTACATATGTATGGGGACCTGAAGGTGAAACCACAACATCAATAACTGGTTTAATTGCTGGAACTTACACACTAACCGTATCAAATATTACGTGTAGCGATAACTTCTCTTATACTATTACAGAACCTACAGCACTCACCATAACTGGAACAGTAACTGACCCTCTTTGTAATTCGTCTTCCGATGGTATTATTAATACAACCACTAATGGCGGTGTAACTCCATACACTTATTTATGGAGTGCTAATACAGGTTCAGCAACAACTGATGGTGTGTCTGGTTTGCCCGGGGGAGTTTATACGCTTACCTTAACTGATAATGGTGGGGTTGGTTGTCAAAATATTTCCTCTTATACCCTCACCCCTCCTACTCAAGTTAGCGTTACACTTGTTATTGACAACAATGTAAATTGCTTTGGAACCTCAGACGGACAAGCAACTGCGACAGGTGCTGGCGGAACAACTAACTATACTTACTTATGGGACGACCCTGCTCCTGCTCAATCTACTGCTGTTGCAACAGGACTAGCCGCTGGTGTTGTTATTGTTACTTTAACCGATGCCCAAGGGTGTGCTATTACTGCAACTACTACTATTACAGAGCCTGCAACTGCCATTACTGCAACTGCAACCGCAACGGACGCAACGTGTAATGGAGGAACCAATGGTTCTGTTACCGTTACTGCAGGTGGTGGCACAACAGGCTACACTTACCTATGGAATGACCCTGCTCCTGCTCAATCTACTGCTGTTGCAACAGGACTTAATGCCAATACATGGACTGCTACTGTAACCGATGCCAACGGATGTACCGTAACAGCATCAGCTACTATTAGTGAGCCTACTCCAATGTTGGTTACTATAACTACTGTAGCTGCTAACTGTAGCTTGACTAACGGTACGGCAACAGCAACTGTTTCTGGTGGACCTTCAACAAATTACACATACCTATGGAGTGTGGGGGTGCAAACAACTAACCCTGCAACTGGTCTTGCAGTTGGGTTTATTGACATAACCGTTACCGAAACTACTAACGGATGTACCCTTGTCGATCAAGGCTTTGTTCCTGCAATTGATGGTCCTACGGTTACGCTAAATAGCGTTGTAGGTACAAGTTGTGATGGTGGCGCTGACGGTAGTATTGATGTTGATGTTACTGGAGGTACTACTCCTTATACTTATGTATGGAATCCTGCACCGGGATGTGGTGGGCAAACGACACAAGATATTAATTGTTTATCTGCTGGTGTATATAATGTAGTTGTTGAGGATAATGCCTCTTGTCAAGCATTACAATCATTTACTGTTTCGGATGCCACTCCAATAGTTGTAACCTTTACCGATGTAGATGCAACATGTGGTCAGTGTGACGGTCAAAAAACTGCTGATGTAACTGGAGGAACTGGACCTTACGATTTCTTATGGAGTACTGGTGGTACTACGTTAGGTTTGGTAAGTTCGACTGAAACAGGTTTATGTGCTGGTGTTGTTGAAGTTTCTATTACAGACCAGAATGGTTGTGCTATTCAATTAACTGATGGGGTAAACAACATAGGTGGGCCAACGGGCATTACCATAACATCTACCGCTGCTTCTTGTTTTAACATTGGAGATGCACAAGCTACTGCTACTGTGACTGGTGGAACAACACCTTACTCTTATCAATGGCTAACAATAGGACAAGTTACAGCCACTGCTACCGGGCTTTCTGTAGGTGTTTACACTATAGAAATTTCTGATGCCAATGATTGTAAAATTGTTGAATCCGTTACTGTAACTGGGCCGCCTGAAATAGTTGACGCTGTAACCATGTTCCCAACAACTTGTGGAGCAAGTGATGGTTCTATTAGTGTAGATGTTTCTGGAGGTGTGCCAGCTTATACATTCACATGGAATGTTGCTGGAGCTATTTCTTCTGCAAGCACAACTTCTGTTAGCGGACTTCCTCAAGGAATCTACAACTTAACCGTAGCAGATTTTACTGGTTGCAATACAACATTCAATTATATAATGAATAACTCTACCGCACCAAATATTACGATAACTAGTACACCTGCTAACTGTTTTGGAGACTCTATTGGTAGCCTTGTCGCAACTGTTGCTGACGGAACGCCTGCATATACTTTCCAATGGAAAGACGTGAGTTTAACCGATATTTCCGGCCAAACTACTACTACATTATCAGGAATACCTGCCGGTACTTATGTATTAGAAGTTACTGATGCTGCGGTGCCTGATAATTGCGTTTCCTCACAAATTGGCATAATAGGAGAACCTGATTCAATTCAGTTTAGCACTCCTATTCTAACCGAACAGCTTTGTTCTTATTCAACTGATGGAACTGCCAACCTTGTTCCAATTGGAGGGACTTTCCCTTACAGTATAGTTTGGGGTAACGGAGCAGCTCCACAAACAGGAGCAACCGCAACAGGTCTTGTCGAGGGGTCTTATGCTATTACACTTACCGATGCTAATTTATGCATCGCCTTAGACACTATCTTAATGACTGCTCCTGACACAATTTTTGTTGATACCCTTGCTCCAGGAACAACAACCTGCATCAACGGGAGTACTGGAACTATCGATTTAATTGTTACTGGAGGAACTGGAGCAAGTACATACACTTTCGCCTGGAGTGATGGTGGTGCTGTTACCGAGGACCGAACAGGGCTTTCCCCTGGATTATATATCGTTACTGTTACTGACGCAAATTTATGTTCTGCAATCGATTCTATTTTTATCGGAGGAATGCAACTGTCTGGTGTTATTACCGATGTTAGTTGTTTCGGTGGTAACGATGGAAGTATCGACCTTACCGTAATAGGTGCCGCAACACCTTATGCATACCAATGGGCTCCTCCTCCTGGAGGAAGTGGTTCAAATGTTGAAGACCCACTTGGGTTAGATGCTATGGGATACATTGTTACCGTAACCGACACTTTAGGATGTACAAATACTGCTACTTTCCAAGTTGACGAATCTCCTTCTATCTCTGTAACATTTACTGAAACCTCATCAAACTGTGGGTCTGATGATGGAGAATTAACTGCCAACACCTCTGGTGGAGCAAGCGGTTATACTTATATTTGGACTGAAGGCAGTACAACCCAAACAATAACTGGTTTATTTGCTGGTTTATATGAAGTTTCTATTACAGATGCTAATAGCTGTTCACAAACATTTAGCACTGGCTTAAGCGATATAGGTGGGCCTACTGCTGCAAGTATTAGCATCACTAATCCTTCATGTTTTGGTGTGCTAGATGCTAGCGCTTGTGTTTCTGTAACTGGAGGGGTAACTCCTTACAACTACCAATGGAACCCCGGAGGGACAACTCCAAATGGCTCTTGTACTGGTGGACTTACAACTGGTTCGCTTAGTGTAGAAGTTACGGATGCAAATGGCTGTAAAATAGTTGTAGATACTGTTATTGCTAGCCCAACACAAATTACAGACAGTATTTCTGTGCAGTCAACTACTTGTGGTGCTAGCGATGGGGCCATCTCCGTATATCCTGCTGATGGTGCTGGTGCTCCATACACGTTTGCATGGAATACTGGAGTGGCTATCTCTACAACTACAAGTTCTACTGTAACAGGGCTTCCCCAAGGGGCAATAATTGTAACCGTAACTGATGTTGATGGTTGTTCTGAAGAGTTTTTCTACAATGTAAACGGTTCTACTGCTCCAAGTATTTCTATAACATCGAATGATGTTAACTGTTACAGTGGTAGTGATGGTGATGCAACCTCGTTTGTTACTGGTGGAACTACAGCATACACTTACCAATGGACTGATGCTTCGTTAACTCCAATTGTAGGTCAAACAACTACCTCGATTTCAGGACTAGTTGAAGGGTGCTATTTCTTCTCCGTAACTGATGCTGCAATACCAACTTGTGTTGCTACGCAATCTTTCTGTATCACTCAACCTGATTCTATACAATTCGGTGTTTCTGCTAGCGTTAATCCAAGCTGTTTCAACACAAGCGATGGTTCTGGTGCTACAATTCCGGTTGGTGGAACTCTACCTTACACATTTACATGGGATGGTGCAGCGGCTGGTCAACCTACTTCTAGCATAACCGGACTACCTGGCGGAATATACCATGTTACCTTGACTGATAATAATGGCTGTACCGCACTTGATAGTGTAACGCTTATTGCTCCACCTACAATCATAATCGATACCGTTGCAGCAAATACTATTCTTTGTAGTGGCTCTGCTGGTGGGCAAATAGATATCGTTGTAACTGGCGGAAGTTCTTCTTATACTTTCCTTTGGAGCAATGGAGCAACGACCGAAGACATTTCTGGTTTAAGTTCAGGATCTTACTGCGTTACCGTTACCGATGGTAATGGTTGCTCCGAAAATGCTTGTTGGGCTGTTGGTGGACCAACCATCGATGCCGCAATTGTAACCGATCCTTTATGTTATAACTCTTGCGATGGTTCAATAGATATAACCGTTTCTGGTGCTGCCACACCGTTCAATTATCTATGGAATCCTGGTGGACAAGTTACCGAAGATGCAACAGGGCTATGTTCTGGTACATATAGTATCAGTATAACCGATACAAACAGTTGTTCTGTTTTCCTTGATACCTTAACTATTGGCGCGCCTGATACATTAGAAACCACGTTTACAACTGTTTTGGCTACGTGTGGACTTACCCCTTGTAACGGAGAAATTACCGCAATACCAACTGGTGGCACGTCCCCTTACTTTTACCAATGGAGCGACCCTTCTGAAACAAACGCAACTTTACTGGAAGCTTGTGGCGGTGTTCACCCTGTGTCTATTACCGATAATAATGGTTGTTCTGAGGTATTCTTAGCTGGACTTAGCGATGTGGGTGCTCCCGACAGTGTTGATGTTTCTAGTACCAATTTAACTTGTAATGGAGATAATTCTGGTACAGCAACGTTAGACTTTATCTACGGTGGAACACCTCCTTACGCTATCAGTTGGTTTGATGTTACTGGCACTAACCTTACAATTACAGGGTTGCCTTCTGGTACTGAGTTTATACAAATTACCGATTCTAACAACTGTGTACTTGTTGATAACGTCTTGATAACTGAACCATCTGCAATTACAGATAGTACAATTATAATTCCTACATCATGTGGCTCAAGTAATGGGGCGTTAACCATATACCCATCAGGTGGTAATGGTTCGCCATACTCATTTACATGGAGTGCAAATACTGGTACTCCAACTTCAACGAATACATCTTCTTCTGTTGATAGTTTAGTTCCCATGGTAGTTAATGTAACTGTGTTTGACGGTACTTGTAGCAACGAGTTCTCATACAACATAAACCCATCTAATTTTAATCCGACCATTGATTCAACTAACGATGTTAGCTGTTATGGTGAGTCTGATGGTTATGCTTCAGTTGTAATTGCTGGAGGAACATCTCTAGACACATATAACTGGTCTAATGGCTCAACTACTAGTGCTGCTAGTAGCTTATTTGCTGGAGTTGTTAGTGTAACTATTACTGATGGTGCTGGATGTGAGACTTTTAGTTCTGCAACTATAAATGAACCAGACATAATGATACAAAGTTCATTAACTATTGGCGATGTGCAATGTAATGGAAATTGTGATGGCTTTGGCTCAATAGATTTCGTTGGTGGAACACTACCTTATACATTTGTTTGGGCGAATGGGACAACAGGGCAGACATCTACAGGTTTATGTGCGGGTGCCCAAGATATATCAATAACTGATAATCAAGGTTGTATTGTAGCAACTTCTATCAGTATTAGCGAACCTACAGCATTAGTGTTAGATACAACAAGTATCGCTTCATCATTGTGCTCACAAGTAAATAGTGGTTCTATTAACGTGTTAGCTACAGGTGGTGTAAGTGGTTACACATACCTCTGGGATGATGGTCAATTGACTGCCAATGCTACAGGGCTGTTTGCTGGCAACCACTGTTTAACCGTAACCGATTTAAATGCTTGTGCGGTTACTATTTGTGCAAACATCAACGACTCTATTAGCATTTCTATAGATTCAATTGCTGACTTCTCTATCTGTACTTCAGATGATAGTTTAATACTTGTTGGACAAGGTAGTGCTTCGCCTTCATCTGTGCCCGTATCTTATACCTGGATTGATGTTGTAGCTGATACGCTTTCTAATGATACACTAGCAGTTGTTGTTGGCGATTTTATCTCTGGTGTTGATACCTACACATTCATTACTTATGCAACTAGCAACGCTGGCTGTTTTGCCACTCAGGTTGTTAGTGTAACCGTTAACGATATACCAGATGTGGACGCAGGAGAAGACGTGAATATGTCTATTAATGGAACGAACGAATTAGGGGGAGACCCAACTAGTTCAATAGCTACCTTATTCAATTGGGAGGCTGGATTATTCTTAGATGATAGCACCATTGCTAATCCAAATTATACTCCAGAAATTGATGGTGAGTTTACACTGCTTGTAACAGTAACAGACGACAATGGATGTAGTGCTGTTGATTCGGTTAATGTAGTTGTTAACCCAGCAATAGACGTTCCGAACATCTTCTCACCAAACGGTGATGGAATAAACGATGCTTGGATTATACCATTCTTAGAGCAATATCCAGATGCTGACCTATGGATATACAACCGTTGGGGCGAATTAATATACGAAGCGCTTGGTGGCTATACTACCCCTTGGGACGGAACTTACAATGGAAAACCACTCCCTGTAGGCGGTTACTACTATGTATTAGAATTAAATCACCCAGATGCGCCTGAAGCCATGACGGGGCCATTAGCTATAATTAGATAAAAAGATGACTATGAAAAAGACAATCATATTATTATCGTTACTTGTACTTGGAGTTGGGGCATTTGCACAGCAATTACCTCACTACAGTCAGTATTTATTAAATCTATATACACTTAACCCTGCTGTTGATGGAAGTGAGAACCATTTTGATGCTCGATCTAATAATCGATACCAATGGATAGGCATTACGGATGCGCCAAGAACTTATTTATTTACTCTGCAAGGACCTCTCAAAAATGAAAAGATGGGTGTTGGAGGTATGGTATATACCGATATTGTAGGTGCCTTTCGAAGAACAGGTATCAACTTTTCTTATGCCTATCATGTACGGTTAACTGAAACATTAAAATTATCGCTAGGTATCGCAGCTGGACTACAACAGCACGCTTTAGATTTTTCGAAAACTATTTTTAATCAATCTGGAGACCCTTCTGTTGATGCAAATATTGCTGCGGTACTTCTTCCAGATTTGGGTGCTGGTTTGTACCTCTATTCTGATAAATTATTTTTTAGTGTGTCAGCCCCTCAGGTCTATCCATTCAAAATTCAATATTTTGAGGATTATGCATCTACACAAAGTAAATTAATAAATCATTATTACATTGCTGGAGGGTATAAAATTGCAGCTGGAGAATCGTTCGAAATTCAACCTGCTGCAATGTTGAAATACGCAGCTCCTACTCCACTCCAAATTGAAGGAACGTTAAGAGCAATTTACCAAGACCAAATTTGGGCAGGGGGTTCGTACCGAACCGACTTTGTAAATGGATCTGATGCAATTGCGTTAATGGCTGGGTTCACCTTTCAAGAAAATTTAACTCTTGGGTACTCTTACGATTTAATTACTTCTGGCTTGAAAAATTACAGTTCAGGAACACACGAATTGATGATTGGAATTCGATTTCAGAACCGAGTGGCTCAAGCTCCTAGTAAAGCATCTATCGACTAATTAACATCACTACATAGTAGATGTTAAGCGTTTTGCATCCTAAACCCGTTGGCAAATTACCAACGGGTTTTTTTGTAATTACACGTGCAGGATATTACTACATTTGGCAACATGTTGAAAACGAAACATCTATTAAGTAGCTTACTCCTTTTCATAATTAGTTTTGCTACAAATGCCCAAGAAATAACACAAACCATTCGCGGACAGATTACCGACTCTGAATCTAGGCTACCGTTAATGGGTGCCAATATAATTTTACTTAGCGATACCGCTAATTTTACAGGAACTACTGCGGATGTTGATGGGTATTTTAAACTCGAAAACATCCCTTTAGGAAGGCACAAACTTAAAATCTCCTTTTTGGGTTATCAAACTATGATTATCCCAAATATTGTTGTGGGCTCAGGAAAGGAATTTATTCTGAATCTATCTTTAGAAGAATCGGCAATAAAAATGGAAGAATTTGAAATAACCGCGACCGAAAATCGTGGGGATGCCCTAAACGAAATGGCAATTATCAGCTCGCGAGCCTTTACGGTTGCAGAGACAGAAAAATACGCTGGAACGCGTGGCGACCCTGCTCGTATGGCTTCCAATTTTGCGGGAGTTGGCGGTGCTGATGATTCTAGGAACGACATCGTAGTGCGTGGAAATTCACCAATGGGAGTGCTTTGGCGGTTCGAAGGAATAGACATCCCCAACCCTAATCATTTTGCTGTTTCCGGAACCCAAGGTGGCCCAACAAGCATAATCAACAACAAATATTTAGCAAATTCCGATTTTTTCACAGGGGCATTTCCTGCCGAATATGGCAATAGCCTTTCAGGCGTTTTTGATTTAAAAATGAGAGCGGGGAACAATGAAAAACACGAACAAACATTTCAATTCGGAATTTTAGGAACAGAGCTAATGCTCGAAGGCCCTATTTCTAAAGAAAAACACTCGTCTTATTTGATTAATTACCGCTACTCTACCCTCACGTTTTTCAATAAATTAGGTATTGATGTAGGCACTTCTGCTAAATTGGTCTACCAAGATGCCGCATTTAAATTCAATTTCCCGATGAAAAAAGGAGGGAATTTTTCTGTTTTTGGAATTGGAGGAATGAGCGATATAGACATTGTAATTAGCGAACAAAAACCTGAAGACAGAGAAATTTATGGTGAACAAGACAGAGATCAATATTTTGGAACAAAAATGGGAGTTGTTGGGGCAACACTAACCAAAACTCTAGGAGAAAAGGCTTATTTTAAAGCTACAGTTGCACAAACTTTCGAAAATCAACATACATATCATCAGCTGATTTATTACACGCAAAACCCAACGAGCGACTCAACCTTCGAATATGTACTAGACAATGATGGTTACTACAAAAGTGATTCGTTAGTAGATTTGCAACGGTTTCAATTTAATATTGGGAAAACCACAGGTGCTCTTTTCGTAAATAAAAAGTTTAACTCGAAACATGTTGTAAAAATCGGGACAAATTTCGATGTTTTCTACCTCAATTTTCAAGATAGTATTTACGGCACAAGCTCCACTTATAAATGGCGAAACCGATGGGATGATAAGGAAACAACCCTATTAGTACAACCCTACATTCAATGGAAATGGAAGCTGTCCGAAAAACTGACCGTTAACGCAGGGCTACATAACCAATATTTTGCATTAAATAATACATACAGCCTTGCAGAGCCAAGAGCTGGTTTACGTTGGGACATTAACGACAAACAAAACCTAAGCTTCGGCATTGGAAAACACAGTCAAATACATCCGCTATACATCTATACATACCAAATTCCTGATGGAAACGGTGGTTTTGTACAACACAATCGAGATATTGGCATGACAAAAAGTATGCATTATATACTTGGGTATAACCGCTTTGTTGGCAAAAGCATGCGTATAAAAAGTGAGGTCTATTACCAGCAATTATCTAACGTACCGGTAGAGGTAGAATCGTCTTCATTTTCGTTACTTAACCAGGGCGTAGGGTTTCAGCGATTTTTTCCAGACAGCCTACAAAATACAGGTACGGGTACAAATTATGGTGTTGAACTGACCATCGAAAAGTTCTTTACCAACCAATACTTTTTTATGCTTACTGGCTCTTATTATGAATCGTTTTATAAAGGTAGCGATGGCGTAACAAGAGATACCGATTTTAACGGAAACTACATCCTCAACTTTTTGGGTGCCAAAGAGTTTACTGTGCTAAAAAACAATGCATTTACTATTGGGGCTAAAGTTACATATGCAGGAAACAAACGCTACGGCCCTGTTGACATTGACGCTTCTGAAGCAAATGCCGAAATAATTTACATAGATGCTGAAAGAAATACTAAACAATTCGACCCGTATTTTAGAACGGACATAAAACTGAATTATAAGATTAACCGCAAAAAAGTATCGCACGAAATCTCAATAGATTTGGTAAACGTTACGGGCAACGAAAATATACTAAAGCTAAGCTACGCTCCTAACTTAGAAGACCCAACGCAAGACCCTATTCGTGAAGAATACCAATTGGGTTTCTTACCAATTTTCTATTACCGTATTGATTTTTAGGGCGGAAAGTCCGCGGCCAATTATATATTCACCAGTTGGCGGAAGGTTGACACTCTATTGTCTTTTCATATGTACACCTGCTCTTGACTTTCTCACGAAAAAACGCTAACTTCGCTTACAGTTGAAGACCGTTGCAGAACAATAGTATTTCAAAAATTTCTTGTTATTTGACGTGATTTCGCAGATTTTGATTTGAAATCAACGTTTTAAGCTAATATTCGTCTTTCTTATACCTCTCTTTAATCTCTCTTAACCGAAGTTGCTTATTCGCTTCTCGGGTTTCAATTGATGTTTTGGTAAAATACTTATGTGCCGAAATAAATTCAATTTGAAGCTCATCCCACGTTTTAGCATCTTTTACAACCCCATAGGCAACAAATTCATGCATCAACTGGTTCGAAATTTTATAAAAATCATCTCTACCCAGGTAGTCTAAATCTGCATCGCAGATAATTTCTTCTAATAAATCTTTCGGTTGTTGCGGAATACTTGTCGCTAAAATCAATCTTTCAATCGTGTTTAATTCCTCATCCGAATAACCATAAACAGGCAGGGCATCCTTTGCCATTCTTGCCCCTATTGACTCGTTGTTTTGATATTGTTCTACAAAACCTCCGTCATGATATAAGGCGGCTGTCTTTAGTAGAAATAGTTCTTCTCCTTTTATCCCCTCCTCTTTAGCTATTCTTTCTGCTGAAGCACAAACATCGGTCATGTGGCCGATATTATGATATGTTAAGTCTTCCGACAAGCCTGCTTTTAGTGTTTTTACGATAAATTTTTCTGCGTGTTTATAGTTAATTGAGCTATACAATTCTAAATCAACATAATCCCAAAAAAGGTCATTTGGCACTCGTCCTTTTCCATCTTTCGACATTTCTAGCTTTATTCCCTCCACGAAATACATATCAATTTCGCCCTTATTTTTAGCTTGAACCTTACCTCGGTGGGTACATTCAAAAAACATTTTTACTAGCTCGTATGTTTCGCCCGAAATGTTAACTTTTCCTACTTCGCCCGTCATTTCCATTCGCTGAGCAATGTTTACCGTATCACCCCAGATATCATATGCAAACCGCTTTATTCCAATAACTCCAGCTATTAATTCTCCAGAGTGAATCCCGATTCTTAATTCCCATAAATCCTTATTATTTGGGTCTTTCTCTTTTAACTCGTAAATGTAGTTTTGAATATCCAGTCCTGCTAAAACAACTTCGATGGGGTTGCTTTTATTTCGAATTGGAACTCCTCCTGCACACATATACGCATCACCAATTGTCTTAATTTTCTCTACATTGTATTTCTCGATTATTTCATCGAACTTGATAAAGTAACTGTCTAACCTCTCAACCAATTCCGTTGGTTTTAACGATTCCGAAATTTGAGTAAACCCTTTAAAATCGGTAAACATTACGGTTACTCGCTTATAACTTCGTGCTTTTGCTTTACCTTGTACTTTAAGCTCATCAACCATTTCTTCTGGAAGAATATTTAACAGCAGTTTCTCAGATTTTTCTTTCGCTATTTCGAGTTCATTTTTTTGTTCTTCAATCTTTTCTTTTTGAAATGTCACTTCGGTGGTTCGTGTTTTAACCAGCAATTCTAGTGCTTCTTTTTGAGACTTAATTTGGTTTATTCGGATTCTAATCCCTAAGATTATTGCTCCTACAACCGACACAAAAGAGACGATCCAAAACCACCATGTAAGCCAAAAAGGTGGAGTGATAATTAATTTTAGGGTGGCTACATTATCACTCTCAACGCCATCACTATTGGTTCCTTTTACAATTAATGTGTATTCCCCTGGAGGCAAGTTGGTATAGTGAACCGATCGTTGATTACCAACCTCATTCCAGTCTTCATCTAGACCAACCATTTTATATGAATATTGATTTTTTTTGGAAAACGAGTAGTGCAGAGCTGCAAACTCGAACGTAAAATTTCTAATTTTATGTGACATTTCCATCTTGTAAATCAGATTTAAATGTACTGGGTAAAACTCTTTTGACCCAATTTCTACCTGTTGATTATTAATTTTGAAATTAGTAAACGCCATTTGTGGCGGATACTGGTTTTTATCTATTTCCGAGGGGTTAAAGACACTTATTCCATTAATTCCGCCAAAGTACATTTCTCCTTGACTGTTTTTAAAATAGGCTCCGTTATCGAATTCATCACTTTGTATTCCATCGTTTTCATGGTACACAACAAAAGTTTCTGTTTTGGGGTCGAACACAGAAAGTCCCTTGTTTGTTGTCATCCAAAGGCGGTCTTGGTTGTCGCCCAGAATACTATACACCACGTTATTCGACAAACCTTCTTTCTCTTTATACACTTTAAACGTACCAGTCTGGCTATCAAATTTATTTAACCCTCCACCATAGGTGCCAAACCAAAGTGTGCCATCCTTACTTTCCCAGCCAGACATCACAACATCGTTACTCAGCGACCCTTGATCTTTACTGTGCGAATATGTCTCGAAACGCAACGTTCCCTCTGCCTCAATAATTTTAGATACTCCTGCTTCGGAACCAATCCATATTTGCTCTTCTGTGTCCTGCAAAATAAATCGTACTGTGTTATTGGGTAAAGAGTTTTCGTTGTTCGGAACCTTAGTATAAAAGCCTAACGGTTTCAATTCTGATGAAAGAATTGCTAATCCTTTTTTTGTTCCAACCCATATTCTGCCATCGCTACTTTGATGAATTATGTAAACATTATTTGTTTCGTATTTCTTAAAATAGTAATCATTATAATTAATCGGTGTAATTGCCTTAACGCTAGTTTTTTCAAGGTTCATTTCAATCTTATAAAGCCCATCAACTGTTCCTATTAGTATATCACCGCTTGAGGTTTTATTAATGCACAATACACTACTGTTGTTTCTATAGTGAATCGAACTCGAAATATTTGGATACGATTGGGTTTCTCCTGTTGTGAGGTTTATTTGATCTAACCCTTTTAAAGAGCCTACCCATAAAAATTTTGTATCTTCATATATAGCCCATATCGTATTATCCGACAAGTTATAGGTAGAGCCCTCAACCGACATGATGTGCCTAAAACTTTGCTTTTTAGGGTCAAATTTATTGAGTCCACTATTGGTGCCAATCCACACCAAACCCATTCTGTCTTCATATAAACACAGAACAATGTTGTCTCTCAAACTGGTTGGAACCAATGAATTATATTCAAAATGCTCGATTTGGAAGTGTTTCGTTGCAGCGCTTGTTTTTATCTTAAACAATCCTCCTCCTGCGGTGCCGACCCATATATTATCGCCATGTGCTTGAAAAATTGCGTTGATTGATATTGCTTCATTTCCAAGAGCAACATCTTCTACCGTAAGTTTATTCTTGCTTAGCTCCGTATTTTTGGCTAGTAATAGTCCTTCGTTTGTGCCAATCCATAAGTTATTGTTTACATCCTGAAAAAAGGTGTGGATTACATTCCCAATAGAATACCCTGCGCCTATTACCCTTATAAAGTTTAGTGATTCTCTGTTAAATTGACAAATTCCACTACCATCAGTCCCTGTCCAAATATTGTTGTTATTATCAACAAAAAGGGAAAGAATGTTATCGGAACTTAAGCTTCCGTTGCCTCCAGCGTGATACTGAATCGCTCTTTCTGTTTTTGTGTTAAACGAGTATAATCCGCTATTGGCTGTTCCTACCCATAACATTCCATTTTTATCAAAGTCCATCCCTCTTACTGCATCCCCAATAGGGGAAGATTTATCTCCTGAAACATGATAATACGATGTAAATGTTTCGGACCGGGCATCAAATTTTGATAAGCCGTTATCAGTTCCTATCCAAAGATTTCCTACCGAATCAATTTCAAGCGCTCTAATAAAGTTATCGCAAATTGAAGTCGAGTCTTCTGGGTCGTGATAATATGTGGTAAAGGAATAACCATCGTATTTGTTTAATCCGTCTTGAGTTCCTATCCAAATAAAACCTTGCTTGTCTTGAACTACTGCGTTTATTGAGCTCTGTGATAGCCCATCTTTAATTGAGAGTAAATCGAATCTGATTTTTTGTTCTTCGCCAAAAAGGGGCGTTGAAAATATCAGTACAAACAAAAAGATTGCGTTTGTGAGTATACGTTTTCTGATTCGCAATTTCTTAATATTAGTTTCTAATAATCTGGATTTCCGCTCGTCTGTTTTTGGCTCTTCCAATAGGGTTGTCGCTACCGTTTGGCATTGCGTTAGGTGCAACGGGTCGTTCTTCTCCATAGCCTTTAGCGATAATTCTATCTTGAGAAATGCCCCTACTTACTAGATACGTTTTAGCTTGGGTAGCTCTATGTAGGGTGAGTCGGTTATTATATTCTTTTGGGCCTTTACTGTCTGCAAATGCAGTGATTTTAACCGATATGTGTGGGTTTCTCCGCATCAATTCCGATAGTTTATTGAGTTCCTCTTTATCTTCTGTTTGTACTAGTGAATTATCATACCCAAAGTTGATGGTAAACACGATAAAATTAGGGTCCTCAATAATTTTAATAACCACATCGTTTGACGTTAATAAAGATATATACTCTTTTTTTGATGAGATATAAGAGTATTCAAAATCTCCGGAAGTTTCCGCTGTGGCACTTCCAATTTGTTCTCCTTCGTCATCCATAAACAAGACTTTCATTTGTGTGTCTTCTTCATTAAACTTAATTACATAATGTTTATCAGCTGGGAGGTTTTCGAATACAAAATCTCCGTTTTCATCGGTTGTGGTAGTATAAACAATATTACCATTGTCATCAACCAAGTAAACTTCCATTCCCACAGAAAAATCGCCTGGTAATTCTTGGTACGCTTGTCCAAAAATAGATTCATTTTCATCTTGTATAGGCTGAGGGTCAAAGTTACCTTTTACATTTTGTTTTATCGAAGACTGTATTTCCCCTTTGTCGTTTAACGCAACCATATTAATATCGTCTGGTGCATCTTTAAGTTGGATAACAAAGTGCCTATCCGCAGGAAGGTTCTTGAATGCAAAATTTCCATTAGCATCTGTTTTTGTCTGGTAAACAATATTTCCATCGTCATCTAGTAAATAAACCTCTACCCCCGCCCTGTAATCTCCTGGCAAGGTTTGATAGACATTTCCTAGCAGTTGTCTTTTCGGTTCTTTTTCAAGAATATAACCATTCTCTGTTTCAATAACTCTTTTCATTTCCCCCGATTCGCCCAACACAACCATCTGAAAATCATCTTCTACATCTTTCAGCTTAATTTTATAATTATGGTCTACAGGAAGGTTTTCAAAATTAAAATTACCATCCTCATCTGTTATTGTGGTGTAAACAATGTTTCCCTCATCGTCAACTAAATACACCTCAAGTCCGCCTGAAAAATCTCCAGGGAGTTCTTTAAATATATTTCCAAACAGCCCTGTTTTATCCGATCCTTTGACTCTTTCGTATTCGAAATCACCCTCTGAAGTTTGTTTTGCTTTACTTTCAACCTCTCCAAGGTCATTCAATACAATCATGTTTAAATCATCCCCTGTTTGTTGTAATCGCACTACAAAATTTTGATCTGCTGGAAGGTTCTCAAAATTGAAATTCCCGTCTTTATCAAGATGAGTTGTATATACTATTTGTCCATCTTCATCAACAAGGTAAATTTCCATTCCTACCGAATAGTCTCCTGGCAAGGTTTCGTAAACCTTGCCAAATAGTGAATTGTCTTCCGATTCAACTGTTTGATATTGAAAGTCCCCATCGGCTGTTTGCTTAAGTGCTTCTGTTGGATCTCCAACCTCATCAAGCATTAAAATTTTATACTCTGAATCTAGTTCTTTTAGTTTGATAGCATAATGCTGGTCTGCTGGTAAGTTTTCGAAATTAAATTCGCCATTTGCATCAGAAACGGTCGTGTATATTATTTCTCCGTCATCGTTAATCAAATACACTTCCATCCCCCCGGTATAGTCTCCTGGTAGTTCTTGATAAATTTTACCGAAAACTGAAGAAGTTTCTGGATCAGACAAGTCCTTTGTGAGAAAGATAAAATGTTTATCGTCAATTTTTCGAGCATTTGCCAGTTTACCCCCTTGTCTGTCTGTAAATATTATTTGTAGATCTGGGTCGTTTTCCAATCGAATTTTATAGTGTTTGTGTTCTTCCAGTTGTTTAAATGAAAACTCACCTTTTTTGTCGGAATTAACCCTAGCGACTACAACTCCATCATCGTCTATAAGGTAGACTTGTATCGAGCTTGTGTAATCTTCTGGTAATTCTCTGAATATCTTCCCAAAGAGCTCTGATTCTGTGCTTACATAAACATTTTTGGAAAGAAATATATAATGTTGGCCATCAACTTTTTGGGCCGTTCCTGTTTTTTTACCTTGTGCGTTTGTAAATATTACGTTAACATTTAACGTATCACTCGCCAAACGTATTCGATAATCTTGATTCGATAACTGATTAGGAAACGTAAACCTTCCTTGTTCGTTTGTTACCGTTGAGTACACAATTTTCCCGTCATCATTAACCAAAAGAACCTCCATCCCTTCTTGATAATCTCCCTGAATTTTATCGTAAAGTTGTCCGAAAATATTAACAAAAGTTAGCTGAATATCTTCTTCTTCGATAGGCTGTAGTTCTTGCATTTTTTCTGGCTCAAGAGCTCTAAAATGGAATTCTCCCATAGTGGGTTGGGCTAACGCAACTACTTTTTCTCCTTGCTCATTTGTTAAAAATATTTGAGAAAAATCAGTAAGTTTTGGGTCGTCACTACTTACTTTAAATTGATAGTTTTTGTCTGATTCTAGCCCGCTAAATGTAAATGCCCCATCAGCGTCTGTTGTTGTTTCCATTATCATATTTCCATCTTCATCAAGTAGTTGAATTAAGGAATTAGTTGCTGGGTCTAACTCACTATACAAAAATATGCCCGAAATTTCTGTTTCTGTTCCCGTTTTGGATGTAAGCTTAAACCGATAGATGTCATCACCGCCTTTTCCTCCTTCTCTGTTTGAGGAAAAGAACCCATTTTTATCATCAGAAAAAACCAATCCAAAGTCGTCTCTTGGTGAATTTATCGGATCTTTCAAGTTCTCTGGTTTTGACCATTTTCCATTAATCAATTTCGACTTAAAAATGTCTAGCCCACCTATGCCAACTAATCCGTTCGAAGAAAAATACAGTGCATCGGCAGTTATTGTTGGAAACATCTCGCTTCCACTGGTATTAATCTCATTTCCTAAGTTTATTGGAGATGACCACGAACTTCCTTCTCGCTTGCAGAAAAATAAGTCTAATTTTCCTTTAGTACCTTTCATATCTGATGCGAAATATAACATCGAACCATCAGGAGAAAGTGCTGGTTGAGAAAATGCATAATTTTCGTCATTGTGCTGAAATGGCTCTGGTTTTCCCCATTTATTTCCGTTTAATTTAGAAACATAAATCTGGGGTTTATTCACAAAATCTTTTCCTTTTTTTCGGTCGTAATCAACTCGTGTAAAGTAGGCTTCAGACTGGTCTTTGTTAAAACAAATTGGTCCATTGTGAAATTCATTGTTAATGATGTTACTAATTGGCTTTGCTTTTTTGAAGGTACTGTCTTCATTCATCTCCGCAAAAGTTATAGATAAGAACCCTACTGGTGCTGGCCCTGTTGCGTCAGAATTATCACCAAAACGATCTGAAACAAATGCTACACCATTTCCGAATGGCATTGGTGAAAAGTCTGAGTTTTCAGAATTTAAACCTTCTTCATTTTTCACTTCAAAACCAGGTGTTTGCACTGACCATGATCGCACTCTATCGCAAGATAGTACATAGTTTTTTCCTGATGCATCGGAAGGGTTTCTATTGGCATAAACCACAAACACTTCTTTTGCTTCATTTAATTTGCTGTTACTCTTAAGCATTTGTCCATACTTTAACTGCACGTCAGCGTTCTTTGGATATAATTCGGAAGCTCTTTTGTAATAAACCTCAGCGCTTTTATAATCTTGGATAAGTCGATAGCTTTCGGCAAGGTTGATAACTGCGGCTGAGTCATTCCCCTTTTTCATTGCTTTTAAATACAACGGAATTGCTTCTTCGTATTGTAAAGACGCAAAGTACTTGTCAGCTTTTTTCACTTGAGAAAACCCTAACTGTACAACTAATAGTAGTATGACTCCGACTGCTCCTTTTCTGCTCATTCTATTTCAAGCGCAACTAAAAATATACCCTTGGAGACATGAGTTTTGGTTTTTGTTTTCTCCCGAAATCGA
>JAESTK010000174.1 GCA_016763645.1 Flavobacteriales bacterium
AGCATCATCATCCCATTGGTATGAGTAAGGAGTAGTACCACCAGATACAGAAATAGTTGCATCGCCATCGTTCGCTCCAAAACAAGAAACATTGTTACCTACAATAGAAGGGTTAACAGCAGTGGGCTCAGTTATAGTAATCGAAGCAGACCCGGTACAATTATTAACATCAGTAATGGTTACCGTGTATGTGCCAGCCACTAAACCAGTAGCTGTTTGCAACGCAGTAGCATTACTCCATGCATATGTATATGCAGGCGTACCGCCACTTACAACACCAGAATTAGCAGAGCCCGAACTTCCACCTAGACATTGTGCACCTACAGGGGTAGCAGTGATCACCATAGCAGCAGGTGAAGTAATAATAGCAGTAACTGTAACAGCACAGCCATTAACATCAGAAATGATAGCATTATAAGACCCTAAAGCAAGACCAGTGGCAGTTTGTGTTGTTTGATTTCCAGCAGCAGCATCCCAAGAATAAGTATATGGAGCGGTACCACCTGTATTCATAGTAGCCGTAGTAATACCGTCAACAGATCCCAAACATAGGGTAGGAGAAACAGCAACTGTACCTGTAACCGAACAGTTTGGTACCGTGATAACACAAGAAATAGTGGCAACACAACCATTCGCATCGGTGGCGGTTACGTTTACTGTTCCTGCCATAAGACCAGTAACCGTAGTACCTGTAGTGCCAGATACATCCCACGTATAAGTGTACCCAGCAGTACCACCAGAACCTGTAGCAATAGAAGTACCATCAGAACCACCTGGGTTAGTAACATTGGTACAAGCTAAAGAAACAGCGACAAGTGTAGGTTGAGCAACGTTATCAGCCGAGCTAGCGATACAACCGTTGGCATCGGTAACATTAAGTGTGTAAGCACCAACAGGTACCCCACTAATATCTTCAGTAGTAGCTCCGTTCGACCAAGCAAAAGTATAAGCACCAGTGCCACCCGAAATTGTCCCATCGGCAGAACCATCAGAAGCTCCATTACACAAAGCATCAGTAGCAACAACAGTAACGGTAATTGCAGGAGGGTCAGTAAGTGTTATATTGTCAGTAACGGTACAACCTTGTGCATCGGTAACCACAACAGAGGTGTTACCAGCACCAAGCGCAATAGCAGGATTAACCGTTTCACCGTTACTCCATAAATAAGTATAACCAGTAGTTCCACCACTGACACTTGTAGTAGCTGTGCCATCTGTTGTTCCAGGACATAATGGATTAGTCGATGATAAAATAGATGTGTTTAACAACGGTGAGTCTGTAATCGTAACCGAAGCTGTAGCAATGCAAGCATCAGGAGCGGTAGAATCGGTAATGGTAACAGAGTGAGTTCCTGCAGGAAGAGCAGCAGCAATAGCTGTCGTTTCTCCGTTACTCCATGTGTAAATATATCCAGGAGTTCCTCCCGTGGCACTTGCCTCGGCAGTACCATCAGAATAACCATTACAAGTAGCATCAGCAGCATTGATAATAGAAACAGTTGGTGAGCCAGCATCGGTAACATTTACGTTGGTAGTAATGGTGCATGAGTTAGCATCGGTAACAATAACAGTAAAAGACCCGGCATAAAGGTTAGATGCAGTAGCAGAGGTTTGTGTATTAGGGTCGTTCCAGCTATACGTGTAACCACCAGCTCCACCAGTAGCGACAACTGAGGCGGAGCCATCAGAATTACCACAGGATGATGTGGTTGAAGATGGTGTTAATGTCATAGCAGGTGGTTCGTTAATTACTTGTGAATCTGTAATGGTACAACCAGCGGCATCGGTAGCTATTATAGTATATGTATTCGCTGTTAACCCAGCGATACCAGATGTTGTTGAGAAGCTTGCATCATTCCAAGAATAAGTATAGCCAGGTGTTCCTCCGCTAACAGTAGCTGACGCATCACCGTCTGACGCACCGTTACATGATGCATCATTTCCAGCCATGGTAATTGAAAGAGCCGGTTGCTCTATGATAGTAGCGGTTGCGGAAACCATACAACCGTTATTGTCAGAAACTGTAACAGTATAAATTCCAGGAGCAAGACCAGTTTCTGTATCAGATCCTCCAGAATTAGGAGCTACAGGAGTAAGTCCTCCCCAAGTGTAAGTGTATGATGGTGTTCCTGAGCCACCAGTAGCAACAACTTCTCCATCTGCTAAGCCATTACACGATACATCAGTAGGTACTAATGTAACTGTAGGCATTGGGTAAACAATTACCTGAACCACGGTTTCGTCCGTACAGGTTCCGTCAGAAACAGTAAGTGTTACATCGAATGTTCCAGTTGTAGTATAAGTATATGAAGTAGTAGATCCAGATCCTGTATTGCCATCATCAAAATTCCAAGAATAAGATGTAATACTGCCAATGTTAATTGATGAACCTGTTCCATCAAAACTGAAACTATTTGTGGTCCCAGAGGCATCTAGTTCCAAACAATAGGGGCCATCTGCAGTTGCAACAGCTGTTATAATTGGCCCAGGTGTAACAGTAGTACTAGCAACATCTGTACATCCATTGTCATCTGAAACGGTAATGGTGTAAGTACCATCGCATAGGCTGGTTTCACTATTTGTATTTCCTCCACTCGACCAGTTATAAATAATAGTTCCTGTTCCTCCAGATACAGATGAAGAAACTGCTCCATCACAATCTCCATCGCAAGTTTCATTTTGAGTAGTTGAGGCAGTAACAGTTGGTAAAGGAGGTGTTGTAACAGTAGCTGAAGTGATTGTTACACAATTTGCTGCATCGGTAACAGTAACCGATAACGATCCACCGCAGTAGTTTGATATATCTTCAGAAGTAGCACCGTTTGACCATAAGTAAGTGTATCCACCTGCTCCAGCCGATACAGTTAAATCTACAGCTCCATCACAGGGTACTGCACAAGAAGCATTGGTTGGAACTGCTGAAACAATCATTGCGGTTGTTTCGGTAACTTCTACTTGCGAGATTCTTGTGCAACCATCAACATCGGTAACTGTTACTTGGTAAACACCAGCAGCTAAATTGGTAATAGTATGACCTCCACTAATGTTATTTTGAGTTACACCGTTAGACCAAGCATAATCATGAGGGTCTGTTCCCATACCAATAGCAGTTGCTGTACCTTGTGTCATGCCAGGACAAGTTGGTATAGAATCCATGTCAGGAAACTCGCAACAAACCATATAGGCAAGGAATTCAAAGTTATAATCTGTACCACAAGCAACATCTGACCACGAGCCAGTTTCACCATCAGAGTAATTGGTAATATCAATACTTAAATCGAGGCCTTCGTTACATACATCTTGTACATCTATCGACCAACACCACTCCATTAATGGTGTTCCAGTTCCCTCAATATTTTGACCATAATTATCGGTTGGATCACCATTGCCATTACTATCATAAAACCACCCACTAACGTTTCCGTCTGATGGAGTAGGAATATTAGTAAACCACTGCCAATCATTTTCAGGAACAGAAATCGCAGTGAATGTAGCTGCATCCCAACCTGAACCAAAAACAGGAACGAGTCCGTGCATCCAATTTGTATTTTCTTGTGAGTATTCTAATACAGCGTAACACATGTTAACCGTTTGCCCCGGTAGGTATGTTCCGTTTACAGGTAAAGGAGTAATTGTAACTTCTTCATCTACTATACAAGCGACACAACTCACATCATTGGTCAAGGTCATGTCGAACGTGCCAACATCATTTACATCGGCACCACTTATTTGTATGTAAACCGTTTCTCCATCGTAAACATTTTGGAAGTTGATTCCAGATAAGTCTCCACTACCATCAAAAGCACATCCTCTTGGTACTAGATTACCACAACCACCACCATCATCAACCCACAGAGCAACATTTATGTCATTCATAGTACTGGTAAGGTCGATAGTAAGTTCGTTACCTGTAAAGTCAACCGTGTACCAAACATCAGCTGCAGGATTGTCTTGGTTTGAACCTCCTTGACAATCTAGAATAGAAAGATAAGGTTGGTCAGCAATTGCGCCAACAGTAGTCCCTTGTACTTGCATTGGAACAATTGTAGCACCGTCACAAGCACATACGGCATCCATTGCCCCCAAAGAGGTAGCGCCTCCACAACCATCTCCTGCAGCAACATTTCCAAGGTCGTTAGGTGTCCCGCCAATCACGCAGGGGGTTCCACCACCACCACCACCACCAGGCATAGCGTAGGTGATTTGGAAGATGAAACTAAAAACAATAACTAAAAGTAGAGTGTAACTGTTTTTCATGTTATCGTTGGTTTTGTTGTTCGTTCGTTTTTATTGTTTTGATGTCGGTATTTTCGTGCCGTTGTAATACATTTCCGTTGCTGTCAATATGGAGCAGTATGGGGTGTTCAACAGGTTGGTCGTCTTTTGTTAAGGTGGTTACTTTAATAAAGCCTCCCTTATCAATAATTTCTTTCGCTGAAGTCAATGCAATAGAGATTCCATTGTCGAAACGCAAAATTCTATTTTGGTTATACATTCGATATAAATCGAAATTGCATTTTTCAAGATTTTTATTGAATTCGGTTACATTGGCATTTTCACGATTTTCGATAATAGTATATCCGCTTTGGCTAAATCCGATAAATACTGTAAATGCTAAGAAAAAGGAAAGAAATATTGATTTAGACATGGCTAACTTTTTAAATATATTATTTGATGAATACTTTGGAGACGATTATGTACACAAATGGTTGCCTCAAAGTGTTATTTTTTTTCATTGTTCTGCGAAATTACGATTAATTTAACAAAAATGGGATTGCAATAATCTATAAGTAGCCATTCTTGTGATGCTAACTATTTTGCCTTTGTGTAGTGTATAGGTTGAGACTTAGCGCAATTCGTTTTAACACCACTGCGTTAATAACTTCATTCTCTTAAAAACTATCGCGAGAGGAACCTCTCTACTTTTACCCGACTCAATATAGTGATACGTAGATATACGACATACTGCCTTTTTGGCTTATACCTTTGCTTTAGTGCAGTAGCTGCTCATGCTCAGCAATCGCCTGTTTATACTAATGATATAGTTGAATATAAACTCGGGATAGAGCTATATAATAAAGGTAAGTTTGGGGCGGCACAACATCAGTTCGATAAAGCGATAAAAAGGATTAATAATTCAGATTCTGAGATTAGTGTAAATAGCGAGTATTATTCGGCTTTATGCGCCTTGGCTCTTTTTAATAAAGATGCAGAGCATTTACTCACTCAATTTGTTGAAAATCATCCGGAAAGTCCTCGAGTAAGGAATGTCTATTTTCAACTAGGAAGGTATAATTATCGAAAAAAACGTTGGGAAAACGTAATTAATTGGTTCGAGCAAGTAGATATGTTCGATTTAAGTAGTGGTGAAGTTGCAGAATACCACTTTAAGAAAGGGTATAGCTATTTTATGCTTGATGATTATGATAATGCTAGTAAAATTCTATACGAAATAAAAGATATTGACACGAAGTACACTGCACCAGCACGATATTATTATTCGCATATCGCTTATATAAAGGGGGATTATCAAACAGCGTTGGAGGGTTTTCAGCGATTATCTTCTCACGAGAAATTTGCCAAAGTAGTACCTTATTATATAACCCAAATATATTACCTCCAAAAAAAGTACTCCGAGTTGCTCGGTTACGCCCCAGCGCTGTTAGATTCAGCTACGCCAAAAAGGGCTCCAGAAATTGCTAGGCTCATAGGAGATTCATATTATCAAACGAAAAAGTACAAAGAGTCGATTCCTTATCTTGAAAAGTATCGAAAAGCAAATTATTTAATTTCTCCACAAGACAATTACCAATTGGGTTATGCCAATTACAAAGCGGGGGAGTACGATAAAGCAGTAAGACTCTTCACTAAAATTAGTAATTCGAATGATGAGTTAGCTCAAACAGCATATTACCATTTGGCCGATTGTTATATAAAGTCTGATCAAAAGAAATTTGCTAGAAACGCATACAAGGCAGCTACTAACATGGATTTTGACACAAAAATACAGCAGGACGCATTGTATAATTATGCTGTGTTGTCTTATGAATTATCGTACGACCCCTACAATAAATCGATTGAGGCATTTTTAGAATACATCAAGAAATATCCAAACGCTGAAAAAACAAAAGAAGCATATGAGTACTTGGTCAATGTATATATGACAACAAATAATTATCGCGCAGCGATGAAGTCCATTGAAAGTATCCCTGAAATTGATGATAGATTAAAAGGTGCATATCAACGCGCGGCTTATAATAGTTCAGTAGCATACTTTGACGATTCCAAATATAAGTCTTCGATAAACGAATTTAAAAAAGTAAGAAAATACCCTATCGATAAGCGATTAAACACAATGAGTTGGTACTGGACGGGCGAAGCACTGTACAAAATAAAGCAGCGTAAAAAAGCGATAGAAGCCTATCAAAACTTCATATTCGAACCAGGCGCTATTTTGCAAAAAGAATTTAACAGAGCGCATTATAACTTAGGGTATGCCTATTTCGATTTAGAGAAATATAGTGAAGCGATACAGTCTTTTAGAAAGTTTACTGCCGATAAAAGTGAAACAAATAAGCAATTGTTGACCGATGCAAATCTACGGATAGCCGATTCCTATTTTTTGCAAGGAGACCGTTTTAAAGCCGAAGGTTTTTACCAAAAAGCAATTGATGCCAAAGGTGGTGACATCGATTATGCTATTTATCAACGAGCTGTTGCTCTTGGATTCCTAAAAAAGAAAGACGAGAAAATGCAATTGCTTGAAATTTTGCTAAAAGATTATCCAAAATCTACGTATATCGTTTCTGCTAAATTGCAAATGGGTAAGCATTATTATGCGGTTGGTGATGAAGCAAAAGCATTGGAATATTACACCGATATTATCGAAAATTACTCGAATAAAAAACGTGAATATTACCAAGCATTAAATGGAACAGCGCTTATTTATTACAACAGTAATAAGAATGAAAAAGCCCTGGCTTTGTTTATGAGGATTTTAAAGGAATTTCCTGATTATAAAATATCTAAAGGAATTTTGACGCAAGTAAAAAGTATATTGGTGCAGCTCGATAAAGTTGAAGATTACCCCAAAATAGTTGAGAATTTTGGCTATGGAGATGTTGCTTTGGTTGAGCTAGACACCTTAGCATATGAGGCAGCTAATTTTCAATATCTTCAATCTAATTTCAAAGGAGCCAAAAAGAGTTTCGAAAAATATTTAACGACTTACGAAAATCCGATATTTAAACTAAAAGCGAACTTTTATAAGGCAGAGAGCGAAATGCGATTGGGTAATTATGAGGAAGCCCTTAAGAGTTATAACGTAGTTATTGGCCACCCACAGGGCGATTTTACCGAAAGTGCATTGGTTGCAGTGTCTAAAATTAATTTTGCCAATCTCGATTTTGAGCAGGCGCTCAGTAATTATATTATGCTCGAAAAAGTAGCAACATTTTCTACTAATATTCTGGATGCCAAAGTTGGGCAAATGAAATGCTTTTTTTTTATGAATAATTATTCAAGTGCAATCGACTACTCGCGACAAGTAATTTCTGCCGAAAAAGTGCAAGAAAACACATTGATTGAGGCGCAAATAATTATAGCAAGGTCGTACTTGGCAATGGATAGCTTAACGGTTGCATTGCAAGAGTTTCAGGTGGCAGCATCGGCAACACATAGCGAAATCGGTGCTGAGTCGAAATATTTTATGGCGAAAATTCGCTACGACCAAGGCGATTTAAAAGGAGCTGAAGCCGAAGTATTCGAGCTTGTAAATCGCGTGCCAACGTATGCGTTTTGGATTGCAAAAGGTTTGATTTTATTATCTGATATATATGTTGAAACCGAAGATCTTTTTCAAGCTAAAGCGACACTGCAAAGTATTTTGGATAATTACGATGGTGACCAAGGAGTGCTGCAAGAAGTACAGGAAAAAATTGCTAAAGTTGAAGAACTGCAAAAGCCCGAAGAAGTTGAACCAGAATATGAAGATATCGATGTAGATTTTGATGGGATGGACGAAGAATTTGAAGAACTTTTTGAAGATGAACTAGAAGATGAATAAAATCGGATTACATATCGCTTCTGTTTTATTGGCAGGAACCGTTTTTGGTCAATCTGATAGCCTAGAAACTCAGCCAGAGGTTTATATCTATAAAACTGCTGAACTTCCAGTGATGAACGCGGTAAAAATGACGAATAATCCTTCAATTGAGGATTCTGTTATTGCTGCCCCTGAGATAAAATATTCAGTGGTTAAAAAGCAAATTCCTGTAACATTCGATATCGACCCTATTAAGCCTGCGAGAATGAAAGGTGAGCCCTTAAATTATTTATCGAAAGGGTATGTAAAAGGAGGGTTCGGCAACTACACCAACACCATGTTTGAGGGGTATGTAAATAACTCTCGTTCTAGAAAGCATTCCGTTGGGGCTTACGCTAAGCATTTTGCTTCTCAAGGAGGAATTAACGATGTAGGTTACAATGGGTTCAGCAACAATGAAGTAGCGATTTACGGTAAAAAATTCTTAAAAAAGCATTTGATTCAAGCTCAAATCGATTATGATAGAAATGCGATTCATAATTATGGGTTCGACCCTAACGAATTTACAGGTGAAGATTACCAGAAAGCGAATACCTTGCAGTGGTATTCAAAAGCGGGAGCTGATGTTCGTTTAATGAGTTTTATCAAAGACTCAACCAAGTTGAACTATGAAGCAAACATATCGTACTACAACTTAATTGACAAGGGCGGTTTGATGGAAAATAACGGAAAACTATCTGTCAACCTTCGGAAGTATTACATTCCTCAAGACAGTAGTTTTGTTACCGATCAAGTTATTCGATTAAATACTTCATTTGATTACAACAATTTCTATAATGGATTTGAGCCCAATGGAAA
>JAESTK010000175.1 GCA_016763645.1 Flavobacteriales bacterium
TCCAAGAGGGAATTCTCCCTTAGAAAAGACTTCGAGTATTCTCGAACGGAGGGATTGACAAATGATACTATGTTAAAAATAAGCTAGTTAAGAATCGAACTCAGGTTAACAGTAGATGATATACCAGTTGTAATGGATAAATTAATTGTTGTAAAAGAATAAGAAAATTCTGAAACCTAATGAAAAATAAAGCAGTTAAATAAATAACGTGTTTTTGAAGTTCATGACACGGTTAATCTAGATAATTATTATTTTATGTTTAGACTCATCATGTTGTTATGGTCAGTATTTTTTCAGTCTGAAAAAGGGGAAGGCTACAGACTTATCTAGGAAAACAAATTTACACGAATAAAATATTTTCGGAGAAAATACGTATATTGGAATACATATCTTTGCCGATAATGTTAAAGAAAATACTCATTCCCCTAGCGTTGCTTATAGTGCTGTTTTGTTTTTCTTGTAGAAAAGACAAGCTGATAACTGATTCGTCAGCGCAATTAGAGTTTTCTACTGATACTATTATTTTCGATACAGTATTTACTCAAATAGGCTCCATCACGAAAGTGTTTAAGATTTATAATCCTCATTTGCAGACGGTAAACATTTCTTCAATTGAGTTAGCTGGTGGTGAGCCCTCAAATTTCAGAATAAACATTGATGGGGTTTCTGCAATCAAACAAACTGATATTGAGCTAAAATCGAAAGATAGTCTCTATATTTTCGTAGAAGTAACTGTTGACCCCACAGAAACCAGCAATCCGATGATTATAACCGATTCTATCATTTTTATCACCAATGGCAATCAGCAAGACGTAGATTTGGTTGCTTGGGGACAAGACTTCTATTATTGGTATTCGATTGGTGGGAAATATTTCTTTCCTATAAATCAAGAAACTGAAGAGTTTAATACCGGCTACACTTTACCCAACGATAAACCACACGTAGTTTACGGTTATTTAACTGTCGATTCATCGAATACGTTGACCATTCAAGCAGGTACGAAAATGCACTTTCATCAGTATTCTGGTTTAGCTGTAGATGTTGCTGCTTCGCTTTTTGTGGAAGGCACAGCAGATAATCCAGTAATTTTTACTTCGGACCGAACAGACATCGATTATCGTGATATCCCAGGGCAATGGGGGCATCCTATTTTTGGTGGAATATGGTTTTATACCGAAAGTCTGAATAGCACAATTGACCACGCAATTATCCGAAACGGAAATATTGGAATAAAAACCGATAGCACAGCCAACCCTAACTCCAATACCGTTTTAACTATTACCAATTCTGTGATCGAAAACATGAGCGGTGTTGGTTTATTGGCTTATAACTCAACCATAAAAGCTGACAATTGTATTATTAGCAATTGTGGCCAACATACTTTAGCACTACCTTGGGGAGGAGATTACGAATTCAATCATTGTACTTTTGCCAATTATTGGACTTACGAATCACGTAATTTAGGACAATTGGTTGTCAGTAATTATTTTGAGGCAGGAAGCAAAAAGCAACATTGGAGTATCGATGCAGAATTCAATAACTGTATCGTTCACGGTAACAAAACCGAAGAATTGGTTATCGAAGAAGTCGAATTTTCGGGTATGACGTTTAACTATCAATTTAATGATTGTATTTTAAGAACTGAGCTAAACACAACCACATCAAATTACAATAACGCGTTAATTAACCCAGCTAACATAACAATAGATGGGGTAACACGTAATCCTATTTTCGCTGACGTTGAGATAGATGACTACCACCTTTTCGAGCAATCTGTTGCCGTAGATTACTGCCCCGAAATTTTAGGGTTAGAAATAGACAAGGATGGAGTTGCTCGCGACTCAAACCCCGATGCTGGCGCAGTTGAATATACACCGTAATATATACCTTTGAACCGTGATTCAACTGGTTAAAATTTATTTTTCGTTTCTGTGTTTATTACTCTTATTGGGTGCTTCGTTACATGCCCAAACCGTTTCAGGCACAATCAATAACTACGCACAAGTAACCTCTATTGGCTCCAACAATGCTTCCGTTAATGTGGCAAACACAGCAGGATTTTTTGTTGGCGACACCGTTCTAATCATTCAAATGAAAGGCGCAATAATTTACGATTTAAACAATGCTAGCTATGGCAATGTAACTGATTATAATGGTGCTGGAGGTTTTGAAACTGCCGTCATTTGTGATGTTAATGCAAATACGATTTCGTTTAATGCGCAGCTTTTAAATACATACGATGTGTTAGGTTTTGTGCAAGTAATTAGCATCCCTAAATACGAAAACGTTAGCATAAACGGAACATTAACCGGTCAGGCTTGGAACGGAACAACGGGCGGTGTGATAGTGTTAGAAGCGACTAATACTATTACGCTAAATGCGGATATCGATGCTACTGGAATTGGCTTTAGAGGCGGTAGTTCCGATTCTTCGGCATACAATTGTGCATGGTTCGATAATTTTCCCGATTACACGTACGACATCACTACTGGATATGCCGCTATGAAGGGAGAAGGCATTGCAGTGTACGGAACAGAAACGGCCGGGAAAGGAGCTCTGGCCAATGGTGGTGGTGGTGGAAACGACCACAACTCTGGTGGCGGTGGTGGTGCCAATACAATTTATGGCGGAAGAGGCGGAAATAACGATGACCCAAATGCAAATAACTGTACTGGATTTCATCCTGGAATTGGTGGAAAAGGACTTTCTGGCTCAGTCAATTCTGTATTTCTTGGTGGCGGTGGCGGAGCTGGACATGCCAATAACAATTCTACAACTGATGGTGGCACTGGTGGTGGAATTGTAATTCTTATAGCAAACAAAATCGAAGGAAACGGAAATACAATATTCTCCAATGGAACAAATGGTGGTTCAAGTGTAAACGATGGTGCTGGGGGCGGTGGCGCTGGAGGTTCGATTCTTTTATACTCAAGTTCAGTTGAGAGCATAATAACATTAGAAGCAAAAGGAGAAAATGGGGGTAGCGTTGATGCAAATACTTCTAACCGCTGTTATGGTCCTGGTGGCGGAGGTAGCGGAGGTTTTATTTGGCACAAGAATAGCTCCACGCCTAGCAACGTCACTTCAATTTTAACTGGTGGCACAAGTGGAATAGTGACAAACAGTGCCGCAAGCTGTAACGGGCAATCTATTGGAGCTGCCGATGGACAAATAGGAGTAGAAAACTACAATTTAATTGTCGGAACAAATGCCATTGATATTGACTCTCAATATGAAGATTTAGGCAACAACCAATCACTCTGTATAGGAGAAGCAATTCTACTAACCGCTCCCGAAGCTACTTCCTATTATTGGTCAACGGGAAGCACTCAACAGGTTTCGTTAGTAGTTGTTCCAGGAGACTATCACGTAACTGTGTTTTTTGGCAATTGCGTTGAACGAGATACCATTTTAGTTGATTTTCACCCCAATCCAGAAACGGTGCTTCCTAGCGATACAATATTATGTAGTTACCTTGGTGTAAATATGAATGCGGGTAATGAAGGTTCAAGTTATAATTGGTCAACTGGTGAAACCACTCAGATTACCAACACAACTGAAGAAGGAGAATTTAACGTGACCATAACCACCGAAAACAGTTGCACTGCCGTGGATGAAATTACGGTTAATGCCTGTGCCAATAATTTAGAAATTCCGAATCTTATTACACCAAATGGTGATGGCAATAACGATTCGTGGATTATAGAAACAATTTTCAGCTACCCTGGCAATTCGGTAGAAATTTACAATAGGAATGGCGCATTGTTGTTTCAAACAGAAAATTACAACAACAATTGGAATGGTGAAAATTTACCAGCCTCCACCTATTTCTATGTAATAGATTTTAACAACGGTGGCAACAAACAATATGGTTCAATATCAATTGTGAGAGAAAAATGAAACTGCGATTACTTACCTACTTATTTGTTTGCTTTTCTGCTGTAAGTATTTCGCAGCAACTGCCGGTTCATAGCGGGAACAACACCAATCCTTTTTTGTATAACCCTGCCGTTGCTGGAAACAAACCATATGTTGATTTTAGGCTACAACATAAAAGCCAATGGTTGGGTATTGAAGGAGCGCCAAACACTCAAATATTGAGCATACATAGTTCCGTTGATAAAAAAAACTACGGTCTTGGTGGTTTTATTTACAACGACAAAGCTGGTGTACTCTCTAATACAGGGCTTAACTTATCCTATTCGTATCATCTTAAATTATCTGAATAGCTAAAACTTTCTTTCGGACTTTCGGGCTCCATCGCACAATATAGAATCAACAGAAAAAAGGTTATTTTAGTTCACCAAACCGATAACCTAATTGATGTAAACAATTCTGCGAACACCCTCGCACCAAATGCTGGAGGTGGGTTGTATTTGTACAATGATGGCAATTTCTATATTGGAGTATCAGCATTGAATTTAATTCCGTTAAAAATTAAATACCAACCCAATGCATCTACCCCACAAATACCGCATTACTATTTAATTGCCGCTAAAACGTTCCACGTTAGCGAGTCTGTTTCGTTACAACCTACTACCCTGCTAAATTACATTGGTAACAACCCTATTATGATCGATTTACGGGTAAAATTAGATTATAACGAACTATTGCAAGTTGAGGCAGGTTACAGGCTAAACGATGGTTTAATGGCGGGTTTTGGAATTTACCCCCACCGCGATTTTGGGATAAACTACAATTACAACCTTTCTCTTACTGGTTTACGAACGGGCAACTATGGTTCACATGAAATAATGCTCAATTACATTTTTTACTATAGCCCCATATATAAAATAGCAAGAAAACGCTACAAATGGATTGGCACAAAAAACAAGAGCTCTGGCAGCGATGGTTCTATACCTCAAATAGAGTAGGTTCGAACCTTTACATGTGGTTTCATGCTAAAGCTTGACAGGTATTTGATGTTCTTCCGAGTTTTAATTCGGAGTGAACGCTAATGTATGAAATGTGCATTGCCGTTTTAAGTTAAGTTAAAGTTAATAATTTTTGCCAAAGGTCCAGTTTACTGCCAACCAAATAAAAGAGCAAGAAGCAAACCGCCCGATGCAAGGATGCAACTTGCAAATAGTAGTTTAAAGCACTAGCAAAAACTATGGGAAAACTGATGAAGTTTCAGATAACGACAAAAGCCAGCAACCGCATATTTTCATACATAATGTTAGCCACCGTTTTTAATTGTTCTTTCCGGGTACGTTGATAGTTCATTAGCTAGGTCTACTGATGCGGTATTCCATTGCGTAATTGTATTCCAAATGCGAGATATAAATCATCCATGTATGCCCCATCAGTTTCAATCCATGAAGGCCTTGCTTCTAACTCAAACCATATGCGGACACCAATATTGTCACCCTGTTTGCCCAGGTTTTCGAATCTTAAATTAGGCTCAATAAATTCTAAAATAGTTTCACTTTTCTCATTGTTATTCAATTTACTAATCCAGTCAGCAAGAAAAGCAACTTCCCATGTAAGCAACATATTATCAGTAACTTCCCATGGGGCTTGCAAACCTTGAACTTTAATGTTTATCTGGAGCCAGTTGCTGTCATATTGCTCGTACCTAATCGAAGGGGATTCATATCCCTTGAGTGATAGCTCGAAAACATTATTCTTGTCTTTTATTTTCATTTATTATTATGGTGGCTAACGATAAGCCAAATTAAACCATCGTTGAACGTTTCGAAGGTAGCAGAAAAATCTGCAAAAAGCAACTCTAAATTCGTTCGAGCTACCAATCTCAACTCTAAAACCGAGCGTATTATTTCACCCAATCAACATTAAAACACAAATTCGCTACCTAATCTTAATCGATTATTTATTTTAGCGTCAAATACCAAAACATGAGATTTATACCCCTAATTTTACTTGTCTTTGTTGCGTCAGCATCCTCTTTTGGGCAAACAATTGGCTATCAGCTTTCTATGCCAGAACCACATACGCACTATTTTCATGTGGACATAAAAATAGATGAATTAAAAGATGATTCTATTGATGTAAAAATGCCAGTCTGGGCACCAGGCTCTTATTTGGTGAGGGAGTTTTCTAAAAATGTTGAAAATTTCAACACCGATAAAGGGAACTTTAAACTGATCAACAAAAATACATGGCGAGTTTACAGCAAAGGAAGCTCAACAATCACTATTTCGTATGATGTTTATGCTTTCGAAATGTCTGTTAGAACAAGCTTTTTAGATGCAAGTCATAGTTATGTTAACGGAACAAGTCTGTTTATGTACCTCGATGGCAAGAAAAACCTATCCTCAACACTTGAAATTACCCTGCCTGTTGATTGGAAAAAAATAACCACTTCGCTCGAGCGAACATCTGGTAAAACTTTTACCTATAAAGTACCCAATTACGATATTTTAGTTGATAGCCCAATAGAAATGGGAAATCATCAAGAATTTGAGTTTGAAGCATCTGGCGTAAAGCACAATGTTGCCCTATATGGTGAAGGGAATTTCAATATAGAGTTGTTAAAAACAGATATGGCTAAAATTATTGAGGCCTGCACCGATGTTTTTGGTCAAAACCCCAACAAAGAATACACGTTTATCATTCACAACCTTACACATGGTAGCGGAGGACTAGAGCACCTTAGTTCCACTACACTACAGGTTAATCGTTGGGGGTACGAGTCTGGCAGAAAATACGAACGTTTTTTAAGCCTTGTCGCCCACGAATATTTCCATTTATGGAACGTAAAACGGATTCGACCAATCGCATTAGGTCCATTCGATTACGATTCAGAGAATTACACCAACTTATTGTGGCTTTGCGAAGGCTTCACAAGTTATTATGATGAACTATTACTAAAAAGAGCAGGATATTACGATGCTGATAAATACCTAAGCAAATTAGCAAGTACAATTTCCAGGGTGGAAAACCAACCTGGAAACAAAGTGCAGCCGGTGACCGAAGCAAGTTTTCACGCATGGATAAAAGCGTATCGTTCGAACGAAAACAGCAGAAATACTACCATTTCATATTATCCAAAAGGAGCTTTATTGGCAAATGCATTGGACTTGATTATCCTAGAAAACACCAATGCAGAAAAGAATTTAGATGATGTGTTAAAGTTACTGTGGGACGAATATTACAAAAAACAAAATCGAGGTTTTACCGACCTAGAATTTCAAACTGCCGTTGAGCAAGTAGCTGGCAAAAAGTTGGGTGATTTCTTTCAAAACACCGTGGCGGGAATAAAAACTATCGACTATACAACGTATTTTGGTTATGCCGGTTGCGAAATCACAAACACCAAAGAAGGCTCAGGAAATGTAAGACTTGGCGTAAACACTTCTGACAAAAATGGAAGGCTAATTGTTACTTCCGTTGTTCGAGAAACTGCCGCCTACAAATATGGTTTAAATGTTAACGATGAAATTATTGCGATTAATGGTTATAGAACTGTCGACAACGAACTCAGCACCTTAATTGACAACTATAAAGCAGGAGATAAAATCAATATTACTATTTCGAGAGATGGAATTATCAAAATAATTTCGGTTACTTTAGCCAACGATACTAGTGTAAAGTATGAAATTGTTCCTATCGAAAACCCAACAGATAAGCAAAAGAAAATCTATAAAAAATGGCTTTCTGAGTAACCATAGTTATGTGCGGAATTGTTGGCATTGTTTCTTTTGATGATTCAAGTAAAAAAGAGCTTGACTTAATCGAAAATGCCATAAAAACGCTTAACAAACGCGGGCCAGATAGCCAGGGAAAATACGTTGACAACAACATCGCCCTTGGTCATACAAGACTTTCTATAATTGATATTTCTGACAATGGTGCTCAACCATTTACGGATAACACCGAGCGTTATACCATTATTTTTAATGGGGAGTTTTACAACTACAAAAAACAGCGAAAAATTCTTGAATCGAGAGGTGTTGAATTTCGTTCAGGTTCCGATACTGAAGTTGTACTTCAAATGTATATTCAATACGGTGTTAGGTGCTTAAACGACATCAACGGTTTTTTTGCCCTAGCTATTTATGATAAAAAAGCGAAAACTCTTTTCATTGCAAGAGACAGAGTCGGAATTAAGCCTTTGGTTTATTACCTTGATGATAACAAGCTAATTTTTGCCTCCGAAATAAAAGCTTTACTCGAATTTGATATTAAAAGAGAAATTGATACCACCTCACTCTTTACCTATTTACAGCTAAATTATATTCCTGCGCCCTACTCCATTTTGCAAGGAATTAGAAAATTAAGTCCAGGGCATTATTTTCATTTTAAGTTAGACGAACCATCAGCAAAAATTGAAGAGAAAAAATACTACGAAACACCTGAAACACCTGACAACATTACCCAAGTTAATTCTAGATCATACCAAGAAGCACAAAAAAAAGTAGAACAATTAGTTGAACAAGCGGTTACCAAACGAATGATTTCGGACGTACCCCTAGGTACTTTTTTAAGTGGAGGAATTGACTCATCAATAATTACATCTATTGCCGCCAAACACACCGAGAACCTTCAATCGTTTTCTATCGGATATAAAGACGAACCTTATTTTGACGAAACAGAATTTGCAAATCTAGTTGCCAAAAAATGTGGATCTAACCATACTGTTTTCTCATTATCCAATGATGATTTATTCGAAAATTATCATGAAGTATTAGATTATTTAGATGAGCCCTTTGCTGATTCGTCTGCTATTCCTGTTTACATACTCAGTAAATTAACAAAAAAACACGTTACTGTTGCTCTCAGTGGTGATGGTGCCGATGAAATTTTCTCGGGCTACAACAAACATCATGCAGAGCTTAAAGCAAGACAACCGGGACTGGTCGGAAAAACAGTTACGCTTTTAAACCCCCTACTTAAAAAATTACCACAATCACGGAGTTCTAAACTTGGGAATTTCAACCGTCAAATGGTTCGATTTGGTGATGGTGTAAATCTCACCAATAAAGAACGTTATTGGCGCTGGGCTACCTTTATAACTGAGGAGCAGTCAAATTATTTCTTAAAAGAAAGCAAACGAATTAATATTCAACGCCTTTCTGACGAAGCCTATAACTATAAAAAACGAAAAGATAATTTACTAAAAGGAATCAAAAAAGACGGTTCTTTCAATGACGTGCTTCGAAGCGATGTGGATTTAGTTCTCCAAAACGATATGCTCAGAAAAGTAGATGCCATGTCCATGGCAAATGGATTAGAAGTTCGCACACCGTTTCTCGACCATAAATTGGTTGATTATGTTTTTTCGCTACCGTCAGTTTATAAAATTAACGCTTCGTTAAGAAAAAAAATATTAAAAGACACGTTTAGGAATCTACTTCCGCCAGAGTTATATAATCGCCCTAAAAAAGGTTTTGAAGTTCCATTATTAAAATGGTTTCAAACAGATTTAAAAAGTAAAATAACCGAAGAATGGTTAAACGATGATTTTATTGAAGAACAAGGAATTTTTAACGTCACTGCAATTAAAGAATTAAAACAGAAATTATTCTCTCTCAACCCTGGTGATGCTCATGCTACCGTTTGGGCAATAATAGCGTTTCAACATTGGTGGAAAAAATATATGGCGTAGTGAGTAAACCAAAAGTTTTAAGAATAATCAATCGCTTTAACCTTGGTGGACCGACATATAATGTTGGCTATCTATCCAAATACATGGAAGATGAGTTCGAAACACTGTTAATTGGCGGTATGAAAGATGAATCTGAAGACAGTTCTGAATTTATCGTTGAAAAATTAGGGTTAAATCCTATTATTATTCCCGAAATGCGTAGGGAAATAAATTTCAAGCAAGATAGAATTGCCTACAAAAAAATCAAGCAAATAATTGCCGATTTCAAACCCGATATTGTTCATACTCACGCTTCAAAATCTGGCGCGATTGGAAGATTGGCTGCCGTTAACATGAAAGTCCCTGTAATTTTACACACTTTTCATGGCCACGTTTTTCACTCTTATTTTGGAAAAACAAAGACTGCTTTTTATAAACAAGTTGAAAAATACTTGGCGGAAAAATCGACTAAACTAGTTGCTATAAGTGAAATTCAGAAGCATGAACTAGCCAAAATTCATAAAATTGCCCCGCTCAGTAAATTGAAAGTAATTCAGCTGGGTTTTGATTTACAGAAATTTCAAGATAATTATGAAGAAAAACGTACTGTATTTCGAGAAAAATATAAGATTAAAGACAGCGAGGTTGCTATTGGAATAATTGGACGATTAGTTCCTATAAAAAATCATAAATTATTCCTAAGAGGTATAAAGCAGGTAACAAATAACGCTGACAAAAAAATTCGAGCATTTATAATAGGAGACGGAGAATTAAGAGCCGAACTTGAACAGCTATGCAAAGACTTAGATCTTGAATTTGGGGGAGAAAAAGAAGCAAAACTAATTACATTCACGTCATGGATTCGAGACATATCAGCCGTTTATCCTGGGTTAGATGTAGTTGCACTAACCTCGCTCAATGAAGGAACACCGGTTAGTTTAATTGAAGCTCAAGCAGCTAATACGCCTATTGTATCGACCAATGTAGGCGGAATTGAAAACATCGTGATACCTAACAAAACAGCTCTTCTTTCCGAGGTTGATAACCATCAATTATTTTTCGACAACCTAAAGTCTTTAATTGATGATGAAACCAAAAGGAAATTGATGCAACAATACGGTTGGGAGCACGTACAAGCAAAATTCTCTTATGCTAGGCTAGTCTCGGACACGAAACAATTGTACTTTGAGCTATTAGAAAAGAATAAGAAATAATATCTTTGCCCATAGAAAACAAGAAGAATGAAACGAATACTGTTTATTGTCTTTATCATTTCAGCTTTGTCAAGCTGTAAAGTGCTTGATCCAAGTATCATGCTTGCAACACCTGAAGGTTACGAATTTAGTGAAATACCAGACAATGTTAGTCTTGAATATAGATTAGCCGCAAATGATGTGGTCGAATTCAAATTAATGTCTAACGATGGCTTTAAATTAATTGACATTACTGGTACTGACGCTCAGAGATTTCGTCAATTATCTCTCAGATACGATATTGAATTCGATGGCACTTCTAAACTTCCAATCATTGGGCGAACCAAGCTTGCAGGACTGACAATAAGAGAATGTGAACTTTTCTTAGAAGAAAAATATTCCGTATTTTATAACGATCCTTATGTAATATTAAGTGTTATCAATAGAAGAGTAATTATCTTTCCAGGAAAAAGTGGTAGCGCAAAAGTGCTTAGCTTAAAGAATGACAATACTACATTGTTAGAAGCATTAGCTATGGTTGGTGGACTTGGAGGAGACGCTAAAGCCTCTCAGATTAAAATTATTAGGGGTGATAAAGCAGATCCAGAAGTCTTTCTAATTGATCTTTCCACAATTGACGGCATGCAAGATGGAGGGATAGTACTTCAAGCCAATGACATAATTTATGTAGAACCTAGAGTTCGACCTATCGTGGAGATAGTTAGTGAAATGACGCCTGTTCTTTCGCTAATTTCCGTTACTACTTCGTTGGTTACGTCAATTTATTCACTTTACGTTTTTAGCCAGCTTGGTCAATAAACTACTTTTTGGAGCAATTTCCCCACGATACCGCAAACCAAAATAATCCTTTGCAAAACTTAAATCAAGAGTTTGATTTAGGTCTTTTAATTCACATCGTTAGAAGAAATGTGTTGTGGTTTGCTGTATTTGCAGCATTGAGCGGAGTTGGGTGTTTTACATACTTAAGGTACACTCAACCTCTTTATTCCTCATCAGCGTCTCTGCAAATCAGCCAAGAAGATAGAGCCAATAAAGTGTTGGATGTTGAGAATATTTATGGGAACAATGATATTTCTGCAGAAATAGAACTCATAAAGTCAAAAGAATTTCTTCGAAACGTTTTAGCCAATTTGCCACTTGAAATAAGCTATTTTGTGGAAGATAAATTTCTGAATAATGAAAACTACTTGAGCTCACCTTTTGTGGTAAATTGCCATTTAAAAGATTCATCAATCATTGGAAAAACAATCTATATTGACTTTAATTCGTCTAAAAAAGCAACTATTAGTGTCAACAACAAACAATATAAAATTTCAATTGGTGACAGTACAATTTTAGCGCCTTTCAATATTATTGTGAATATCAAAAATTACAAAACAATTGAAAACATTAAAGATCAGGTAACCCAAAATCGATACTTTTTTGTTATTAATGACATTAACTCTTTAACAAACTCATACTCTAAAAAAATATCTGTTAGACTACTAAATGTATCGGCTAAGACAGTCCAGGTTAGTTTTCAAGATCACAATGCAAGAAAATCGGCAGATATTGCTCAAGCACTAGCAGAAAGATATATCGAATATGATGTAGAAAAAAGGAGTGAAAGTGCTAAAAACGTGCTTAATTATATCAATGCTCAATTAGCAGATGTTTATGGCGCATTAAGGACATCAGAGAGTTCAATTCAACAATTTAAAAAAGACAACAAATTAAGTAAATCAGAAGGGTTTACAACCATTTATCTCGAAAGATTAGGAGGGCTCGAACAAGAGCTTGTTACATTAGAAATGGAAAACAAAATACTTCAAGAAATTGAAAGTTCGATTCTTAGTGATGGTGAAAAAATAGACGTTTATGACCTCCTTCCCCTTCTGGTTGGCACCCAATTCGAATCAACTATTAGTGGTTTAATCAGTAATCTTCACAATTTACTTATTAAAAAAGAAGAAATGCTCTATGAGATGAAGCCGGGCAGTGAAACCTTTAAATCAATAGACTATCAGATAAGTATTCAAAAAAAGTTACTTATTCAAAGTATTAGCTCGCTAAGCACTAAACTTAAAAGTCGAATTTCAAATGTGCAAGCTAAGGCTGATGAATTTGAAAGGAGCTTCATCGATATCCCTACAAAAGAGCTCGAATATGCCCGTTTAGAACGAATTTTCGCAATTAATGAACATTTTTATGAATTGCTCCTTCAAAAAAGAACTGAATATCAAATTTCAAAAGCTGGTTTTGATCCTAATAATATTATTCTAGAGAGGTCTTATATTCCTGCATTCCCAATCTCGCCCAACAAACAAATTGCGATTATTAGTGCTGTGTTGATCACAATTTTACTCAGTTTATTCTTAATTATTACAAAATACTTATTACACAACACGCTTGGGTCAGTAAATGACATACTTAAAAATTCGACAACAAACCTTAGCGCACTTGGTATAGTTCCTAAGTACAAAAAAGATATACCAATATCTCAGTTAGTGGTAAACAGAAACCCTAAATCGATGATTGCAGAGTCTTTTCGATCACTTCGGTCTAATATGCAGTTTATTTCTAATACTCCAGGTTCTAAAATTGCTGCTGTAACGTCTACCGTGTCTGGAGAAGGAAAAACCTTTGTTGCTATTAATCTTGCTGGAATAATAGCCTTTTCAGGAAAAAAGGTTGTAATTATAGATTTAGATATGAGAAAGCCAAAAATTCATATTGGCTTTAACGCTACTAATGAAGTTGGGATGAGCACTCTGCTTATAGAAAAGAATACTATTTCAAATTGCATTAAACACAGTGAACTTGAAGGTTTAGATTTTATTACCGCGGGGCCTATTCCTCCTAACCCATCAGAATTAATAATAAGTAAAAAATTAGATGAAATAATCGAAGAATTAAAAGAAACGTATGATTTAGTAATGATAGATAATCCACCAGTAGGATTGGTTACTGATGGTATTAAATGCATTCAAAAAGCAGATTACCCTATCTACATTTTTAGATCTGATTATTCAAAGAAAAATTTTGTTCACAACGCAGATAGACTTGTGAAAGAAAATGGTATCTCTAAATTATCTTTTGCTGTAAATGGGATTGACACGCAACGAGGCGGGTACGGATATGGTGGATACGGATACGGTTATGGGTACGGTTATGGTTATGGATATGGTTATGGATACGGCTACTATGATGACTCCCAAGAAGTTGAAATACCCTGGTATAAAAACATTTTTAATAAAAAGAGTTAGTGGAAATTATTAAAACACACCTTGAAGGGCTATTTGTTATCCAACCCACCGTTTTTGAAGACAGTAGAGGTTACTTTTTTGAGTCTTACAACGAAACTCAATTTCAACAAGCTGGAATTTCCGATAAGTTTATACAAGATAATCAAAGCAAATCTCAAAAAGGTGTATTACGAGGTCTTCACTTTCAAAATCCACCTTTTGCTCAAGGGAAATTAGTTCGAGTGATTACGGGATCGGTGCTTGATGTCGCCCTAGATATTCGAGCCAATTCACCTACGTATGGGCAACACTTCACAATTGAACTAACGGATCAAAATAAGACTATGTTGTGGGTTCCGCCAGGTTTTGCTCATGGTTTTGCGACACTAAAAAATGACACCATTTTTTCCTATAAGTGCACAAACCTTTACAACAAAGAATCTGAAGGGTGTATTTTATGGAATGATTCCAATTTAAACATTGATTGGAAAATAGACGCCCCTACCCTATCAAAAAAGGACCAAATTGGCACTCCGTTTCAAAACTTTAACAGCTTGTTTTAGAGTATAAAAAAGAGTACCTTCGCGTCCCTTTATTTTTCTACATGCTAACTAATATCTCAATAGAACAACCGTCTTTACTCTTTGCTATCTATTTTGGATATTTTTTAATATCCGTATTATTTTCCTTTTTGTTGAACAAAGTTTTACTAAAATTTTCAAGCAACCTTGGAATTAGAAATCATGATGTTACAATAGTAAGGTGGAGCGAAACTTCAAAGCCCGCATTTGGAGGTATCAGTTTTTTTATCGCCTTCTTAATTTCAGGTTCAATTTATAGTATTCTTTTCGAACCAGGAACTGATGTATTCAACCTAGAACTATTAGGTATTGTTGCTGCAACATCACTTGCTTTTATTATGGGGCTAGCTGATGATGCATACAATACAAAACCGCTTTTAAAATTTGGGGCTCAAATTACATGCGGAATTATCTTAGTTTATACTGGGACTTATATATCTATCTTCCCAAGTGAAATAGCTAATTACACACTTACCGTATTTTGGGTGGTTGGAATGATGAATTCAATCAATATGCTTGACAATATGGATGGAATAACAACTACAGTATCCATTTTCATACTGTTATCAGCTATACTTACTATATTTTTATATAACGATTACTCTAGCGTCCATGTCCTTTTATTACTTGGCGTTTTAGGCTCGTTAATTGGATTTTTATTCTTCAATTGGCATCCTTCTAAAATGTTTATGGGGGATACAGGAAGTCAATTTTTAGGCGTTTTTCTTGCTGCTATCGGTATTATTTATTTTTGGAACAATAAAGGGGTAACTGGAGACGATGCACATACACGACAAATAGTGATTACATTACTTGCTTTCATTATGCCAATTATTGATACGACAACTGTTACGATTAATCGACTACGAAAAGGCATTCCCCCATACATTGGAGGAAAAGACCATACGACTCATCATTTGTCATATTTGGGGTATAGCGACCATAAAATTGGATTTATTTTCGGTGGACTATCGTTTGCTTCGTTGCTGTTCATCTTTATTATCATAAAAATCATCCCTCAATGGGAGTATTGGCATGCTGGGGTGTTTTTAATGTATTTTTTAGTTATCTTTTGGTTTTTATATCGAAACACACTAACACCGAAACCGCCTGAAAAAATCGAGGATAAATCATGAAAAATCAAAAACTGATTTATTCATTAGCCGTAGTTATTATCCTTTTTGGTGGATTAAAACTTTTTAGTTTCTCATCATATAACGAGCAGGATGATGCCGAGCATCAAGATAATTTTAATGCTAGCTATAAGGTATTTTCATTGAACATTCCTAAGAATATGAATTTTTCAGGAGAATCAGTTCCGATTCAAAATTTTGATGTTCGAGAAAAATTAGACCGCGAACTTTTAGTCAATACCTATTGGCAATCTCAATCCATCTTGTTTCAAAAAAGAGCCAAAAGATGGTTTGCAATCATCGAACCTATTTTAGAAAGAAATGGAATTCCAGCCGATTTTAAATATCTAGCGATTATTGAAAGTGGGTTAACCAACATTGTATCTCCTGCTGGAGCAACAGGGTTTTGGCAGATAATGAAATCAACAGGAAAAGAGTATGGCTTAGAGATAACCCAAGAAGTTGACGAGCGTTACCATGTTGAAAAGAGCACCGAAGCGGCATGTAAATATTTAACCAAAGCATACAACAAATTCGGAAACTGGACTCTTGCTGCTGCCTCATATAATATGGGGATGCACGGACTTTCTAAGCAACTAAAACGCCAAAAAGTAACTACCTATTACGACTTACTTCTTAACGAAGAAACGGCCCGTTATCTTTATCGAATATTGGCAGTGAAGGAAATTCTTTCTACTCCAGAAAAATACGGATTTCAAGTTCGAGAGAAAGACAAATATCAATCTATCGAGACGTACAAAGTAGTTGTTGATTCCACTGTAACCGATTTTGCCGATTACGCCTATAATTATAAAATAAGCTACAAAACCCTCAAAATATTCAACCCTTGGTTGAGACAGGCTTATCTTAACAATGATAGCGGAAAAAAATATTCAATAAGTATTCCGAAAGATACAGCCTTGGTTGGTTCTATTCATCGAGAATTACTTCCTGATAGTATTAATCCAGAATTAATCGATACAACTGCTTCCGCTCCTCAAATCGACTCAACTAAAGTTGATTAATGCAAAACGCTGAGGTACTCGAAGAAGAATTTTTAGAGGTAATCGGTGCAAGAGAGCACAAACTTAAAAACATTGACATTAAAATACCTCGCAACAAGCTGGTTGTGATAACTGGCTTAAGTGGTAGCGGGAAATCTTCGTTGGCGTTCGACACTATATACGCTGAAGGTCAGCGGAGATATATCGAAAGCTTTGGCGCGTATGCAAGACAATTTCTAGGCTCATTAGAACGCCCTGATGTAGATAAAATTACGGGGTTAAGTCCAGTTATATCTATCGAGCAGAAAACGGTTAACAAAAATCCTCGCTCTACAGTAGGAACCATTACCGAAATTTACGATTTTCTTCGCTTACTTTTTGCTCGAACAGCAGAAGCTTACTCATACAAAACAAATGAAAAAATGGTTCAATATTCTGATAAACAGATAATTGAACTTATTCTTTCTAGATTTTCTGGCAAGAAAATTTTATTGTTAGCACCAGTTGTAAAAGGAAGAAAAGGTCATTATCGGGAACTTTTCGAGCAGATTAGAAAACAAGGGTTCACGAAAGTGAAAATTGACGGGCAAATTATCGACATTACTCCCAATATGCGGTTAGACCGTTACAAAGTTCACGATATTGACATTATAATTGACCGGTTACAAGTTTCAACGGATATTAAAAAACGGATTAACGAATCGTTACAAGTTTGTATGAAACTGGGTAAAGGCTCAATGATGGTTCAAAGTTTTGAGACAAACGATGTTCAGTTTTTTAGCTGCGCATTAATGTGCCCAACATCGGGCATTGCGTATGACGAACCTGCGCCAAATTCATTTTCGTTCAATTCTCCTTACGGAGCATGTCCCACATGTAACGGATTGGGAACAATTGCTGAAATTAGTCTCGACAAAGTAATTCCGAACCCTGAATTATCAATTAAAAAAGGTGGAATTTCGCCCATTGGTGAGTACAAAAACACATGGATTTTCAATCAAATTGATGCCATTGCGCAAAAGTTCGAGTTCAAGCTAACCACGCCTATTAAAGATTTACCAGAAGAAGCAATAAACACAATTCTTTACGGATCTGAAGAATCATTTTCTGTTCAGCTTGGCAATGCTGGAGTTACAAAAACGTATAATGTTAATTTTGAGGGAGTAATTAATTTTGTTGCTCGGCAATACAAAGAAAAGCCATCTGCCTCTCTCGCAAGGTGGGCACAAAGCTTTATGAACAAAAACACTTGTTCTGCTTGCAACGGAGACCGATTAAAAACCGAATCTCTATTCTTTAAAATTGATGGTAAAAATATTGCAGAATTGGCATCGATGGATATTATTGATTTCGGAAATTGGTTTACGGATATTGAATCGAGGCTATCAAAAAATCAAAATATAATCGCCAAAGAAATTTTAAAAGAGATAAGAAACAGAACTCAATTTTTGCTAGATGTTGGGTTAGATTACCTTACGCTCAATCGAAGTTCAAAAACACTGTCGGGTGGAGAAGCACAACGAATAAGGCTTGCCACACAAATTGGCTCACAGCTGGTTGGCGTGTTATACATTTTAGATGAACCCAGTATTGGGTTGCATCAACGAGATAATGTAAAACTAATTGAGGCATTAAAAAATCTTCGAGACATTGGAAATTCCATTATCGTTGTTGAACACGACAAAGAAATGATGGAAGCTGCCGACCACATAATTGATCTTGGTCCGAAAGCGGGAATTCATGGTGGCGAAATTGTCTCGGAAGGTACTTACGCTGAAATATTGAGACACAATAGCCTGACTACTAAGTACCTCAATGGAACGAAAGAAATTACAATCCCAAAGAAAAGGCGAAAAGGTTCGGGTAAAAAACTAACACTAAAAGGTGCAACAGGTAATAATTTGCAGAATGTAGATGTAGAAATTCCGTTAGGGAAATTTATTTGTGTTACAGGAGTTTCAGGTAGCGGAAAGTCAACACTAATTAATGCCACCCTCTACCCTGCTCTATGTTTGGAATACTACCGTTCGGTTAAAAAGCCTATGCCTTATGGTAAAATTAACGGGTTAAAAAATTTAGATAAAGTAATTGATATTGATCAATCTCCTATCGGGAGAACGCCACGATCTAATCCAGCAACTTATACAGGTGTTTTTTCTGATATTCGTGAGTTGTTTACCTACGTGCCTGAATCGAAAATAAGAGGCTATAAGCCAGGCCGGTTTTCGTTTAATGTAATAGGAGGACGTTGCGAAACTTGTAGAGGTGGTGGTGTAAAAACCATCGAAATGAATTTTTTACCCGATGTGTATGTCGAGTGCGAAGACTGTAACGGAAAGCGATACAACCGCGAAACACTTGAAATTCGTTACAAAGGGAAGTCGATAAACGATGTGCTAAACATGACTATTGATCAAGCTGTTATTTTCTTTGAACACATTCCAAGTATTATCATCAAAATAAAGACGTTGCAAAGCGTTGGCTTGGGATATATAACGCTTGGACAGGCATCTACTACACTTTCGGGAGGCGAGGCTCAGCGTGTTAAACTGGCATCGGAACTAAGCAAACGAGGCACAGGAAATACACTTTATATTCTTGATGAACCAACTACTGGACTGCATTTCGAAGACATCAGAATTTTGCTTGAAGTGCTCGACCGCTTGGTTAACCAAGGCAACACAGTTATTGTGATTGAGCACAATATGGACATTATTAAGGTTGCCGACCACGTTATCGATTTAGGACCAGATGGTGGAAGAA
>JAESTK010000176.1 GCA_016763645.1 Flavobacteriales bacterium
GTTTTTGACCATTCGGTCAAAATGAAACGAGCGAAATACCTCGATGGCTCTGCCTCGAGGATAGTTCGTTTCAAGAAATTCTTTATTTTTCGGGTAATACAAGAGCAAAAAAAAACAACGTTGTATTTCATACTGATGCGTTATTTTTCTTGCTATATGAGGAATAATGTTATATTATTGTTTATTAAGCCTCATTTTTAACAATAATTTAGTGTCGATACAAGAAGCTGTTTATAAGATAATTACACAATCTCCCTTTTTGGAAGATCACATGGCGAAAGGAATAATTAACCTTACTTCTTTGGCGAGAAAAATGCAGCAAGAAGTGGAGAAATTTATTGATTCAGAAGTTAAATTGGGAGCCATCGTGATGGCATTAAAAAGATTGCAACCGAAATTAACTCCAAGAATGGAGGAGAGAATTAAGGAAGTTATTTTTGATATTAAAGACCTTACCGTTCGGTCCGATATGATTATTAGAACGTACCAAAATTCACCAACTTTAGTTAAAAATCAAATGAAATTGATGAATGAGATTAAAAATATTGGTACTGAATTCTATATTTTTTCTCATGGGGTGCATGAATCCACAATTGCTACAAGTAAGTCGTCAACAAAGATAATTAGCGAGATTTTTTCTTCAGAAAAATCGTTGATTGAAATCGATAATTTGTCGGTTATTACCGCCCGAATAGATAGTAACTACATTAATTTACCGGGGTTGTATTATTCGTTATTAAAAGCGATTTCATGGGAGGGAATAAACCTTGTCGAAATTATCTCTACCACCAACGAATTTACGTGTGTTGTAGATCAGCAAGATATTAATCGTGTTTTTACCGTTTTAAACGATTTACGAATGGGGAGATAGTCTATAATTGAGACTTAACCTCTAGCAAAAAAGATTTAATACTTTCTAGCGATTTAATAATCTCAACATTATTTATTGTGTCTTCCTTATTTCCTTTTAGCTTTTGTTTGGCGCCATCCAGTGTAAAACCTCTTTCTTTTACCAAGTGAAAGATAACATGAAAATTATCTACATCTTGCTTGGTGAACATTCTGTTTCCTTTCTTGTTCTTTTTAGGTTTAATGATATCGAACTCTTTTTCCCAAAAACGGATAAGAGAAGTGTTCACTTCAAACATTTTAGAAACCTCCCCTATGGAGTAGTATAGTTTTGTTATTTCTTTGGCTTTATATGGCATCAATGTAATTTAACAACTTCAAATCTAAGAAGATTAATTAAATACCGAAAGAAAAAATTGAAGTTGGTTAATCGAACGACTGGTTTGTTGCAGAAGAAAGCTCCAACATCTTATCGTACTCTTCTGGAGAAAGGTCGTTAAAGTAAAAATTAACAGGATTTAGTTTTCTTCCGTTTTTTAGTACTTCATAATGTAAATGTGGTGCTGTTGAGGTTCCTGTGTTGCCTACGTACCCAATAATTTCCCCACGTTTTACTTCTTGCCCCTTACGAACATTAAATTTACTCATGTGGGCGTAATACGTTTGGTAACCATAACCATGGTCGATTACAATATGTTTTCCGTACCCTTTTTGGTATTTTACGGTTTTAATTACACCGTTTCCAGTAGCGTAAATTTCGGTGCCAATAGTCGCGGAAAAATCCATTCCCCAATGCATCATTTCTGTTTTGTAAACAGGATGTATCCTTTTTCCAAAACCAGAGGCCATCCTTTTTAAATCTTTGTTCGCAATAGGTTGTACCGCAGGAATTGAAGCCAACATCTTTTCTTTTTGAATAGCCATATTATACACGTCATCAAAAGATTTTGATTGTACATAAATTTGTTTCTCTAGCTGGTCTAGTCTTTTTGTAGTTTCTAAAACCAATGTGGTATTGTCGTATCCTTCAAGATGACGATACCGATTTACCCCACCTCTTCCCGATTTTCTAATATTACCAGGTATCGGCTCGGCTTCAAATATTACGCGGTAGATATTATCATCTCGATATTGTACATCTTCCATCACATCTTGTATCTCATTAATTCTTTTATTCAATAAATTATATTGAAGATTTAATTGAGCAAGTTCTCTCCGTTGTTGCCTTTCTTTTGGTGATGCAAGATAATTTTGACTCACAAACCAAGTGATTCCAGCAAAAAATATTCCAGATACTACAAGGGATAAACCCCTAACCAGTCTGTCTTTTGCTGTCTTTTCGACCTTTTCGTAAGAAAGGGTCTGTGTATTGTATTTATACTTAACGCCCATAAAATTCGGTGCAAATTTAATGAATTAGGTTAATTTTGCCAAACTTCAGGTTTAAAACTAAATGTAAGTTGCAGAAATGGAATGGACATCAAAGAAAATTAGAAAAACATTTTTAGATTTTTACAAAGGAAAAGAGCATCTTATTGTCGCTTCTGCGCCAATGGTGGTGAAGAATGACCCAACATTAATGTTTATCAATGCAGGCATGAATCAGTTCAAAGAGTATTTTTTGGGAGATAGCGAACCCAAAGCTCTAAGAGTGTCTGATACCCAAAAATGCTTACGAGTTTCAGGTAAACATAACGATTTAGAAGAAGTAGGTGTCGATACGTACCACCATACCATGTTCGAAATGTTAGGTAATTGGTCGTTTGGCGATTACTTTAAAAAGGAAGCAATTGAATGGGCTTGGGAATTGCTTACTGAAGTTTATGGCTTGGATAAAAACAGAATTTACATTTCTGTTTTTGCTGGTGATAAAAATGACAATCTCGATTTAGACGCTGAGGCAAAAGAAATTTGGAAAGGTTTGATTGATGAAACCCGAATTCTCGAATGTGATAGAAAAGATAACTTTTGGGAAATGGGCGAAATAGGTCCGTGCGGCCCGTGTTCAGAAATTCATATTGACTTACGTTCGGACGAAGAACGAAAAGCGGTTGATGGTAAGTCGCTTGTAAACGCGGATCACCCTCAGGTGGTGGAAATATGGAATTTGGTTTTTATTCAATACAACAGAAAAGCTGATGGCAGCTTAGTTGATCTACCTAATAAACACATTGACACGGGTATGGGCTTTGAGCGTTTAACAATGGCGCTTCAGCAAAAAAAATCCAATTACGATACCGATATTTTTATGCCCCTAATTAATAAAGTTGAAAAAATTTCTGGTAAAAAATATGAGGCAACAGGCGTTAAAAAAGACGTTGCTATTCGAGTTATTGCTGACCATGTTCGTGCTATTTCATTCTCAATTGCTGATGGTCAACTGCCGTCAAATACGGGTGCCGGATATGTTATTCGTAGAATTTTGAGAAGAGCAATCCGATATGGATATAGTTTTTTAGGGTTGAACGAACCATTTGTGAATCAATTAGTTGAAGTGTTGGTTGCCGAAATGGGCGAACAGTTTCCCGAGCTTAAAGCGCAGCAGTCGTTAATCACAAAAGTGATTAACGAAGAAGAGGAATCGTTCTTACGCACGTTGGAAAAAGGAATTACAAGATTCGAAAATTACGTTTCAAAAAACAAGGATAAAAATGTGGAAGGAAAATTTGCATTCGACCTGTATGACACGTTTGGATTTCCGATTGATTTAACAGAATTATTAGCCTCAGAAAAAGGGTTGCATGTGGATATGCAAGAGTTTTTAAACTGTTTACAACAGCAAAAAGACAGGTCTCGAGCAGCAACGATAATTAAAACTGACGATTGGGTTAATCTAATAGATGATGAGCGAGAAGAATTTATCGGTTACGATCAATTAGAGGCAAATATTAAGATTACCCGTTATCGAAAAGTAAATATTAAAGGAAA
>JAESTK010000177.1 GCA_016763645.1 Flavobacteriales bacterium
GAAATAATTGAATTTTCGGGAGTAGCTAAATATATTGACACTCCTGTTAAAAGATATTCTTCAGGGATGAAAGTGCGTTTGGGGTTTGCTGTTGCTGCACATTTGGAACCTGAAATTTTAGTAGTAGATGAGGTCCTCGCAGTGGGCGATGCAGAGTTTCAAAAAAAAGCCATAGGTAAAATGAAAGATGTTTCAAGCGAAGGAGGAAGGACAGTGTTATTCGTGAGTCATAGCATGGACTCCATTCAGAGACTATGTAATCGATTAATAGTTTTAGACAAAGGAATAGTGGTTTTTGATGGAAATGTAAATGATGGGATTTCTCATTACGTAAATGATTTGGAAGGCGAGTCTGAATTCGGAAAAGAAATGACTTTTTTAAAGGAAGAAACCAAAGATGTTTATTTAACTAGAATTGAATTTCTTGATGTACTAGATGACCAAACTTTTATTGAGGTTAGTAGTTCGATTAGGATTAGGGTTAGTTTTGTGGTTAATAGGACTATGGATACGAATTCTTATTTGGCTTTTGTAGTTAGAAATTCTATGAATAAAATATTGTTTTTTACTACAAATGAGTATAGTAGTGGGATTAAATTCAATAAATTGACAGAAGGAAGATATTCTATAGATATCACAATTCCTGCTAACTTGTTTGCTCCTATACGCTATAAATTTACTTTTAATTTTAAGACAGCAGATCATAAAAAAATAAGTAAAAAGGAATTTTTCGTCTCTTTTAAAGATACTATCACGATAATTGGTAAATCTAATTTATATTTAGATGAGGCGATGATGGCGCCTGAAATTGGATGGAGTAAACTTACCCAGAAAAAACAGCTATGAAATTATTTAAGAAGAATACTACTCCATTGAGTAAGACGGATGAACAGAAAGAGGATAAAAAAGAATACTGGAGTAATGATGGTTATGGGAAATCGCATGCTTTCACCAATTTTATTGAACGACCGACTTCCTTTTATGCAACTATATTTAATGAGATACTATCAAAACTAGATAAAAACGCAAAAATCATGGAAATTGGTTGTAGCGTTGGGGGTAATCTTAACTACATGTATGAAATGGGATTTACAAATGTAGAAGGAGTCGACATAAATAAATCAGCTATAGATTTTGGTAGTAATCATTTTCCATCCTTGAGCGGAAAACTTTTTTGTGGCGATGCTATAAAATTTGTCGAAAATTTACCAACTAATGAATATGATCTTATATTTACAGTAGGTTGTTTGCAAAATATCCCTTATCGAGATAAACAAATATTTTCTGAAATAGTACGGGTCTCTAAAAAATACATCCTAGCTAAAGAGCCTGTTTCTTTATCGGGAGATGGATCTGGTATTCATTCCAATTGGGATTATTTAGAAGCGTTTGCGTCATGTGGAACGAGTAGAATCATAGAAAAGGTAATACCTAATAATCTTTGGGGAGAAAAACCTGAAGGAGAAAAAGTACCTGTACTTATGGTATTTGTTAAGTGAAATTATGGCTAAAATTATTGTAATAGATGGTCTTGCCAGATCTGGAACTACGTTGTTAAATGCTATTTGTAATTCACAAGAAAATTGTGCTGCATACAGAGGGGTGTTTCATGAGCCATTGGCTTGTAACTATGCGAAGTGGGCAGAAGGTTATGCTCAACATGATATAATTCCAGATGACTCAAAAGTATTTTTTAATCATAACTTGTATAGAATAAACAGTTTTTTTTCAAATAAGAAAAGCTATTACTTCTCTCAGGAAATGTTTGTAAAAAAATCTTTATTGACCCTTAAAAGCAGAAATCAATTCCAGCATTTTGATCAAAACGAATGGGAGAAAAGGTTTGATAACCTAAACTTCAATAGCTTTTCAAAAGTTGATGATTTTTATCAAAGACTAGCAGAAAATGTTGGTGTCGATAATTTGTTTATAAGATGGAACCAAGGTTATTCTTATATTAACAAGTGGTTAAGAAATAAAGATCATTATTGGATTAGTGTTGTTCGTCATCCAATAGGAAGAGCCTATTCATATTTTAGGTCCCATGAAGTTTCATACGAGAATTCTTTAGGAAATTCCAAAGGATTTGCATCTGTTCATGATATTATTTTATCCAAAGAGAATAGTAAATTCCAAGCAATTTTATACGAAGATTTGATTACAAAAGGAAAGGAAGAATTAACTAAAATGTTTGCAAAATTCGATATTGAATTACCCGCAATAGAACTACTGAAGATAATAAATAATGACGGAAACCCCTATAGAATAGAGTCTTCGACATTGGTGGACAAAGGAGAAGATAGACTGAAAGGACATGAGTATACTGGTTTGGATAAGAGGAAATTATATGCATTTAGGAATGAAGTTTCAGATGTAATTCAGGAGCAGTATAGAAAGGAACTTTCGGGATTCAAAATATATCAGAATTATTATTAGAAAATAATCGTTAACTTTAAAGCTCGTATAAATATGTTTGGTTTTTTCATTAAAAAATATCTAGAAAGTAAAGGTTTCGTCCTTTTAACTAAAGATCAAGTAGAAGACAATAAAAAGAAAAGCAGTTATAATTATTACATAGAGAGTCAAAGATACTTAGAAGCAACAGAATTTAGATATGTATTATGGCTTGATAGAATCTATCAGAAGATAAAGAACGTTCCAGGTCACGTAGTAGAGTTAGGGGTTGCTTACGGTAGAAATTCTATTCTTTTTGGACATCAAATTAAAATGAATGGAGACGAATTAGTTCGAAAGTATTATGGATTTGATACATTTTCGGGTTATACTCAAGAGTCGCTTAAACTTGAACCAAATTTAAGTGATGCTACTTGGAAAGACAAATCGAAAGGGTGGGTAGAAGATAAAATTAAGAGAGTGGGACTAGATGAATTGTGTTTTTTAACAGAGGGAGACGTTGTGAAAACAGTTCCAGATTTCTTAGAAAAAAAACCCAATTTCAGAGCGGCACTGTTGTATGTCGATTGTAATTCCTATATTCCCTCGATAGAAGGCATGAGAGCTATGAAAAACTTTATGTCTCCGGGCGGAGTAATATGTATTGATGAGAAGCGTCAGGGAGGTGAAACAAAGGCTCTGATAGAGTTTTGTAAAGAAAATAATCTTCGGTTTATGAAAGACGATTCACCTTTTGCAATACCATCATATACTCAATTTGAGTATTGAATTACATTAACTAGGTAGTATTCATCATTATAGATGAAAAATTTCTTAGAGTATTTAAAGCACTATTTATGATGAATACCGATATTCAACTCAAGAAAAAAATTAAAAAGCACTTTTTGGGGCTACGTGATATGAGAGTGACGCTTCAGGGAAACTCTGTTTCCAATTACTAGTGCGGGTGTGAAAATGTCTATGCAGCTTGAAATTGATAAAATACTGCCCGAACTAAGAGAGAAAGGAGTCTTTGTTATACCCGATTTTACTGAAGGTGCTTTGCTGGAAAAGTTGAACACTGAGTTTAGCCATATATTGAATGAACCAGAGGCAGAATGGATTAAGGATCATCCTGACTTGACTACAGCAAAGTTTTTAGAAAGAGAAAAAATCATCGACAAATACCCATTTACTAAATTGTTTTTCTCGAGTACTGGAATGCAAGATCTGATTGATGCCTATTTTGCGAATAGGAATATACAGGCAAATACTAAAATTTGGGCAATAAAGGACACAGAAAAAATTACTCACATTGCACAAGATTTACATTTTGACATTTCTAGGACGCTAAAATATTTTCTGTACTTAAATGATGTTACTGAAGAAAATGGGGCTTTTCGCTGCATTCCTGGGTCGCATAATTCTATTACTAAGGGTATAAGAATTAGATATAAAGATGAAATTAATTACAACAATAGACACTTGTCAAGAGTGAAGGAACAAGAAGGTGAGTCGATGTGTGTAGAGGGAAAAGCGGGAACCTTAATTATATTTGATACTAATGTACTGCATCAAGCGGGGTTTTGTAGTAAAGGATATAGAAAGATAATGAGAGGACAGTCTTCTATCTATGAATACGATTATTCAGAGAAAGGGTTTTTAAAAAGGATTAAAAATATCTTTGTTAAAAGATAACTGGAAGGAGAATGAAAAGACTTACATCTAAAGAAATGTCTTACGCTTATTTCAAAGCGGAGAAATACATTGAAAAATGGGCAAAACAGAAGTCGGATGACAAGTCGAAAACATCAAATTTTTGGCAAGATATTTTTGACAAAAGATCTAATTTCCCATTGCTACATGAAATGTATTCGTTTCGGTCTCCACTTTATTCTTTTGGATTAGGAACAGGTGGGGATCTAAGCGAAGATGAGGAACGAAGTAGATTTAATCGATTTGTTCAAATGGTTTTGGAATATATTGACGAAAACTACCTATTGAGTTTCGATGAGGAAGTATTTGGAGGGGCTAAATTACATGAATATAAAGGGAGGTATTATTCCACTTCATTTTTAATGAATACCGGAACTTCTTATGTCGTTAACAAGCATATAGCTGAACATTGTAGTGAACAAAAACTTAAAATATTAGAAATAGGACCAGGATGGGGAGGAGTTGCATATCAATTGATGCAAAAGAACGATATCTCAAATTATGTATTGTGTGATTTACCTAACAATTTGTTTTTATCTTCTTTTTATCTTCAATTGTTGTGTCCTGAAATGCATCATGAGTTTATAGAGGATCAGCCTGTTGAATTAATGCCCAATACAATTTATTATGTGTTACCTGATTTTATTGAAAATGTACAGGATCAATTAGATTTAGTTATTAATAGTTTTAGTCTGCAAGAGATGGACAAGGCTAGTGCTCAGTCGTATGTTACATGGGCTTCAAAGCAAATAAAAGATGATGGTATTTTTATCTCAATAAATGCACATGGTAAATCTGGTATTCAGATTCCTGAAGAATATGGGTTTGATCAGTTTGATATTAAAGATTTTAATGTTTTTAGAAAAACTCCAGCTGGTATTTATAATTCGATACCTTATGAGCTAGTATTGGGTAAGAAGGTCTCTGTTGGTAATGAAAAGTCAGAGTATGATAATCTTTATGTTCTATGTCGGTTAATGCAATTGGGGTTTGATAGTTCAATTTCTTCATATAGAGAATGCGTAGTTCACAATAAAATTAATGTTGACAGTAAATTTCTGAAAGATGTAAGTGAATTTTTTATAGAAACTGAATTTTCAAAAAAGGAAGCTATTCTCAAGAGAGATACAGCCTTATTGGATAATGAAATAGCAGTTTCATTATTGTTTCTTCTATATTTTTCCGTGGGCAGACTGGACGACTGCCTGTCTTTACACAAAGATGTGAACCTTAAAGGTGAACAAGAGTTTGTGAAAACATTTTTGGCAATGATTTTGTTTCATTTGGGTAAGTGGGATAGTGAAAAATTTGAAAAATTTATTGAATGTAATTCTCCAAGTCTCAAACAGTCCATTATCGAAGAAATTAATGCGGGTAAACCAAATTATTTAAGAGAAGTACTGTCTGTTAGATTGAATTTGAAAAGTGAAAAATCTTCAAAAGTGGCAAATACTAGTCGTTTGGAACAGGTTAAAAGAAGGTTTTTCGGAATAAAACAATAGAATACTTATAGCTCGTTTACCAAATTTGCGTGCTTAATAATATTAATATAGTGTTGTTTTGTAAATTTCTCTTTAGATTTACAGACTTAAATCATATCTTCTTAAATATAGATATATTAGAGTTACATACTTCTTTAAAAGATGATAATACTAGGATTAAATCATGGAGAATATAACTCTTCGGCAGCCATTGTTAAAGATGGTAAATTGGTTGCAGGGAGCTGCGAGGAAAGATACAATAGACAAAAGAAAACAAAAGAATTCCCTAAAGAGTCGGTTAAATACTGTCTAGATAGTTTAGAAATAAAACTTAACGATTGTGACTTTATTGCTCAAGGTTGGAATCCCCATGCTTCTTTAGTTAAATTTAATCCGTTTATTTCTAATTTTAGAAGTAAAAGAGAAGATTATTTTTACTCTATACCCGATCACTTGATTGGATTAAAAGAAAATAGGAAGGCACCGCTTTGGTCTGTTTCACATTTTGAAGGTGATTCGTTACCTCCAATATATTATGTTCAACACCACTTATCTCATGCCGCAAATGCTTTTTATTTATCGCCTTACGAAGAAGCTGCAATATTAACTTTAGACTGGAGAGGGCAGTTTGAATCTGGTGGCATGTATTTCGGCAAGGGGAATAAAATTGAAGTTATCGACAATATGGAAATTCCTCATTCCATAGGAATGTTGTATGCGGCATTTACTGAGTTGCTGGGGTATAGACCAAATAGTGACGAGTGGAAGGTAATGGCGTTATCTGCCTTTGATGTCGATTTCAAAAAAGAATATGACGTTATTAGATCTACAATCAAACTTTTAGACAACGGTTTTTTTGAAATGGATCAAGATTATTACAAAGGAGC
>JAESTK010000178.1 GCA_016763645.1 Flavobacteriales bacterium
ATAGAAAGTTCATTGATTAAAGCAATATTGACATCTCTCTGTGTGTTTTCAATAATTTTAGCTGCTTCCGCAACTTTTATACTTGCTGCACGGTGAACACCTGCCTTTATTATTAGCTCATATGTTTGGGCTATGTTTTCTAATGACTCAGGTGTATCACCTGCCGCAACTTTTACAATGGTAGTTAGTGTGTGTACTTTATCTCCTGGGTTTATTCTTTCAGGAGAATAGCCAACGTTAAAATCTTCTTTCCATTTTAAACCAGATACTTCTTCTAAAACAGGAATGCAATCATCTTCAGTACAACCAGGATATACTGTTGATTCGTAAACAACGTAATCTCCTTTTTTAAGTACCTTACCTACAGTTGTAGATGCACCAATTAAAGGTCTAATATCCGGTTCCTTACTCGCATCGATAGGCGTTGGAACGGCAACAATATAAAATTGAGCGTCTTTTAAATCTTCTAAATCAGCTGTAAAATGAATGTCGCAGCCTTCGAAATCGGATGCTTCTAATTCGTTACTGGGGTCGATGTTGTTACGCATCATATCAATTCGTTTTTGGTTGATATCAAATCCTATTACTTTGATTTGTTTTGCAAATTCTAATGCAATTGGTAAACCTACATACCCCAAACCAATAACGGCTAATTTAGCTTCCTTATTTAATAACTTATTATACATACTTCTATCTTAATGCGTAAATTCGTTCAATAATATCAACAACCTTAAGCCCCTCTAAAGCATTGGTAGTAGCTGTTGTTCTTCCTTTTAGGGTATCTACTACGTTTTCAATAATGTAATGATGGTTGGCTGCAGACCCTTTGTACTGACCATAATCGTTTGGTGGATTGCTTGGTTCTAACTCTGGCATTTCATAACCATCTATATGGCAATATTCAACTTCGTTCATGTATTGACCGCCAACTTTAACACTTCCTTTACTTCCAATAATTGTGATGCTGCTTTCTAAGTTTTTATCCCAAATAGCAGTCGAATAATTTAAGCATCCCATCCCGCCATCAACAAAATCAAAGTTAACTAATCCAGAATCTTCAAATTCGGTTGAGTCTTTATGGGTAAAGTCATTAAACTTTGCTTGAATGTTGGTAATGTCCCCAAACAACCAATACATTATATCGATAAAATGAGAGAATTGAGTGAATAATGTTCCACCGTCTAAATCAGAAGTTCCCTTCCAACCACCAGCTTTATAATATCTCGCATCCCTGTTCCAATAACAATTGATTTGAACCAAAAAAACATCTCCGATAATGTTGTTCTCAACAATTTCTTTGAGCCAGACAGAAGGCGGAGAATATCTGTTCTGCATTACTGCAAAAACTTGTTTATTGTTTCTAAATGCTTTGAAAATAACTTCTTCGCATTTGGCTTTGGAGAGACCAATGGGTTTTTCAACTACTATGTGTTTCCCTTTATCTAGTGCTAGTGACGCTTGGCTTGAGTGTAATCCATTCGGAGTGCAGATATTTACTACATCAAAATCTAACTCACTGGCTAATAATTCTTCGATAGAAGAAAAGTAATTGGTGGCTTCTAAATCGCCTAAGTTCAATTCACTTTTAGGTCGTATATCACACAATGCGACCAGTTCTGATTCTGAATTGTTGGCAATCATCGTAGCGTGACGCTTACCTATGTGTCCACAACCCACAACGACAAATTTCACCTTGCTACTCATGATTCTAGTTTTTTAACTTGTTCATTCTTTAAACGATAATGCTCTCCACTTTCTGAACAAGTGGCTCTTCCTTCAGAATCAAAAATTAATTTTTGTCCGTATTCGCTCATCCAACCTATTTGTTTTGCTGGATTGCCCACGACCAAAGCATAAGCAGATACACTTTTGGTAATTACGGCCCCAGCACCAATAAAAGCGTATTCACCAATATCATAACCGCTAACTATGGTTGCGTTCGCACCGATAGTCGCTCCTTTTTTAACCGTTGTTTTTGCATATTGTCCGCGTCTGTTAACTGCACTTCTTGGATTTGTAACGTTTGTGAAAACCATTGATGGTCCAAGAAAAACATCATCTTCGCAAATAACACCAGTGTATATAGAAACGTTGTTTTGAATTTTAACATTATTGCCTAAAATTACATCTGGGGAAATAACACAATTTTGACCAATATTACAGTTTTTACCAATGTTACAGTTTGGCATGATATGACTAAAGTGCCAAATTTTCACGTCAGAAGCTATACTACATCCTTCATCAATAACGGCCGTCTCATGTGCAAAATAACTCATTAGCGAACAATATATTTTTCGAAGTTATTGTGGTCTTTTTTGTGGAGTTCATCATCAGAAAGAGACTTGAAGTAGTCGTAGGTGATTTTTAAGCCCTCTGCACGATCAACTTTTGGATTCCAATCTAAAAGTTCTTGCGCTTTTGTTATGTCTGGCTGACGTTGAAGTGGATCATCTTTTGGTAAATCTTTGTAAATTACCTTTTGTGATGTATTGGTAAGTTTAATGATTTCTTCAGCAAAATCGCCAATCGTAATTTCGTCTGGATTTCCAATGTTTACGGGCATTGAATAATCACTTAGGAGCAATCGATAAATGCCTTCTACTAAGTCATCAACATAACAAAAGGAACGGGTTTGAGAGCCATCACCAAAAACGGTAAGATCTTCTCCTCTAAGTGCCTGCCCAATAAAAGCGGGTAAAACTCTACCATCATTCAACCGCATTCGGGTGCCGTATGTGTTAAAAATTCGAACGATTCTTGTTTCAAGATTATGATACGTGTGATAAGCCATAGTGATAGCTTCCTGAAACCGTTTAGCTTCATCATAAACACCCCTGGGGCCAATAGGATTGACATTCCCCCAATACTCTTCTGTTTGGGGATGTACCAGCGGGTCTCCATACACCTCTGAAGTTGACACAATAAGAATTCGTGCGCTTTTGTTTTTGGCTAATCCCAATAAATTATGAATACCAAGCGAACCCACTTTTAGTGTTTGAATAGGAATCTTTAAGTAATCTATCGGGCTAGCTGGAGAGGCGAAATGAAGTATATAATCTAGCTTACCTGAGACGTGAACAAACTTAGAAACATCGTGATTATGAAATTCGAAATTTTCTAAAGGAAATAAATGTTCAATGTTTTCTAATTTCCCAGTAATCAGATTATCCATACCAATAACGTGGTAATCTTTTTTTATAAAAAAATCACACAAGTGAGAACCTAAAAAGCCAGCAGCACCGGTAATTAATACTCTTTTCATTGACTGTCTACAGTTTTTCGACCAACACTATAATAAGTGAATCCAAGGGTTTTCATCGATGCAGTATCATATAGATTTCGTCCATCAAAAATTAATTTATTGTTTAGATTTTTAGCAACGATTGAAAAATCAGGAGTTCTAAAAACTGACCATTCTGTGTTAATAACCAATGCGTCAGCACCATTAATAGCATCATAGTGATTTAAAGCGTAGTTAATTTTATCTCCGAAAAGTGCTTTAACATTGTTCATCGCTTCTGGGTCGTATGCTGTAATTTGAGCGCCTTCTTTTAGTAATTCCTCAATAATGTATAGTGCAGCAGCTTCTCTAATGTCATCTGTGTCGGGTTTGAACGCTAATCCCCACATTGCTATTTTCTTCCCTTTTAAATCACCATTAAAATGATTTTTTATTTTTGGAACGGTCACAATTTTTTGGGAAGAATTAACTTCCATTACCGATTTTAAAATTTTAAAATCATAACCAACTTCTGCAGCCGATTTTTCCAGTGCTTGTACGTCTTTTGGAAAGCAACTACCCCCGTATCCTATGCCAGGGAAAAGAAATCGTTTACCTATACGTGTATCAGATCCTATACCTGCCCGAACCTGATCAACATCTGCGCCTACTTTTTCACAGATATTGGCAATTTCGTTCATAAAGGTGATTTTTGTTGCTAGAAATGAATTTGCAGCGTATTTGGTTAGTTCTGAAGAGGCTTCGTCCATACAAATTATTGGGTTTCCTTGCCTTACAAATGGCTTGTAAAGGTCTTCCATGATACGCCTAGCTTTGTCAGATTTTGTTCCTATAACCACTCTGTCTGGCTTCATAAAATCATCTACAGCAAACCCTTCGCGAAGAAACTCTGGATTTGAAACAACATCAAATTCGGCAGTGGTGTTAGCTTTAATGGCTGCATGTACCTTTTGTGCAGTGCCCACAGGAACGGTGCTTTTGTTGACAATAACTTTGTAGTCGGTTAACATTGGTCCTAGCTCTTTGGCCACACCTAAAATGTATGATAAATCTGCGCTTCCATCTTCTCCGGGAGGTGTTGGAAGAGCGAGAAAAATTATACTAACGCCTTCAATGGCGGATTTTAAGTCGGTGGTAAATTTAAGCCTACCTTGTTTTATATTTCGTTCAAATATTACATCTAAATGAGGTTCGTAAATGGGAACAATCCCGGCTTTCATTTTATTAACTTTTTCTTCATCAATATCCACGCAGGTTACGTTTACACCGGTTTCAGCAAAGCAAGTTCCTGTAACTAGACCAACATATCCTGTTCCTACTACCGCAATTTTCATAAATTTCTTCCTCTTAGTTATTGATATAATTTTCTATTGTGCTACAAATAAAGTCCAACGTATCGTCACTCATTTCTGTATGTATAGGTAATGAAATCGTTTGTTTACACAAGGATTCGGTTAAACGTAAATCTCCTTTTTTATAACCTAAGTAGGAATATCCTTTTTGCAAATGCACAGGAATTGGATAATAAATGTTTGTCGAAACACCTTTAGAATTTAAATGATTTCTCAAATCCCCTTGGTTAACTCCATTCAATTTAATTGTGTATTGATGAAAAGCATGTGTGCTATTGTTTGCAGTAACTGGAGGGGTCAATCCTTGTAAATGACCTAATCTATTAGTGTAATAATTTGCAGCATTGTTTCGAGCGTTGGTGTACTCATCTAAATACGGCAACTTCACCTTTAATACTGCTGCCTGTATGGTATCTAAACGAGAATTGACCCCGATAATACCATGATGATATTTAATTGATTGCCCATGGTTGGCACACATTTTTATTTTTTCTGCCAGCTCATCATCGTTGGTAAAAATAGCCCCGCCATCGCCATAACACCCTAAGTTTTTAGAAGGAAAAAATGATGTACAGCCAATCGTGCCCATCGTTCCAGCTTTTTTACGTTCCCCGTTAGCGAATGTATATTCAGCACCAATAGCTTGGGCCGTATCTTCAATAACAGGTATATCGTGAGCAGTTGCAATTTTTAATATTTTTTCCATATCGGCACATTGCCCATATAAATGTACGGGAACAATGGCTTTTGTTTTCGGAGTTATGAGATCTTCTAATAGATTAACATCCAAATTAAAGGTTTCTAAATCGACTTCTATAAACTTGGGGACTAAGCCCAACAATGCCATGACTTCAACAGTGGCAATGTAGGTAAAACTTGGAGTAATAACCTCATCACCAGGCTTTAAGCCCAATGCCATTAGCGAAATTTGTAATGCATCAGTTCCGTTAGCGCACGGAATTACATGTTTAACAGAAAGGTAATTCTCTAGTTCACGTGCAAATTCGGCAACCTCAGGTCCATTTATAAATGCGCCAGATTTCACAGCATCTAAAATTGCAGAATCCACTTCTTTTCGAATTTTATTGTACTGACCTTTTAGGTCAACCATAGGGATATCACTCATTTCTGCTCAAAATCTGACAAGTGTGCGAAGATAGTTAATTTTGCAAATAAATTTAAGGGTATTACGTTTGTATCAAATTATGATAAAAATCGCGTATATTTTGAGTGTTGCATTACTTTTTTCGATTGGCTCGGAGGCTCAGACGAATGTTAGAGATTCTGTTATTCTTGCTCCACTAATTAGTGTTGCGTATACTTTTCAAATTCCAGGGGGAGATTTAAAGGATAGATTTGGAAATAATTCTGCTGTTGGGATTTCTTTTATGGTTAAGGATAAACACAATTTTGTGTATGGATTGAGTGGGAATTTTTTGTTTGGAAAAAGCCTTAAAGAAACCGATATTCTAACAGAGGTAACTACGTCTAATGGTTATATTATTAATAATGAAGGGCTTTATGCAGACGTAAGATTGTATGAAAGAGGTTATTCTTTTCAGTTACATTTCGGAAAGCAATTCGCGATTTTAGCACCAAATGATAATAGTGGGTTTTATATCATGGGAGGGATTGGAATGTTACAGCATAAAATAAAAATCGATGTAATAAATAACGATGTACCGCAATTACGAGACGAATATTTACATGGGTACGATAGGTTGACTAATGGCATTAGTTTTAGCCAAACGGTTGGCTATCGCTTGTTAAGCAGCTCTAGACTAACTAATTTATTTATTGAGGTGGAGATTGTTGAAGCGTTTACAAAAAACAGAAGGTCGTACAATATCGATTTACCAAATGGGGTAGATGATAAAAACCGATTTGATATGCTTACCGGTTTTCGTTTTGGTTGGAGTGTGCCTTTGTACAAGAAAATGCCGCGTGAGTATTATTTTAATTGAAGTTGCTGTCAACAAAAAAGACAGTCATTAAACTGTCTTTTTTGTGTTATTCCGTTCCTTCTTCGTCAAGTGGTTTTTTCTTTTTCTTCTTTGGTTCCGCGTGTTCGATTACTGGTGGAGATTCGATTAATCTTTTTGACCTTTCTTTAAGGTCGTTGAGCATTTTCTCTGCTTCACCATCATCAATTCTCCCTTTTTTCTTGAGACTGTCAATCGCAGCTTTTTCATAATTTAATAGGTTACGAATAGCTTGTTGAGTAGAAATCGCTACATAAATGTCTGGGTAGTTCTTTCTTAGATTTCGGACAAATGCCTGTCCATGAATTCTATTTTCATTAATTTCTTCTTCAATAGTAGCGACTTCATTTTCGGGAACTTCTCCACCTTTTCCAATACTTTCTAAAAGTGCCCCACAATCATTTTGTGCGGTTATAAAGCCGACAGCAGAATCATAACTCTTTGAGAGCCTATTCAGTAACATGCTTTCTCCCCAACCTTTAAGTCCAGGTGTTTTCGCAGCTTTTTGCATCCACTTTGGTGCTTCCCAAGATTCTTCTAAATCGTCTCTATCAGATAGTGCTCTGCTTCCGCCTGCATCTAGTAAGTCATTAATACCATTACTAAGGCCTTCAACAGCTTCGGCACCCAATAAGCCATCTTTAAATTGACGCCAGTAGCTACTTTTCTCTTTTTCAAGAATCCTTCTTCTTGTTTCGGAAATTGTTTCCAGTTTGGCATTTTTAACTTCGTCATTTATTTCTGACAGGTGCGGTAGGTAGGCTGAAACGTCATTCCAGTTGGCTTTTTTTAAGTAACGATCAGTCTGAATAGAGTTCATTTGATTTTCTACGCTTTCTTTCAACTGTTTGTTGGCGCTGTAAATCATTTGTTGTTTGGCAGGAGCAACATCTAATAAGCCGAGGTAGTTAACCAAAAACTTAATTGTTGTTGCATTTACCAGCAGTGTTAAAGTTACAGTTCCTGCAATTAAGAAAAGGAATTGATTTTTTATTGTTTCAGCCAAGTCAACAGGTGTAGTTCCCATTTCCCCTGCAAGTTCGCTAAGGTCCATTATCTCAGCCATTTTTGTGGCGTCAATATTCATTACAATAAGTGCCAGAGCAAGACCAATAGCACCTCTAAGTGCCCCATACCAGACTACTATAGCATCTTTAATTGGTAACCCGTAGCCTGTGTTTTTCATAAATGGGTAATGAATAACGATAACAATGGCTCTAACAATGTGGATGCCAATATAGACGATTCCTAGCATCATAAAGTCGTTTGCGTTAAACTCTGTTCGTTCAGCGATTACCAATCCAACAATCAAGAAAATCAAACAGTTGGCAATGAAACCTGCTAGTTCCCAAAACTCATGCATAAAATGTTCAACCTGTGGTGATATTGTAGACCTTCCCAGTCCTCCTATCATTAGGCCTAATGCAACCAATGCTAAAACACCTGATACTGCTAAAAAGTGTTCTGCAACATAGAATGTGATATACGCAGCCGCAACAACGGCTGTAATTTCGACCATGGCATCATTAAACACTTTTTTAATCCATTTCAGCATAATCCATCCAATGATAACTCCTACCGCAATTCCACCAAATGAAACAATTGCAAACTGAACAAAGCCATTTGTGTCTGAAACATTACCTGTAATAGCGGCAAGAAAAACCATAAATATCACAATGGCAGTTCCATCGTTAAGTAAAGATTCCCCTTCGATTAAAGTTCCTAATTTTTTACTAGCTCCTAAATCTTTTAGCAAGGCAACTACTGCAACGGGGTCAGTAGCGCTAATTACAGAGCCGAACATTAGTGCTAAGCTCCAGTTGGCCCAACCAGGAAGTCCGAGGCCAAGGTAATCGATTCCGTAGACCATTATTGCCGTAAGCACTAGAGCAATTACAATTCCTGGCACAGCGAGAATTACCGAGTTCGCAGCCGATTTCTTAAAAGTGTGCAAATCCATTGCAAATGCGGCTTCAAAAATTAGAATAGGTAGAAACACATACAATAGCATATGCGGGTCGATGTTTGCCGCGGCATGCATGGCTTCCGCAATGATGCTGACGTCAATACTTCCCCAATGTTCAAAGCCACCCATCCGCGTAATCACCCCCAAAATAATACCTATGATTAACAATAGCGCAGTAAATGGTACGGGAATTGCTTTTAAGAAATGTCTAGTTAATGCGCCAATAAGAACAGCGATAATCACAAAAAACAACAATGAAGTATCAGGCCCATGGTGACCGCCACTGTGTTCTTCCGTATGAGTTTTGCCCTGTTCTTCATGTAATGATTCTTCACCATGAGAGTGATTTTCTCCAGCGTCAGCGCGCTTATGAGAATCGTGTTGGAGTGAGTTAAAACTACTTGTTGTAGCTTCTATAGCGTTGTCAATATAATCCCCCACAGCCGAGGCAGAGGTTTCTGCACTAGAAAGAGACAATCCGAAAACGAGAATTAACGTAGTTAAGGACTTGGTAAATAATTTGATAAGATAATTCATAGCTCCAAAATTTTTAGCAATATAATAAGATTTCTTAGAAATGAAAAGCAAGAAACGTTTTTGAGATAAAATTGAAGTAAAATTAAAAAGGAGATAAGTAGGCTATACTGGATTTAGGTCAAACTTTTCCAAGGAAGATATTGAGTTGGTTTTGTCTCTTTAGGCGAATTGGAAATTATCGCTTGGAATAAAGCATGTCGAGTTTAAGAAATTTTTTGTTGTGTACAAAAGCAGACTTATCAATTACTATTTTTTGTCTAAATTTCTGGTTTACCTACTTTATGTTGTGCGGCCTGTCCACTCTGTAAAATTTCGCTTAAAACTGTTTTTTTGTTAAACACTTGGTTATCAGTATTTTTTGTAGTACGTTTAGCCAATCATTAACAATCTTTTCCTGCCATGAATTGTCCAGTCTGCAAAAAATCAGAGTTATCCAAGGGTGCCAAAAACTGTTCTTCCTGCGGTTCTGACCTTAGTGTTTTTGAGCACATTTCACATATAGAAAAACAACGTAAAACCTATAAAACGGTGAGCTTAATACTTGCCGTTCTACTTTTTGTCGGGGGCAGCACATTAGCGGCACTTCATAGCATGAACGACCAAGAGTCCCATTCGCAATTACAGGTTGAAGAAATAAAATTAGATAGTAACGCTTTTGTAATAGACGGGCTGCAAAACACGTTGCAAGAAAGAGATGAGGAAATACGATTATTGAAAGAAGAAGCACATGCCTTACTCGCTACAATGGAAAGTTCGCATGACGATGTTGAAGAAGAAGATCATACCGTACATATTGTTCAGGAAGGAGAAAGCCTATGGAGCATTTCAGAAATGTATCATGGACATGGGTTTGAACATGAAGAAATAGCTGGGCATAACGAGGTTAACAATATGCACCATATTGAAGTTGGAGATACAATTATTGTTAAACATTAAATTATGGCTAAAAAAACGGATCCTATACAATCGCTGACTATATCTGTAACGGCTTCACTTATTGAAATCGTTTCGTTAAAAGACACTATTAAGCAGAATGAAAACACGATCAATAGCTTGGAAAACAAAAACGGTCAATTGGTTTTAGAGCTTCAAACTGAAAAGAAAGCAGTTGCTAAGCTGAATGAAGAAATTGATGATTTGAATACTGTCGTAGACTTGTTAAAGTCAACACAGAAACAGCTAGAAAATAGTAAAACAGCGTTGGATAAAGCGATGAAAGAAGCAGAAATCGGAATGAAGGAGCTTACCAAGGAGAATAATGACCTTACCCAAAAGCTAAAAGAAGTCATGGAATTGTAAAAATTTTCCTCTTTCATAATAGGGTAGTGTTAATGGCTTTTATCTTATCCGTGGGTACATCTGGATTATTATGTGATCAAGCAGCAAGTTAGGTGGATTAAAGTCTATGAACGTAGTGAATAGACTTTTCTTATTATCATTTCATCCAAACAAGTTTGGCTTATGGTAATAAAAAACCGCTAAAACAGAGGCTTTGATTATTGCGTGGGCTATACTGGATTCGAACCAGTGACTTCTACCCTGTCAAGGTAACACTCTAAACCAACTGAGTTAATAGCCCAATAAAAAAAGCCTCATTATTGAGGCTTTTCTGTGGGTGATGAGAGATTCGAACTCCCGACTCTCCCGATGCAAAATCGGGATGCTCTGAACCAACTGAGCTAATCCGATGCTACAATTAATTTTTCTAAAGCAGTTCTGCTTTTCCATTTTTTAACTTGTCTTTCTCTAGCGTAGGCTTCCGATTTTGTAGCGTGTATTTCGCTGTAAATTAGCTTCCAGTCATTTACTTTTCCAGTAAACCCTTTATGATTGTAATTGTGTTCTATTACTCTTCTTTCGATGTGTTCAGTAGAACCAATATAATATCGGTTAAGGGTTCTCGAAAATAAGATGTAAAAATGATACATAAAACAGGAAAGAAATTCCAGTAAAAAAATGAGTGGGCTATACTGGATTACTTCGTGATCCATTTAGTCCCGTTTTGAAATATCAAAAGCCTTATTCGCGTTGCTCATATGTTCTTTTTCCATTATCATCAATTCAAGCTTGTGGCTTGATTGACTCTATGAAAAAAGCCCTAAAATTAATGTTTTCAGGCTTTTGATCTTATCCGTGGGCTATACTGGATTCGAACCAGTGACTTCTACCCTGTCAAGGTAACACTCTAAACCAACTGAGTTAATAGCCCAATAAAAA
>JAESTK010000028.1 GCA_016763645.1 Flavobacteriales bacterium
GATTATCAGACTAATGTAATGAAAATTAAATCAATATCCTATTGATTGTCAAACAAATAAATCGTCTTTTTAACAAAAAAAGTATGAGTTTGCCCTGCTTATCGGACAGATTAATACCTTTGAATTGAAATTTTTTGTACAACAACTTATAAAATCATAAATATGTCATTTACACTACCAGAATTACCATACGCTCATGATGCACTTGAGCCACATATTGATGCAAGAACTATGGAAATTCATCACGGGAAACACCATGCTGGATATACCAATAATTTAAATAATGCTATTTCTGGGACTGACCTTGATGGAAAAACTATCGAAGACATTATCACAGGAATGGATATGAATAACGGTGCTGTTCGTAATAACGGTGGCGGATACTTTAACCACTCTTTGTTTTGGAGCGTGATGTCGCCTAATGGAGGCGGGCAACCTTCAGGCGAACTAGCCGAAGCGATTAATGCTGCTTGTGGGAGTTTCGATGCATTTAAAGAAGCTTTTTCGAAAGCAGCAGCAACTAGATTTGGTTCTGGTTGGGCTTGGCTTTGTGTGCATTCAGGTGGTAGAGTTGAAGTTTGTTCTTCACCAAACCAAGACAACCCCATGATGCCAGGTGTTGGCTGTGGCGGAACACCAATTTTAGGTTTGGATGTTTGGGAGCACGCTTATTATTTAAACTACCAAAACAGAAGACCAGATTACGTTTCAGCGTTTTTTAATGTTATTAATTGGGACGAAGTTTCAAGAAGATATAATGACGCTAAATAAGCTTTTTGTAGCTTTTATAGTATCATTTCTTTCACTTACAGCAGCAGGCGAATTTCATTCAGAACAGCCTGCTGTTTTTTTTTCGGATAGTGTTTTAAGTAGTACGCTTGACAAAAAAACGATCCGTAGAAAAAAAGCCATCGCCATTGGGCTAGCAATAACTCTCGGACCTTTCGGTGTTCACCGTTTATACCTCGGCACAGACAATAAAATTCCCGTAATTTATTCTATTACTCTTGGCGCATTTGGCATATTGCCGCTGACAGACATTATTGCTATTCTCACCACAAAAAATATTGAGCAATACCTCGATAATCAACAGATTATTATGTGGATGAGGTAGGGTGACAAAGTTTCAAGCAATCTTCAGTTTGCTTTATCGGGAGGAGGGTTAATCGTAAACTCGTTCAAATTTAAGTTGTTAGCCGCAAGCAATGCTTTGATTTTGTCAATATCCGTATCCTCGAAATAGTTTTTCCATTGACCAATGGAACCAGATCTTGCGAAGCTTCCCTTTAAGGCTGCCCCAGAAGAACTAGAGTGAATCGCAAATCCTCTTTTCTTTTCTGTTTCTTTTACCTTATCAATGGATGATGCCATAAGCGAAAATCTAATTAATTCTTGATCAACAGTAATATTTAAATGATTGAGTACTGACGTTATTGTTTCTTCAGGAAATAATTTTAACTCTTCGTATGTAATTAGTATTGTGTTTGGATTTTCTGAACTATATTGTTTCATCCACTTGTATATGTGAATATAATTAGGAATGTATTCATTAATAAGTTCTCGGGGATGCTTATATGTTTGATCGCTATTCTCCCGATTCTTATAATAAAAGTAGTATCGAGAAATAAGAACATCTAAGGGGTTTCTATAGATCATGATCATTTTTTTTGGCTTGACAAAAGCCGAAAAAGGTGATTCATCTAATATACAGAAGTGATCATACATAAAATCGGAGTATTTGTACTTCTCTTTATCATAAATATTTACTTGAGGGGCGGTGTAATCTGATTTACCATCAAAAACCATATGTCGGATGTTTGGGAAAGATTCGAAATGCATTCGGTCGTAATCGACTTCAATGTACTCGTGATTATCCTTTTTAATTTTATCTAAATTATAGAAGTAATTGGTTAAAATTAGTCGCAAATAATTGGTGCCGGATTTTTGCATACTTCTAAGGACAATAGAACGGCTATATGTTTTAAGAGATTTTATTTGACGAAACATCGCCCAGAATGTACTAATGAGTAATTTAATTTTTGACATTATACCGTTTACATTAAGTGAGATGATTTATTACGAAAGCATACTGTATTTTAAACCGACATTAGAAAAAAACGCATTCTTACTCTACAGTAACCGATTTTGCTAAATTTCTGGGTTGGTCAACGTTACAACCCCTCATCACAGCTATATGGTATGAAAGCAACTGTAAAGGAATCGTAGCCAATAAAGGAACTAATAAGTCATTAGTCGCAGGAATTTCGATTGTGTAATCTGCAATTTCTTTTACTTGTTCATCACCCTCGGTAACAACAGCAATAACAATTCCTTTTCTGGCTTTTGCCTCTTGTATATTGCTTACCACTTTTTCGTAAGAAGCATCATTAGTTGCAATAACTACCATTGGCATTTCTTCATCAATCAAAGCAATTGGCCCGTGTTTCATTTCCGCAGCGGGGTAGCCTTCCGCATGGATATATGAAATTTCTTTCAGCTTTAGAGCGCCTTCAAGTGCTACTGGAAAGTTAACCCCCCTACCTAAATACAAGAAGTTCCGCGAGTCTTTAAACAAGTCGGCAATGTATTTAACTTGGTCGTTACAGTTTTCTAATAAACTTTCAACTTGTTGAGGAATAGCATCTAGCGCGGCTATAATTGTCCTAAAGCGAGACTCTTCAATTGTCCCCTTTTTGCGGCCGATTTTAAGCGCCATTAGGGTTAGAAGGGTAACCTGAGCAGTAAACGCTTTGGTAGAAGCAACGCCTATTTCTGGCCCAGCATGTGTATATGAACCTGCATCAGTTAGCCTAGAAATTGTGGAGCCTATTACGTTACAAATACCTAAAATTGTCGCTCCTTTGCTCTTCGCTAACTCTAACGCGGCTAAAGTATCTGCAGTTTCGCCTGATTGAGAAATAGCTAATACAATATCACCTTCGTTAATAATAGGATTTCTATATCTAAATTCTGAAGCGTATTCAACCTCAACGGGTATTCTGGCTAGCTCTTCGAATAAGTATTCGCCTACCAAACCGGCATGCCAAGAGGTGCCACAGGCAACAATAATTAAACGTTGAGCGTTGGTAAATTTTTGCTCAAAATCTTTAATCCCACCAAGCGTAACCTCACCTTTCTTTAGGTTTAAACGACCCCTAAGGCTATCGTTAATCGAACGAGGCTGCTCATAAATTTCTTTTAACATAAAGTGGTCGTAACCTCCTTTTTCAAGCTCTTCGAGCTGTAAATCTAGTTCTTGGATATAAGGCGTTTGTTCCACATCATCAATGTTCACGACTTTAAGATCGCTACCTTTTTTAAGGATTACAATTTGCCCATCTTCTAGGTAAACTACATTTTTTGTGTATTCTACAATAGGTATGGCGTCAGAAGCCAAAAAGAATTCTCCGTCACCAACTCCAACAACTAACGGGCTGCTTTTTTTAGCTGCAATTAATACGTTTGGGTTCGATTTATCTAAAATCACAATTGCATAAGCCCCTACTACTTTCTTGAGTGCGATTCTTAAAGCCTCCCCTAATTTCACATTGGCACTTTTTTGAATGTCTTCAATTAAATTGACAAAAACTTCAGTATCTGTGTCGCTTTTAAAGGAGTAGCCCCTCGAAACCAGTTGTTTTTTTATTACAGCGTAATTCTCGATAATTCCATTGTGAATCATCACTAAATTTCCTGATTGAGAAAAATGAGGATGAGCGTTTACATCGTTTGGTTCGCCATGCGTTGCCCAACGGGTGTGTCCAATTCCAGCACCGCCAGCGGTGTTGGAATTTCCAACGTGGTTTTCTAAATCAACAACTTTTCCCTTACACTTAAAAAGATTGATGTCTTTGCTGTCGTGTAAGGCCACACCAGAGCTATCGTAACCTCTGTATTCTAAGCGCTGTAATCCCTTAATTAGGATCGGATAAGCCTCTCTGTCTCCTAAATATCCAACAATTCCACACATAATCTATATCACTTTAAAATGGGTGTGTAAGATACGATTAATTTCATTTCACCATCCCCTGCCTTGGTTCCTTTAAAAATGGTTCTAGCGGATTGAAACCCCCCGCTTCCATTTATTAAACGGTATCCAAAGTTATAGTCTTCGCCCTTAATGTAGCTGTTAACTAAGAATTGAATATCCCTGTTAATGATAAATCGGTATTCATTTTCTGAATTCAGAGTGCCTCCAACGGTCAAATCGTAGTCAAATTCATCTATGGTAAAAGTATAGTTTCCAGATGCAGTTTTAACAGCAAGAAAGTACTCTCCTTCGGCAAGATACGTGTCGGCTGTCCCTTCTTCTATTGTGAACACTAACTCGGCTTTATTAATACTTATTGGGCCGTTATCTACAAGCCCTTCTAGGTAAGGGATTTCGAAGTTGATAGCTGCTCCTGCTGCCCCTTGCATATAGAGTAAAGATTCCCCTGTTGAGGGGTTATTTATTGCTGTTTCTACAGAGGTTCCAGAGTAGTTGTGGGTAAAGTGATTGACTTTGGTTAAGTTACTTGCAAAGACAAAATCGAAAGAAGCAATCGTATCATTGCTATAGTACACGGTTATTTTTGATTGAGCGTTAGCTAAATCAAAAAACCAAATAGCCCCATTTCCTTCTGGTTGTGCAGCGGTAAATACGTCAGCAGAGGCGATGTTGACCCCCGGAAATAAGTCTAAAAACTCGGCAGCATCGGTAGAAACGTTGACTTGCTCAAGCAGCTTTTTACCAAAAGCCTCATCTAATTTCAAGTTTAGTTGCTCCGTGGAGCCTGCTCCGGTGTAGTTCGGGGAATAAACAGATTGAGACAAGATATTTTGAGTTGATTTTTGAAAAACACTATTCGAAAAGTACGTACTGTCTTTATAAATATCTTCAGTCAACTCATTTACGGTAAACTGATGAGGGCCTTGTATGCCATACTTGCCAGCGTGGACCAACGATAGCACCACTGAATCAACGACTAGAGTAGTAATATCACCAAAATTTACCGAGGTTGTTTTTGATGGTTGAAATTGCGCTGAAAAAGAAGCAGTGCTTTGTCCAAAATCTGGGTCGACATAACTTCCTAAAAGACTATACTTTAAATCATCAGACCTTACGGAGTCTAATTTAACTGTAGAAGCATTTATTGTAAAGGTATCGGTATGGAGCAACCCCAGTTGTTCTTCCTCGGGGTATAAGCCAAGTCCCAATTTGTCTTCTTTCTTGTTACATCCAACTATGACTAGACATAAAAAAAGAGCGGCTCCACATATGTGAAACCGCTTTTTCTGATTTAAACTTAATTTTTTTTCTTTCATTTTATTGCTCCACAAGCATTTCTGCGTTTTCTAGAATTTCATCATAAAATTGAGAGTACTCTCCAATATATGTTTCTTCAGGTTGACATCCTAAAATTGGTTTATCTAATCCTGTGATATACGTATTAAGGTCTTCGTTTATTGTTTCTTCACCCATAATAATTGCATCAGCATATTGAGCACCTAACTTTTGTAGGTTATTATAAGAAGGTGTGTTTACCATAGAGATATCTTCCGCAGAAACGCCATCGTATAAAGATTTTTTAGCGAAATCTTTGTTTAGGCTTTCTTTCGTGTCATCGTTATAAACGGAGTAAATCACCTTAGTATCTGCATATATTGGGTCTGTATCAAAAGATTTTTTAAGATACATTGGCACCAAGCCAGTCATCCAGCCATGGCAATGAATAATGTCGGGAGCCCAACCTAATTTTCTTACGGTTTCTAATACGCCTCTACAGAAAAAGATTGCTCTTTCGTCATTATCTTCAAATTCTTTTCCGTTTTCATCAGTAAAAACAGCTTTTCTTTTAAAGTACTCTTCGTTATCGATAAAATAAACCTGCATTCTTGCTGGTTGAATCGATGCTACTTTTATAATTAAAGGATGATCAGAATCATCAATAATTAAATTCATCCCTGATAAACGAATTACCTCGTGTAGTTGATGCCTTCTTTCGTTAATACACCCGTACTTTGGCATAAACGTTCTAATTTCTTTTCCTTCTTCTTGAATCCCCTGAGGAAGGTAACGGCTTATCTTAGATAATGCCGTTTCGGGAAGGTGTGGGGTAATTTCTTGGGTAATATAAAGTACTCTTGTCTTTTTCATACGTTTCCTGGTTTAAAATCGTATTGCAAAATTAAGCTTTTTTTTCCCTCTTTTGCAAGTTTTCTGATAGATTTGTTTGCTTTTTGACTGTTTTTTATGGAAATTTTTAGATCCAAAGCCGAATTAATCGATTATTTATCTCATCAACGAAAGAAAGGGAAACTTATTGGGTTTGTCCCAACGATGGGAGCCCTACACCAAGGGCATTTATCTCTTATAGAAGAATCGAAAAAGAAAACTGAAATTACCGTTTGTTCAATTTACGTTAACCCCACGCAGTTTAACGCAAAAACAGACTTAGATAATTACCCAAGAAATACAGAAAAAGATATTGAAATACTACGATCGATAGATTGTGACGTATGTTTTTTACCGGCAGATGAGGATGTCTATCCTAATGGTATGAATAAATCGTTGAAAATTGATTTACACGGTTTAGACAAAACCATGGAGGGAAAACATCGCCCAGGTCATTTTGACGGAGTGGTTACAGTAGTCAATAATTTATTTCAGATTGTTACTCCTGATTTTGCCTTTTTTGGAGAAAAAGATTTTCAACAGTTAGCCGTTATTCGAAAAATGACGAAAACGTTGAATTTGGGCACTGAAATAATAGGCTGCCCCATTGTTCGAGAAAAAAATGGCCTAGCTATGAGCTCAAGAAACGAACGATTGTCAAAAGAAGAACGAGAAGGGGCTTCATTTTTGTATACAACATTACAGGCAGTGAAAAGCCAGCAAAGTTCTACGGAAGAAAAAAAAGAATGGGGAATACAACAATTAACTAATAACCCGTTATTTACCCTCGACTATTTTGAAATAGCAGAGGCTGAGTCTCTAAAACCAGTTAAACATGAGAAGAGTTCTAATCAGCGGGCATTTGTTGCTGTATTTATAGGCAATGTTAGGTTGATTGATAATATTGAATTATAAACCCCTCGATTATACCTAAATTATAAGACCTTTGTTCGTTATATTTTTTGCCGTTTGAAAGATAAAATAATCTCTATAATAAAAATTGTTGGGCCAATTGCAGTAGCAGTTTATCTGGTTTGGTATTTAAACCAATCCCTATCCGAAACCGAGAAAGATTATATTATAGATTCGTTTAAGAATGCTAATTATTGGTGGTTGGTGCTGTCGCTAACGATTGGTTGGCTTAGCCACATGGTAAGAGGATATCGATGGTTGTACATGATAGAACCTTTAGGCAAGTTGCCTTCATTTTGGAATTGTTATCATGCCGTAATGGCAGGCTACGTTATAAACTTAACGCTTCCTCGGGCGGGAGAAGCAGCACGAGCGGCATTATTGTCTAAATATGAAGGATTGCCTTTCGAAAAACCTTTTGGAACTATTTTAGCTGAAAGAGTTGTTGATATGATAATTTTAATTCTAATAGCTTTTGTTACAATTGTTCTACAATTAGAAAATATCGATAAGTTTAAAGAAATTTTAGAAGTTGTAAAGCCCCCCGAAGCGCAAACCAATTACTTATCTTACGTAGTTTACGCCTTAATTGTATTAGGAATTGGGGCAGCAGTTATTGCCTATTTTAAAAGTGAAAAATTACGGGCAAAATTGCTTGGAATCATCAAAGGATTAGGGGAAGGGCTGAAGTCCATCATCAAAATGGAAAAGAAATGGAACTACCTATGGTTTACTCTTCTAATCTGGCTGTTTTATGTGTTGATGTATATAGTTGCGTTTCAAAGTATTGACGCCACTTGTGATGTCCCGTTTAGCATTATGATGGTTGGGTTTATTGCAGGAAGCGTAGGAATAGTTTTGGTTCAAGGAGGAATAGGCGTCTATCCAATCTTGATAGCCGTTTCCATTACACTGTTCTTAGAGGTGCCCGAGGGCTCTGAGTTTCCATTTAATCAAGATGGATATGCTTTAGGATGGTTGTTATGGATTTCTCAAACATTAATGATAGTTGTTTTAGGAGGCTTATCCATGTTTCTCATGCCTCGAATAAACCGTAAGAATGTCGCGATTAAGCAAGATTAATAGTAAAATAATTGTTAAAAGTGAAGCTATTTCTCTTGTTTCGCAATGGAAAAAAAATGGTGAAACTATTGTTTTCACAAACGGCTGCTTCGATTTGTTGCACCGAGGACACATTGAATATCTTACTCAAGCAGCCGATTTAGGTACTCGATTAATTATTGGACTTAACTCTGACCAGTCGGTAAAACAACTCGAAAAAGGCGAATTACGACCTATAAAAGACGAAAAAACACGCGCTTTGATATTAGCTGCGTTAGCATTTGTTTCTGCTGTTGTTATTTTTGAGGAGGAAACTCCGCTCGATTTAATCTCAGAAATTTTACCCGATATTTTGGTAAAAGGAGGCGATTGGAATATAAATGAAATTGTTGGGACAGAAATAGTTAAATCCAGTGGCGGCCAAGTGAAAACTATTTCGTTTGTGGAAGGGTACTCTACAACAAACTACGTTAAGAAAATACAAGATGGCAAAAGTTAAAACTACTTTCTTCTGTCAAAATTGCGGTGCACAATCTTTAAAATGGATTGGCAAATGTAATTCTTGTAATGAGTGGAATACTTTCGTGGAAGAAGTAATCCAAAAGGAAACAAAAACAGCAAGTTTAGGAGCAGGAAACGGAAGGGTAAAAAAACCACAAAAAATCGCAGATGTTGTTGCCTCTGTCGAAACAAGAATAGTAACTACTGATAAAGAGCTAAACCGTGTTTTAGGGGGAGGAATAGTGCCAGGAAGCTTGGTTTTGGTCGGAGGAGAACCAGGAATAGGAAAATCAACTTTGATGCTTCAATTGGCGATAACTAGTTCAAAAAAAGTACTTTATATTTCTGGAGAAGAAAGTGAACAACAAATAAAAATGCGAGCCGAACGGTTGTCGAAAACGCCAGCGCAATGTTTTATTTTAACAGAAACCTCGACTCAAAACATATTTCAGCAGATAAAAGAATTAAGCCCAGAATTATTGATAATTGATTCCATTCAAACATTGCATACCTCCTCAATCGATTCCTCACCAGGAAGTATTTCTCAAATAAAAGAGTGCGCTGCCGAGTTGTTACGTTTTGCAAAAGAAACCTCAACGCCTGTTTTTTTGGTAGGGCATATAACGAAAGATGGACATATTGCAGGACCAAAAATATTGGAGCATATGGTAGATACTGTGTTGCAATTTGAAGGCGATAGAAATCACATTTATCGGTTGCTTAGAGCAACTAAAAATCGGTTTGGTTCAACTAATGAACTAGGTATCTACGAAATGCAGGGAACGGGTTTACGAGAAGTAGAAAACCCTTCAGAAATACTTATTTCAGCAAACGTGGGAGAACCGTTAAGTGGCGTTTCTATTGCTGCTACAATGGAAGGTCTTCGGCCCATGCTTATCGAAACTCAGGCGCTTGTAAGTACAGCTGCTTATGGAACACCACAACGTTCTTCAACGGGTTTTGATCTCCGAAGAATGAATATGCTGCTTGCCGTTTTAGAAAAGCGATGTGGGTTTAAACTAGGCGCAAAAGATGTGTTTTTAAATATTGCCGGAGGGCTAAAGGTTGACGACCCAGCAATAGATCTTGCTATTGTATGTGCAATACTTTCTTCGAGTGAAGATATTGAAATACCAATAAATACATGTTTTGCTGCTGAGGTTGGTTTGTCGGGGGAAATACGTCCCGTTAATCGCGTTGACCAGCGTATTTTCGAAGCAGAAAAATTAGGCTTCTCAACTATTTTTATTTCTTATAACAACCTAAAAGGGCTTGATAAAAGCAAATTAAAAATTGAGATTGTTGCAGTTAAAAAAATTGAAGAAGTTTTTAGGCAATTATTTGGGTAGTTGAGGCTTTTTCAGTATGAAAAGAATGATACAAAAACAAAAAGAACCTATTGATATAGAGGCTCTTTTTTAATAGTTATGTGTTACGTATTAAGCTCCTCCGCTAACAGTAAATGAAGTCATCGAAGAAGTAACTTTTGGATTAAGAATTAATACAGGTATTTGAGCTTGGTATGTGATTAACACTTGTTCCCTACTACTCGAACTCAATAAAGTGTCTAAAAACCCGTCTTGTTCATTCATAATGGCAATTAAATCTGCGTTTTTTTCTAAGGAAAAACGAATAATTTCATCAGCGATATCATTATCATCTGCAACATGAGTAGTAAAAGAAACATTATGGTCTGCTAAATATTTTTTAGCAAAAATTATATTCCCACCGATTTTTTTTCTTAAAAATTCATCTTCTTCATATTGAAAAATTAAATGAACAGTAGAATTAAAATGCTTAGAAATTTCGGTTACGTAACCTAATTTTTGTTTTGTTTCACTCCTAAGGTCTAAAGGCATAACAATGTTATCATAACCATTAACATCAGCTCCTTTATTTTGAACAATAATAAAAGGAACATTTGAATTCATAATTACTTTCATTGCATAGCTACCCATGTATCGTTGCATTCCTTTAGCTCCGTGAGTACCCATTACAATAAATTTTGCGTTAAGCTCGGCAGCACTATTTCCAATTTCATCAAAGATGCTGCCTATTCGCACCTCTCCGGTAGCTTCCACACCATATTTAGAAGCAGCAGTCTTTGAAACAGCGTTAACTTTCGAACGCGCCTTATCTACTTCTTGCTGTTCTTTCACTACGGTTAAAATAACTAGTTTTCTGTTTACAGATTTAGCCATCATGGCACCATGTTCAATCGCGCAATCTCCAACGGAGGTAAAATCAGTTGGAATGAGAATTACTCCTTTACTCATAATGTTAATTTTTTTGTAATTTGGTACAATGTAAAATTTTTTAGGCAAATATTAACATTATTCCTAATAATTAAAAAGAGAAAGACAGGGCTTAAATATGCTGAGAGTAAAAATACAAGAGAGGACAAATAATTTTAATACTAAGATTAAGTATTGGGTTTTTGTGCTATTGTTAGCGGTAACAAGTGTTGGTTTTGCGCAAAAAGGAAATTCTTTTATTTCTAATTATTCTTTTTCGTCAAAAACGGGTCAGTTAAAAGTTCAGGATTTGGTTCAAGACAATTCAGGAGCATTAGTTTTAGCGACTTCAAAAGGTCTTGCAATTTTTGACGGGGAGGGTTGGAGTATGGCGAAAACAAACTCTTATCCCTTACAACTTTACGTAAAGGATTCACGAATATATGTTGCTACATCAAAAGGGTTTGGTTATGCAGAAAAAAATGAAAAAGGTCAATATGAGTACAGTCAATTATCGGATACATTAACCGAAACGAGTAGTTTTTGGACGATTCAAGAACGTGGCGAATCTATTTTTTTTAGTGGATCAGAAGGTATTGTTGAATATTCTGAAAAAAACAATACTATTTTAAATACGTGGTATTCAAAACCAGAAGAACCCTTCATAGGAACTTATCGATATCGGGAGAATATATATGTGGCAGTTTATAATCAAGGAATTCAGTCGCTTGAGGAGGGGGGACTAAAACCTATATCAACGCCAAAAAACATTACGAACCGTGAACTTATTTTTGTAATAGAAAACGATTCCAGTTCTATTTTTGGACTGGAAGACAATACCTTATGGAGCTTCGATGGCGACCGATTTTCGGAACTTAATTTAGAATGTGAAGAATATTTAATCGAGAGCGAAATTTCGGGCGGGGTTGTTCTTTCAAACGGAAAATTAGCTATTTCTACCATTACTGGAGGGTGTATAATTGCGGACATTAAAACCGGTAAAACGTTAGATATAATTAACTATCAGACAGGGTTACCCGATGATGAGGTTTTTGCTATGACAACAGACAAAAATGGAGGATTATGGCTCGCGCACGAGTTTGGTTTAAGTCGTGCGAACCTTCATTTTTCGGTTAAAGATTATTCAACATATCCTGGGCTAGAAGGAAATTTATTATCATTATATGTCGATGATAATAACCTATACGTTGCCACAAGTGAAGGTGTATTTTACTTAGACAAAGTAAAAAATTATCGAGAAATTGAAGTCCTTATTAAAAAGCAGATAGAAAGAGCAGTTCCGATAGAAACCAACTATATCGCTCCAATTATTGTTCTTGATAACGAGAACGATAAGCCGCAACAAGTTGTTGAATTATCTAGAAAACAACAGCGAAAAAACAAGAGAAAAAACAAGAGAGGTAGAAAGAAACAACGGCTAGAAACAGAAGCCAATCCAGTAGAAAGAAGAGACTCAATTTTTGTTTCTGAAGAGCGATCACTGGCAGAAGAACAAAACCACGAGGATGAAAGAATAGAGCAAAGTCAAAAATTATATGCGCTACAATCGATAAAGTATCTTTTTAAACCTATAAAAGGGATAGAAGACAAATGTAAAGAGTTGCTTATGGCGGGGGAGTATATAATAGTGGCAGGAAATAAAGGGTTATACGCAATAAAAAATGGCAAAGCAAAGACCATTATCGAAGGAAAATATATCAATAAACTGTATAAATCTCGCTATAATAATCGAGTTTATGTTGGCGCGGCAGAAGGGTTTTTCTCAGTGATAGAAGAAAACGAAAAATGGAAAATTGAAGAACATTTCGAGAAGTTTGAAAACAACATAATTTCTATTGTCGAGCGCGATAATCATAACTTGTGGTTAGGCTCAGCAAATGTTGCATACAAGGTTCATATTGATGATGAAGCAAAACCTATCGAGATTAAGGCCTATTATTTTGATACAGAAACGACCGAAGAAGTTTTTGTTCGCGAAATTTATGGCAAGCCATTTTTCTTTCTACGTTCTGGCATTTATGGCTTTGATGCCGAGAAAGACAGCATTTATTATAATGATGAAGTAAACGAACGGTTTTTAAACCGGTATAGGTACATCTTTTCACAAAATACCATAACGTGGATTTTATCTAATAACGAATGGATAAACATTAACCACGAGCCAGAATTGCTGTCCTTAAAAAGTTTTTATCTCAACCTATTTGACGCCATTCAAAATATTTTTGTCGATGAAAACCAAAACCTTTGGATAATTGACGGCAGTAATAAACTTTATTTCGTTGAAGCTATAAACATTCCGCTAACAGAGAAAAAATTTGATGTGTTTTTTACCCAAGTAGAAAACACAAGTGGTTTAAATTTCACATTATCAAACTTAAATTTCGACTACAACAATAGCTCATTAACCTTTAATGTATCTGCGCCTTATTTTGTAAAGGCAGAGGGCACAATTTATCAATATAAAATTGAAGGGTTAATGAACGAATGGTCTGAGTGGTCATCAAATTCGAGGATTAATTTCCCATTTATTCCCGAAGGAAAATATGTAATGAAAGTTAGGGCGAAAAATGTATTTGGACAAGAGAGTGAGATTAAGGAGTTAGAATTTGTAATTCACCCTCCATTTTATCGAACAATATGGTTTTACGGGTTAGCCATTATTGCAGGCGTTTTAACCCTTATAGGCATTATAAAAATACGAGAGAAAAGGTTAAAAAGAGAGCAATATATTTTAGAGAAAAAAGTAAAATTGAGAACTTCACAACTGAACCTCGAAAAGCAAAAATCGGACGAACTATTACTTAATATTTTGCCGCACGAAACAGCAGAAGAATTGAAAAGTAAAGGGAAAGCAACAGCACGGTACTATAATTTAACGACAGTGTTGTTTACTGATTTTAAAGGGTTTACTCAAATTTCAGAATCGATAACCCCAGTAGAATTGGTAAAAGAATTAGATGAGTGTTTCATTGGTTTTGATCAAATTGTTGAAGACCATAATATCGAGAAAATTAAAACCATTGGCGATGCATATATGTGTGTGGGAGGGGTTCCAGCTCGAAACCAAAGCAACCCTATTGAAGCCGTTCTGGCAGGATTAGCCATAACAGATTTTATGAGCGAAATGAAACATATTCGAACAAAAGAAAATAAGTCTTTTTGGGAACTTCGCTTGGGAATTCATACAGGACCGCTAATTGCAGGAGTTGTCGGTAAAAAGAAATTTGCCTACGATGTTTGGGGCGACACCGTAAATACTGCAAGCCGTATGGAATCTAGTGGAGAGCCTGGAAAAGTGAATATCTCCGCAGTAACTCACCGCTTAATAAAAAATTATTTCGAATGTACTTCGAGAGGCAGGGTGGCGGCCAAAAATAAAGGAGATTTAGAAATGTATTTTGTGAACAGAATAAAACCAGAATTTGCAGAAGATATAAATGGGAGAAAACCAAACGAAAAATTAACACAAATAATTAACGATTTAAAGTGAATTATCAAGCCGCACATCTATACGTAACTAGTAGAATGAAGGAAGAACTTTCCTCAAACTTGATTTATCATGGGCTGCATCATACGTTAGATGTTATTGATTCTATAGCTATAATTGCGAAGAAAGAAGGGTTGACAGACCAAGAAACTACAATTGCTAAAACTGCGGCATTGTATCACGACATTGGATTCATTTTCGAATACGAAGACAATGAAATGTTGGCGATAGATTTGGCTAGCGAGACACTACCAAAATTTGATTATACGCTTTCAGAAATAAAAATTATTACAAGAATGATTGAGGCGACAATTATCCACGTAGAGCCAAACACATTGCTAGAAAAAATGATGGTAGATGCCGACTTTGATTATTTTGGGAGAAGCGATTTCGAGCAAATTGCCACAACATTACATAAAGAGCTTCAAATTTATAATAATGTTTACACAGCAGATCAATGGGATGAAGTTCAGCTTCAATTTTTGAAAACGCATCGGTATTACACCAATTATTCAATAAAAAATAGACTTCCGAAAAAGAAAAAAAATGTGGAAAAAATTGTTGACAGACAGGCTAAACGCTTTGAATAGTATCTACCAAAGCAATAACTGAGCTGTTCCAAGGTAAAATGTAGTTGCTTACACCCAATTCTTTTAGCTTTTTACCGGTAGAATTTCCCATAGCAATGTATGTTTTATTGCCTGTCGAGGGATGATGTCTAAAATAGAGAATCGCATTTGACGGGCTCGTTAGCACTACAATAGTAGTATCAGGCACATTCACGGATACATTTTCTACCGAGTGGTAAGCAACCAAATCAATTAAATTAGTTTGATTTTTAAATTGCTTTTGAATAGTGCGATAGCTTGAACTCGAAATAGGAAATAGTACACTTTGAGTACCAACTAGTTCAGAAAAATCATGACCAATTTCTTTTGTGTTAGTACTACTGCCAATAAACTTGGCCTTATATCCTTGCGTTTTTAACTCTTGATTTGTCGCCCCTCCAATTGCCCCTAGTTTTGTGTTTTCTCCAATTTGCGGGTTTTGTGAAAAGAAGTGTTTCACGCAGTTTTTTGAAGAGAAGAAAATCCAATCAGTTTGCTCAAAGCCATTGAAAGGAACTTGTTCAAAGACAGTTAAAGATTCGGCAGAAACTATAAATCCATTTTGCTCTAACGCCCGTCTAAAAAAAGTGTTTTTAGGTAGTTTTCGAGAAACAAAAACGGTTTTTTTGGCGGGAGTTTCCTTTAGTTTTTTAATCACTTTTTCCGCAAGTCCTTCTGTTGAATTCGATTGGGCATAGACACGTTTTGGGTACGCGTCCCACGAACTTGAAGAAGAGGCCCAAACATGATATTCTCCATTTTTTTTAATGCAATAAGCACCTAATGGGAGCTGGCATCCGCCATCAAAAAGGTTTAATATTTTTCTTTCAACGCCAATTGTTTCCTGAATTTCTGAGTCGTTTAAAAGAGCCATTATTGGGGGCAATTCTGCATCATTTTTTCTGATTTGCCAGCCCAAAACACCTTGTGCTGGTGCTGGAATAAACTCTTTACAGGCAAGCTCTTCTACATGAAATTCAGATAAATCAATTTCTAATCGTTGAACTCCTGCAGCAGCAAGCATAATAGCATCATAACCACCGTCACGTAGTTTTTGAATTCGGGTGGGCACATTTCCTCGTAAGTCCTTTAGCTTAATATCTTGTCGAACAGAGAGCAACTGTGTTTTTCTTCTTGCTGAAGATGTGCCAACAACGGGCTTCTTCTTTAAACTAAAAGGTAGTTTTAGGTCAACAGACCCTTTCTTAATTAATAACAGTTCAGCGGGATTTTCTCGTTTAGAAACAGCAACAACAGTTAGTCCATCGGGTTGGCAGGTTTCTAAATCTTTGTGCGAATGAACGGCTAAATCAATGCTTTTATTTAGAAGCGCCTCTTCAATTTCTTTGGTAAAAAAACCTTTACCCTCCATTTTATCAAAGCTGAGGTGCTGGATTTGATCGCCACGAGTTTTAATTATTTTTACCTCGACATTATGCCCGAGTTTTTCTAGTTTGTTTTTTGTGTAATTCGCTTGCCATAAGGCTAATTCGCTTCCGCGAGAACCGATGATTATTTTTTTACTCATTTTCGATAAGGATTTCACGTGCCATTTTCATAGGGACTGAAATATACTTTTTCTCAACGTATGCCAGCACCTTATCCAACACCTCTTTTGACGATTTATCTAACTTAGCAATATCTTTAGCGAAAACCTCAGAAAGTGCTTTTTGGTGAATCTCTTTCACTGTTTGAGGAACTTTAGTCAAAGCGACTTCTAGCTTTCTTTTACGTTGCGCGAGATTAAATTCTTCTATGTGTTGTTCAATAATCGCATTACATCTTACCAGTTCTTTTTCCCGAATTTTAATATTTTCTTGTGCTATTTCTTTCAAAGAAGAAACTTGAATTAGGTGTACTGGGAATTCGTTTATAATCGATTGATCAAAATCGTTAGGAATGGCGAGATCAATCACTACCTTTTTAGCTGAATCGTTACCAACCAATGTGGAATATATGTCTTTGGTAATGATATGGTGATTAGAGGCGGTGCAAGTAATTATTACATCAAACCCCTTATTGTATTTTGGTAAGTCGGTTAAAGCATTGCTAATCCCATCAAGCTCAGCCGCCATAAGAGCAGCTTTAGTTAAGGTTCGATTAAAAACTGTAAAATCGGAATAACCATGTTTGTATAAAAACTTTGTTATGGCGCCATTTGTTTTGCCCGCACCAATTACTAGAATTCTCGCATTGAGCTTAACGTTTAGTTTAATGAGTTGCCGATATGCTAACGAAACAACCGAAACGGGGTTTTTAGCTATATCAGTATCGGTATAAACTTGTTTGGCAGTTTCAACAGTATGTTTAACAACTAAGCGGATAAAATCGCCAGTAAGTCCAATTTCTTTTGAGGTTTCATAGGCATTGCGTACCTGAGTGATTATTTCTCGTTCACCGATTACCATAGAATCTAATGAAGACGCAACCCTGAAAGAATGGTTAATAGCATCTCGTCCAGTAAAAATTTCTGCCGAATTAACTATTTTCCTTGTTGTTTCGGCTGACCAATGTGGTGCAAATACATCGAAAAATTGGGTAACAAATTCTGAATTTATAGGGCGACCACTAACAATAAAAAATTCAACTCGGTTACAAGTCGATACGTACATCAATTCATCTATATCTAAAGAAGCTTTAACAATACGCAACCTTTCAGCTTGAACAGTATCGTCCAAATGTAATTTCCCAACATCTTCTAACTCAAGATGTTTGTGCGTAAATGCTATAATCGTAAATCGTTTCAAAACTGTGTTAACTCTTTTTGCGGGGCAAAAAAGCACCTTTAAAATTTGGGTTTTGTCATAGAACTGTCATAATGAATGAGACGTTCTTCGTGTTAGGTATAAAATTGTTTTAATGGCGCTGCAATTACTGACCTTGTTTTAGTTCGTAGCTCAGTCAAATCAGCCATTGTCATTCCTTTTGTTTCGATTGGCGGGTGAATTATAATTTTACTTATCCCAGGACGGGCGTGACCTCCTAACGACCGAGCACCTTCTAATAATTTCCAATTGGTTTGAAAAGTAAGAGGAATTATAGGAACTTGTTTTTCAATAGCGAGTTTAAATGCGCCATTTTTAAAACCTTTCATTTTTGGAGTATGAAAATCAGGAATTCCTCCCTCAGGGAAAATAACAACATTGTGTCCTTTATCTAATTGTCTTTTTGCTTCTTCAAAAGCACGGTGAGAGGCTATATTGCTTTTGCGATCTACCAAAATATTCATGCCAGTGGTAAAAAACCGATGAAAAAGTGGCCAATCTTTGATTTCTCCTTTTCCCATCATTACAAAGTAATCTGAAAGTACGCGGTACATTATAATAATATCAAGGTATGAAGCATGATTTGAACAAAGTATAAAGTGGCAGTTTTTAGGCAAGTTCTTTACCCCCTCTTTTTTCACGATAATTCCTGTAAAAAAAACTACAAAACGCGACCAATTATTTAGTTGATTGAACGCCATCTTATATCTCGACTCTTTAGCAGTTGCCCAATAAAATATTGGATAAACGAGCACCAAATACGATGTAAATACAACTAAAAAATAAAGTTTATAAACAACACGCGGGAACCAAAGTAGTTTATTCATTTTTTGAAAATGGAGAGCAAAAATAAACAAGAAATTTTGATAAAATTGCATGACTTATGTAAGACACAACATCTTCGCTTTTGTTTTTCGAAGATTATACTTTAATTTTACGATCGCAAGTAATGCCTGTTTCTAAGAAAATATCAATAGAGCTAGACAACTATCGCAATTTATTCGAGCATAGTCAAGATGGGATTTATTTTTCTTCATTAGATGGCAAAATACTAGAGGTAAACCGTGCATTTTATGATATTACAGGCTACACCAAGGAAGAGGTTAGCGCAATTAAATCTACTGACTTATACGTTAATCCTAAAATTCGAGAAAAATTTCAAAAGGAAATATTATTGAAAGAAACCGTGCGAGATTTTGAGGTAGAATTATATCGAAAAGATAAATCTAAAATAATATGTCTATTAACTTCGAGTATATTTAAAAACGAAACAGGGGAAATAATTGGATTTAAAGGGTTGATAAAAGACATTACCATTTTAAAAACCGCAATTTCGGCACTCAAAATTAGTGAGAAAAGATTTAGAGTCCTTTTTCACGGCTCACCAGATGCTGTTTTTGTAGAAGATTTAAAAGGTAATGTTTTAGATGCAAACCCTACTGCGTGTGATTTGTACGAGTTGTTATATACAGAATTAGTTGGGAATAACATTTTTGATTTTATGCCTGAAGAAAAGCAGCATAAGGCAAAAAATGATTTTCAAAAAATGATTACAGGAGAACTAAAATCGCTCGAATCAATTTCGTATTCACCAGTATCTGATAGAGTGGTACCAATCGAAATTAACGTAAGTCGAATACGGTATCTTGACCAACCTGCCCTATTGCTACACGTTAGAGACATAACGAAAAGAAAAGAGACTGAAAAAGAACTCCTAAAAGAAAGGAGAAAACGGCTTTTCGAAATTACTGATATTCAAGAACGGGAAAAGAAGAGAATGGCACGTGAGTTACATGACGGAATTGGCCAAATGCTGTTCGGAGCAAAAATGCACCTAGAATCTTTAAAACGAAAGGTCGAAGGACAAGAAACAATAAAAAAAACGGTCGCAGAAATTGAGTCACAATTGAAAGATATTATTGCAGAGGTTCGTGCGCTTTCTAGAAGGTTAAGACCAAGCATTTTAGATGATTTCGGACTGGTTCCTGCACTTAAACAATTGTTCGAACAATTTAAAAACTCAACAGAAACGGAGTTAATAGTTCGCTTAGTTGATGAATCTGTTCGATTTAACCCAAGAACAGAAGTTGCGATTTACCGAATTATCCAAGAAGCAATTAACAACTCGGTTAGACACGGAAAATCAACAATAATTTGGATAAGTTTAAGCGAAACAAAGCAAGGAACAGAATTAATAATTAGAGACAACGGAAAGGGGTTCGATAAATTTGAAGAAGAAGGTCATGGGTTAAAAAACATGCAGGAAAGAGCCGAAACAATTGGCGGACACTTCGAAATTAGTTCTGTAGAAAACCGAGGCACAGTTATAAAAATAGTAATACCGAATAGTGATGAGTGAAATAACGATAGTATTAGCAGACGACCACTCCTTAATTAGAGCGGGGTATAAATCGATATTGGAAGAAATAACAGATATAACCTTAATCGGGGAAGCTGCCGATGGTGAAATTGCCATAAAAGTAGTTGAGGAGCTTAAGCCAGATGTTGTTATCTTAGACATCACCATGCCAAATAAAAACGGGCTGGAAGCCGCTAAAGAAATCCGATTAAATAATTCCGATGTAAAAATACTAATGCTCTCTATGCACAAAGAAGAAGCATATATTAAGCAAAGCATCAAAAATGGTGCTGATGGTTATTTGGTTAAAGATATCGATAGCGAGCACTTTATTCAAGCGATTAGAACGGTATATGCAGGAAAAAAGTACTATGGAGAAACTTCAACACAAGTATTGTTAGATAGTTTTATAAGTCAAATTCAAAACAAAGACGAGGGCGAAACCACCACACAGGGTTATAATCTATCCAAAAGAGAACGTCAAGTATTGGTACTCGTTGCTCAAGGGAAGTCGAGCAGTCTAATCGGAGAAGAATTGTTTGTAAGTACGCGAACGGTAGAAAACCATCGAGCACATATTATGCAAAAGCTTGAGGTTCACTCTATAGCAGAATTGTTAGTAAAAGTAAACGAGGAAAACCTTATATAGAGCAGCAATAGACAGGGCTATACCCCGTGTTTTCACATAGGTGTTTTCCGCAGATGCTTACTTAGCAATTAGAGTAATATTACTCTTAAAATTGAGTAGTTGTTTTCGCCACAAAAAGACAACAGGATACGTATATTTGAAAGAATGCTTACAATTTTAAGACACATATTATCTATTTTCTTTCTCTTAGCGTCTATAACAGTCTCTTATGCGATGTCAGGATCAATTACCTCTACTGGTAATGGAGACTGGAATACGAGTACAACTTGGTCTGATGCAAACGACCCAAGCTGTACGGTAACAGATGATTACACAATACAGTCGGGCGATTCGATTTGGTGTGTTTGTGATACACTTGAAATAGCAGGAAATGGGGGAATAACAATAGAAAGCGGAGGGGTGCTATATATTTCTGGTGCAGGAGGGTTAAATGGAAATGGCGACCTCACCATTGAATCAGGAGCGAAGCTTATAGTAGATGGAGATTTAGCTGTTAGCGGCAATGGAGATTTAGTATTAGAGGGTAGCATGGAGGTGGGAGGAGATTTTACCGTTGCTGGCGCTGGCAGCACTAGTGGTACTGGCACACTAACTATAACAGGTGCAGGGTGTGATGAATGGGAGGGCCTAGGGCCGTGTACAGAAGGATTCCCTTTGTCTATAGACTTAGTAAGTTTCGAAGCCCATTTAAATATAGACCAAGTAGATATAAAAATTTGGCCAACCCCTAATGATGGAGGAGCCCATATAAACATTGAAATGATCGGCTACGACCCTTCCCACGAAGTATTGGTAACCGTTCGGGATATTGCAGGTAGAGAGTATTATTCTAAAGTTCTTGTTACCGATATGGACGGGCATTTGATTACCACCATAGATCCAACAAACAAGTTGCCAGTTGGAGCCTATTTAATAACGGGCTCAGACCAAAACCATATGTATAGTAAAAAGCTGATTGTAAAATAGAGGAGAAACATATCATTATCAGCCTAGGTGTTTACCGCCACTACTTATCTAAAATTGAGTAGTTCTACTCATACAAATTGAGTAGGTGTTTGGGTATCTTTTCTGAAGAGTTTAACGTAATTTAGCTTGCAGATTAATTAGTAAAGTTTGAGTTTAATTATAAAATATACACAAAAGAGCGTATTACTTGCAGTTGTAGCAATTGTTTGTCTGGCGAGTAGTGTTTCTGCTCAAAAATATGCCCTCACGCCTTTTCCTGATCACATTTTTTGTGGTGGAGGATACCCTTCTGCCTATGAAGCTGTCGGAACATTTGTTCTATACGAAACAGACAGAAAAGGATTTGAAAAAAATAAAGACAGGAACTTAGTATTTACACTTCCTGCTGGTTTTGAGTTTAACACTGCGGTGGGATCAGTAAGTTTTGCCGCTGGAAGGGATATTAATAATGTTACCATTAATTCAATTACTGCTACAACTCTTGATATACAGTTAGATATGGGTAGTGACGCGGTAACAGATACAATTTACTTCACAAGCTTTCAAATTAGAGCTACCGCTGCCGGATCTGGTGACCTTCTTAGAACAGGGGGGAATAGCAAGGTCGATGGATCTGTAGATAAGCCAGGTGACGGAGCTCCTGAAACTGCAGAATCTTTTGGCTATTTATTTGCAGGGGTTGACATGTCGTACACATCAAGTACAACAACACAGGCAAACACGAATAACATTGGGCCAAACTCAATAAATGGAGAAATAATCGGAATACAAATAATTACTACAGACTTATGTACACCGTTTAACGTAACACAATTCGATTTGAGTACCAACGGAACATCTAATGCCGCGGTAGACATTACAGGTGCCAGCATATATTATACAGGGACATCTAGTGCTTTTGCAACTACAACTTTGTTTGGAACTCAAGCTACACCAAATGGAGCATTTACAATTACAGGTTCGCAACAGTTAACCATCGGCACAAATTATTTTTGGTTAACCTATGATTTGCCTTCTGGAGCAACAATGACTAATGTTGTAGATGGCGAATGCACGTCTATAACAATGGATGGCGGAGTTGGAGCACAAGTACCTACAACAACGGCACCTGGAGGAACAAGAACTATCGCTGCATTCTATTCAAGAAATGGCGGGGGAGACTGGGAAACAAATGCTACTTGGTCGAACGTGGCGTATGGTGGTATTGCTGCGGCATCAATACCTGGCCCTCTAGATGATGTTTTTATCGGAGACGGAGATGTTGTTACAGTAAAAACGAAGCAGGATGGTACAGCAGGAAAAGGTGCCAATATCATACGAGTAGAAGATACAGGTACGTTAATGAATGATGGAGGGAGAGATATATGGACAACCAATGACATTTATGTGACAGGAACCGGGGTGTTAAATTTATCTGGAAAGATAAAGGTAAATGGAAACGCCTACTTTACCGGAACAGGAACTTCGGTCTTTTCGGATGATGTACATTTTAAAGGAGACTTAACCGTAGATGCCAGTGCAACCCTTCGCCAAACAGGCGACAAAGACATTAATATTGGAGAAGGCAATATTGCCGGTGATTTGATATTGAACGGTTTAATAGATTACCAGGGAAACAAGGACATCAAATTAAAATGTACGTGTACCTCAACGATAGATGGAACAGGGTCTATTACTTCAAATAATCCTGGAACTGAGCTAAAACTTGAAAATGGTAACCGAACCTTTCTGGCAACCGCGAACATTACAACACAAGCGTGGATAAACATTGCAAACGGTATTACTGTAACAAACAATGGCATTGTAAATACAGTATATAATGGCGTTGCTGAGCAAGGAGGTATAAATGTTAAGGATAATGGAGGAATATGGACGAATGCCGCTAATTCTACTTTAAACTACGGAGGAGCTGATGAATTGCTAAATAGTAATGGTAACAACAAAACCCGTACACTTAACGCTTCTGGTTCAGGAAATACGGTAAATTACAACTACAATGGCAACCAAAACATCATAGTTCCCAATGGAACAACTTACTGGCATTTATCATCTTCAACGAATGGCAACAAAGATCTTTTAGGCGCATTGGATGTTAACGGAAACATATTAATTACCAATACAGCATCGTTGAGAGCCAATGGGAGTGATTTTACCGTTGCAGGTAATTGGACGAATAACAGTATAAATGCAGATCCTTTTGTTCAAGGCACAAGAAAGGTAACACTTGATGGCGCAGCTGCTCAAGTTATCACGGTAGTGTCAGATGAAGCTTATTATGATTTAGAAATAGCCAACACATCAGGAGGTGTTTCATTAGCTCTAGCAACAGATGTAACTTCAACAAATCAATTAACACTAACCTCGGGAGTTGTAACAACAGGAGCAAATTATTTAATTAATACCTCAACTACTGCTGCTAATGTTACACGAACAGGAGGGCATGTATATGGAAATATGAGGAGGTTTGTAGCTTCAAATACCAGCACTTATATTTTTCCTGTAGGCTCTAATACAGCATCAACGGACTATCATCCAATTGATTTTATCAACAATAACGTTACTGGAGTTACCTATTTAACGGCATTTGTGGGTCTAATAACCGAGGCAGGTAATAATATCGATTCTCGGTTAACAGCTACTCAAAACGGAACATCGGTCATCAATATATTTGAAACGGCAGAATGGGACTTAGCTCCCGATGTAGCTCCTACGGGAGGTTCTTATGGTGTAAATTTATATACAGGGAATTTGTCTGCAGGATTGGTTGACAATGCTTTTTGCCCGTTAAAAAGAGTGTCTTCATCCACAGACTACGCTGATTGGGCTTCGTTCGAAGGTTCTACAACAATTCCTGCAGCCGGAACAGCAGGAAGAACGGTTGCGAGTGGGTATGCGCAAAGAACAGGTTATACAAGTTTTTCAAGATTTGCAGTTTCTGGCAGTGGGTCAGTTCCGTTACCTATAGAATTAATAAGTTTTGAGGCCCATTTAAACATAGACCAAGTAGACTTGAAATGGATAACCGCGAGTGAAAAAAATAATGCATTTTTTACCATTGAAAGAAGTACAGATGGAGTTACATTCGAAGAAATATTGAGAAGTGAAGGCGCAGGAACAAGTAATAATAGAATTGAATATTTTGATATTGACTATGATCCTGTTGTGGGAGTGGTTTACTATCGCTTAAAACAAACCGATTTTGATGGTAAATTTGCATATTCTGGTCTAGTTCCAGTGGAATATACTGCAAACGGAAAGCCAGGAATAAGCTTATTTGGCGATGTGGAAGCCAATATAAAAATTTGGCCAAACCCCAATAACGGAACACATGTAAATATAGAAATGAGCGGTTATATTCCAGACCATGAAGTGTTAGTAATTGTAAGAGATATAGCGGGAAGAGAGTATTATTCTAAAGTACTAATTACAGATATAGATGGACACATAGTAAGCGCGATTGACCCTACTCAGACTTTGCCTGTTGGTACATACTTGATAACGGGGTCAGACCAAAATCACTTATACAGTAAAAAACTAATTGTAAAATAAAAGGCTCATTTTCAGATAAAAAAAGCACCAATTTATGGTACTTTTTTTTGTCGTAATCGTAACTGGAGATGAAGAAACAAAAACGAATGAGAAAGGGAGCTCCTAGGTGAATTTACTGATTTGTTTTTCCAGGTAAAAATGCTTATATTTGGCCAGAACGTGACAGAAATAATTAAAATAGGTTGGAAATATTTATGCATGACAGTCTTAGTGGCTGTTTTCAGCAGTTCCGTCTTTTCTATGGCGGGACCAAAATATGCCGTAAATCCCTTTTCTGATATAAGTTTTTGTGATGCTGTGCCAACAGCGTATGTAGTTGCAAGTACTTTTTCTATTGTTGAAACCAATGTTAAAGGATTCAAGAAAGGGCAAAATGAAAATATAGTACTAACACTTCCAACGGGGTTTGAGTTTAACCCAGGAGTGGGAACAGTAACTTTTGATGCAGGAAATGACATTACCTCTATTGCAGTTAACTCAATTACCGCATCACAAATTGACATTCAGGTTGTAACAGATAAAGACGATTTTATTGACGCCATTCATTTTTCCAACTTCGAAATTCGAGCAGTTTCAGCATCTGCTTCAGGAGACTTGTTGCGGGGGGCAACTTCAGGTCCAGGGAATTTTAAAATTGATGGGTTTGCTGATTTCCCAGGAGACGGCAACCCAAATGCTGCTGAATCTCTGGGCTTTTTATATTCGGGTCCAGATATGACCTACACATCAAGCACTACAACTCAAGGAAACACAAATAGTGTTTCTCCTAACTCAACAGATGCAGAAATGATAGGTGTAGAGATAGAAACAAATGGCTTATGTACTCCATTCAATTTAACAGAATTAAATTTTGATACCGATGGAGGAAACGGATCAGGGTCTGATGCCCCCTCTACCGATATTTTAAATGCGAGAGTTTATTACACAGGAACTTCTTCAACCTTTGCTAAAACAAATCAATTTGGTTCTGATATGACCACGCCAAGTGGCACATTTAGTATTACAGGAGCTCAAGAACTAACAGAAGGAACAAATTATTTTTGGCTAGTTTACGACTTACCATCAGGAGCTGTAGTAGATAATGAGATAGATGCACAATGCACCTCTGTTGTTCTGGATGGATCTGGCGGAACCCAGACCCCAACGGTCACCAACCCCTCTGGGGCTAGGGTTATTGCCGCTTATTTTAGTAGGCAAACGGGTAATTGGAGCGATGTTAATTCGTGGTCGGTAGGTAGTTGTGGTGGTGCTGTTGCAACAGGAGTTCCTGGGGCAAGTGATGATGTGGTTATTTGTTCAGGCAACACTATTTCATTAGATGGCGCAATTACAGTTAATAAAATTATTATTAGTGATGGAGGTGTTTTAAATGATGGCGGGGGAGCTAACGGTTTAACGCTAAATGGGAACTTTCAAACGCTAGGAACAGGTTACTTTGTTTTCCCTTCAAACGGTAATTTAGTTGTAAATGGCGATGCTATATTTCAAGGAACAGGAAGCAGTACTCTATCAGGAATCGCGACCTTTACAGGGGAATTGAACGTAGGTTCAGGAGTTACCCTGACTCAAACTGCAAATAAAGATGTTCTTTTAAAAGGAGATTTAATTTGTGATGGAACCATTGCGTTAACGGGGACTAAAAAATTAAAAATGGACGGGTTTACGGCTTCTAGTATTAGCGGTGTAGGAACAATAACCTCAACAAACGCGGCCTCCATGTTTGAGATTAAAAATGCAGACAGAACAATATTAGCTGGAACTGACTTAACCATACAACCGTATGTACACCTTAATTCAAATACGATAACGGTTATAAACAACGGATCCATTAACATGCAGTATAATGGGGTTAATACGCAAGGTGATATTAATGGAAAGTCATCGGCATGTGTATGGACTAACGCGGAAAACGCCTCATTGAAATACGAAGGAAGAACGACAATGTTTAATACAGCAGGTGTCTTAATTGCTGCGGCTAGTGGTAATACTGTTAACTACTCATCAGATGTTGCCCAAACTATGATTCTTCCACAAAGTAATATATATTACAACCTAACAACATCTGGTGCAGGGATTAAAACGGCAGCAGGAGATATTGATGTGGATGGAGATGTGCTTATAGATTCAGATTTTGACACAGGCACCAATAATTTAAATATTGCCGGAAATTGGACTAATAACAGCAGTTTTGTTATCGGCTCAGGCACCATCGAATTTGATGGAGCTTCCTTAATTGGAGGTACTGCAACCACTACAGTAGCTGACGTTAATATTACGGGGATAATGACTGGACCAGTATCGGGAACGTTAAATGTAACAGGAAATTGGACAAGTACTGGAACATTTGTTCATAACTCAAGTAATATTGTTTTTAACGGAAGTACAGCTCAAACGATTTCGGGAACAAATACATTTCACGATGTTACAATTAACAATAGCTCTGGAGTATCTATTTCATCTGGCACAGGAGGAATTGAGGGGTCTTTAACCCTTACTTCAGGAACGTTTAACACAAACAGCGTATTAACACTGATTTCTAACGCAAGTGGAACGGGTAGAATTGCCGAAATCACAGGCGGAAGTATAACAGGAAACGTAATGTCTCAACAATATGTGTCGGCTGCTGATGGTTGGAGATTAATGAGCTCTCCAGTTGATGGAACGACCTTAGCGGATTTAAGTTCAGAATTTTGGACTAGTGGGTTTTCAGGTGCAACATATCCGACAAATTCTTTTGTATCTGTTTACACATACGATGAAACGGTGTCTGGTGATTTGAATCAAGGATATGTTTCGGCATCTAATATAACCGATGGGCTTGACCCAACTAAAGGATTTTTTGCTTGGGTTGGCGCTTTACCTATAGGGTCTGGAATAACCGAAACACTCAATGTAACAGGCACAACCAATACGGGGAATCAGGTTGCCACAGTTAACTACACAGACGATCCGTCATATAGCGACAGCCATGACGGATGGGCTTTAATGGGGAACCCGTTCCCTTCAGATATAGATTGGAGTACTGTAACGATATCGGGAGGGGTAACACCGTTTGCATACTTATATGACCCCAGTACATCAAGCTATATTACTTTAGACCAAAGCTCATCTAATGTTATATCTCAACACCAAGCTTTTTGGGTAAAAGCAAGCGGAAGCTCTGGCACGATAACATTTAAAGAATCAGATAAAGCCACTGGTGGAACTTTTTATAGGTACGACAACTCTAATAGTTTAAGAATAGCTGCGTCAGGACTAGGCTACAATACATCAACAGATGTTCGAGTAGATGCATCCGCCACTAGTGATTACGAACCACAGCTAGATGCGTTCTTTTGGAAAGGGTTAGATTACTCTGCCCCGAGTTTAATGACTATTGCCACTAACGGATTTGAGTTGAACATTAATACTGTAGGTGACACAACTACGGCAATTTCAATTCCTTTAAAATTCACGGTAGGGTCAGGTAAATCTGGCACATACACAATAGAAATTGAAGACCCTGCGGCATTAGCTAATCGTAGCTGTCTATTCTTGGAGGATCTACATGAGGGAGTAACTATTGACTTGCGTCAAACACCATCATATTCATTCTATATTTCAGATACAGTAGCTTCTGCAAGATTCGTTTTGCATATTGGGGGTAAAGTTCAAGAGACACAAGAAAATGTAACGTGTTATGGCGGTGCAGATGGGTCTGTTCAAGTAACAGGTGCAGGAACGGGACCTTGGGATTATTCTATTATTAATCAAATAATTGGAGACACAATCGAAACAATCGCTGTTACTACATCAATGGATTATTCGCTACTAGAAGCGGGAAGTTATGAGGTTTTAGTTACCAATTCAGATGGCTCATGCGGAACATCAACGAATTATATCACCATTTTAGAACCGACTCAAGTTGTTGGTTCTAGCACACTGAATAACGTTTCTTGTTTTGGAGAAAACACAGGGTCAATTAGTATTACTGCTACGGGAGGCGCTAGTCCATATGGTTATGAGTGGATCGATGGTTCGAATGGATTAGAAATGACTAATTTAACGGCAGGTACATATTCGGTGATCATTACAGATAATAGTGAATGCGAAATACAGCTAGTAGATATATTTATAACAGAACCACAAGCACTAGGAATTAACACAGTATTAGGAAACATTACCTGTCATCAAAGTAACGATGGCTTTTTGTCTCTTGAGTTAAACGGAGGTCAAAGCCCATATTCGTACTTATGGAGTAATCAATCTAACACATCCATTATTTCTGATTTAGAGTCTGGAATTTATGCAGTAACCGTAACAGACGCAAATAATTGCGTAATTGAAACAACTATGGAACTTACCAAGCCAGTGCAGGTTGTTGCTGGGTTTAGCTTGTCGGCTGATACCGTAGCTTTGGTTAATGGTGAGGTTTTCGTTTTGTTTACGAACACTAGCACAGCAAGCACTTCTGTTAATTGGAATTTTGGAAATGGATTCTCGTCCACTGAGAACGACCCTAGTACTACATACACAAGTGCAGGAACATATTATATTGAACTAATTGCATCAAATGATAATGGATGTTCGGAAAGTATGATACAAACAGTTGTTGTTAACGAAAAAGAAGGTACTGGGATAGAATCTATACAAACGCAACAACTTAGTGTGATTAATACAAATCAGGGGCTTTTGGTTACAAACAACTTTAACTACCAGGTATCTGATGTAGAACTAACGGTTTATAATTCTTTAGGTCAGACCATTTATAGTTCGTCTCATTCGTTTGCAGGCAACGCACAGGTAGTAATACCAACTGAAGAAGAGGCTGCAGGGGTTTACATCTTGAAAATGCAGTTAGACGATAAAGTCGAGTCTTATAAGTTCGCTAAATAAGTTTCTTTCAAAAGTCATTTTTCATTCTGCACCCCATTCCTTTAAAAAATTATCTTTTTGTAAAATAGTATTTTACTAAGTTTACACTCTAAAACGGATTATGTTAAGCTATATAGATTGGCAGGTTAGCCCTTTGGCTTTTGAAATAGGGCCAATATCATATCAGTGGTATGGTATTCTATTTATGACAGGCATTTGGCTGTCCTATCAACTGGTGGCGTGGTTATTTAAGCAAGAAAATATTGATACGAAAAACCTATTCAATGCCGCATTGGTAATTGTTATAGGAGTTATAGTTGGGGCACGCTTGGGTGAGGTGTTTTTTTATAGTTGGGATTATTTTTCGCAACACTTAGATGAAATTCCAATGATTTGGCTAGGAGGGTTAGCTAGTCACGGAGCAATAATCGGAATAATAATTACGAGCTACATAGCTGTAAAGTATAGGTTAAAAGTTCCCGCGCTATGGTTTGCTGACCGAATGGTAATGGCATCTTGTGTTGCCAGTGGGTTTATTAGATTGGGGAATTTAATGAACCATGAAATCATAGGAAAACCAACCGAAGTGCCGTGGGCTTTTGTTTTTCATAATAGCAGTGTCGATTTATTGCCCAGACACCCGGCTCAACTTTACGAAGTGGCTTTTTTCGGATTAATCTTTTTGATTTTAGGGTACATGTATCTAAAGACAAATGCGAAAACGAAACCGGGATTACTAGCGGGTTGGTTCTTTATCCTGATGCCAGCAATGCGAATATTTGTTGAATTTTTTAAACATTCGCAAGGCGGTTTCGAAAGCAGTTTTGGAAACGTATTAAGCACAGGGCAATTATTGAGTATTCCTTTTATATTCTTAGGAATTGCATTAATTGTTTGGTCGTGGGAGCGAAAGAAAGCAGCACCTACAACTGACTAGCCAGCACACAAGTTATTTTTTCGTTAATTACATCACCGGTGGTGGTATATGCGCTAAAGAAAATGATATAAATCCCAATACGAGACTTTTCGTTAATGTCGTTGGTGCCATCCCAGGAAATGGTTCCTTCGGGACCTAATAATTCGTTATTCATTAACTGCCTAACTAATCGACCTTTTGCATCATAAATTAGAACTGTACCTACATAACCTGGTTCTGGCAACTTGTAACTTATGTTTAGTACATCGTTATACCCATCTTGGTCGGGCGAAAATATTTCAGGGTCAACGCCAATGTTGTTGTTTGGTGCTTCTGTGGGTTGGTATTGCGAGTTTTCGTAACCAGGTGTAGCGAAGCCAATGTTTTCTGCCGCAGAGTGCCAATTGGTATAATCGTTAGTTTCACGATCAAAGTCAAGCCGTTCCAGTGAAACTCCTTTGTCATCAGTCAACAAGGGAAAGTGCATGTCCGAATCGTAATCAAAACGATCAGAAACTTCATTGTCTTGGGTAATTAATATCACGGTGCCATCATCATTTGAGTACGTTGGTAATGAACTAATTTCAACAAAGGTGTTTTGTGCCGACAGCGGATAATAGCTTAAAGTCGTGATAGTATCCTTTGTTATTAATGCATAACTGTCTGGGTAAACGATGTATTGTTCACTATCAATCGGTTTAATATTATCTATCGTATCAGTATCGAAATCGTAACTCGCTAAACTCCATTTTGAGATGTCGATATAGCGGGGTGAATTATTGTATACCTCAACAAAATCAGAGCCGCCAGTTAATGGGTTGAATAGTATTTCATTCAGAATAATATCCCCGGGTTCTCCATTTTCTGGGAGAACAAAATCAGCAGTATTATCTGCAATTAAATTCCCTGGGCAATCGGTAATATTATCTGTAGTTAGTGTGTAAATCGTACTGGTACTTATTGGAGATATGAATAGAGTAAGTCCATAATAATTGGTATTATCTAGCTGAATAGAATCAATTGTGATGTTGTTATTGATGCTATAATTTCCTGCAAGTAGTGAGCTAAAATTCATACCCTCACTAAATACCGCAATGATTTCGGTTGATGAATTTACAAGTACCTTAACTAGATTAGGCGAAATGGCATCTGGCGCTAAATTGTAAACTGAATTTTGTGTTCCAGGGGTGCCACCAGAAGTGTCTGTTGAAGCCTGCCAGTTGTTGTCAAAATTGCAAACCGAAAACGGGTTTACCCTCTCTAACGTATACCCCCCATTATCTTTTTCAGAATCGGCATACCAAGAACTGTTGTAAGACACTTGGTCAATTATCGTTCCTGATGCATTTGCTAAGGTTATTGTTTCACCACCGTTTGTAAGAGATGGCCAAGACGATAATCCGATTACTGTTCCGTATTGACTAAACAACAAAGTGTCTTCATCTTCGCAGAGAATGACAAATCCATTGGCGACAATATAAGTTCCATCGGGAATATTTGCACCATCGTATTTACATCTAGATAGATTTATCACCTTGTTGGTGGTATTAAATAGTTCAATAAACTCTTGGTCGGGCAAGCCAATAATTGGACTAGGATCGGCAAAAATTTCATTGATAACCACATCACCAAAAGCGGGGGTTGGTGCCAAAATAAATTCGATTGAGTTTGGTGTTCCAATCGAATTACCTGGGCAATCAGTTACACCTGTTACAGTTACGGTATAGGTAATTCCTGTATCCAAAGCGGAATTAAAGAAGAGGAAAACAGAATCGAACGGAGAGCCTAATGTCGTTGCTGAGAAAACAGAAATCCCCCCCGAAATAGTATATGTTCCGGCAACCAAACTGGCACTATCCATAGGTTCGCTAAAGGCAAGTTTGATGGTAAGCGCACTGGTTATAACCACATCGGTTAGAGCAGGTAAATTTTGATCTGGCGAAGCATCATAAATTGAGTTTTGCGCCCCAGGAGTGCCACCCAAGAAATTGTTTGCTGCAGCCCAGTTAGTTGACCCGTTACATATTGCAGTTGGATTTTTTTTTTCTAAACTCCATCCTCCATCATCTTTTTCGTTGTCCAGATACCAATCATCTGAGTAATCAATTTGGTCAATAATATTGCCTTGCGCATCTACTAAATCAATTAATTCTCCTCCATTTGTAAGTGAAGGAAATGATACCAGACCTGCAATATTTCCAAAGCCATTAAATTCATCAGTATCATTAATTGAGCATAAAATTAAGTACCCGTTAGGATCAATAAATGTATTTACAGGAAGTTCTGCACCATCAAAAAGTACATTGGATAAATCAATTAATTGAGCTGTGGTATTATACAGTTCCACAAATTCTTTACCAGGCAATGAAACGGAAGGCGTTGGGTCACACATAATTTCATTAATTACAACTGCGTTAGGCATTGCTGGAAACCCAATAACAAAGTCTCCTGTATTGTTGCCAAGGTCATTACCGGGGCAATCGGTAATCCCAGACACTATAACGGTATATGCAAAAGCAGTATCAATATTGGCATCTAGCGTTAAGGTTGTGGAAGTGAATGGTGAAACGCTTACAGCTGAATTTGTGGCAGACAAGCCATTATTAATAGTGTATATTCCATTTGCGAGCGAGGTGCTATCCATAGGCTCGTTAAATGTTAGCTGCATTTGATTGGTATCGAGAACAACAACCGAAACAAGGTTTGGAGAGTTTGTGTCGGGAATGGTATCAAAAACAGAATTTTCAGTTCCAGGGGTACCTCCAGAAACATCGTTACTTGCAATCCAATTAGATTCAAAACTACAAGAGGTAACAGAATTAATACGTTCTAAGCTCCAGCCACCGTTATCTTTTACCGCATCTTGATACCAACTAATGTCATATTCAACTTGATCTATCAATTGATTCGATGCGTTTTCGAAAGTAAGTAGTTTACCTCCGTTGGTTAGTGTTGGAAAACTCGCTATACCAATCACATTGTTATAAGCAGTAAATAGGGCAGTATCGCTTGTCGAGCAAATTACCATATAGTCATTCGGGAGAATATTTCCAGGAGAAATAAGCGCGCCATTGAAATAAGTACCACTAAGATCAATTAATTTTGTTGAGGTATTATATAGCTCAATGTATTCTGAGGCAGGTAACCCAATAATCGGGTCTGGATCTGCAAAAATCTCATTGATTACAACTTGGCCTGCAACAGGTTCAGATCCAATAACGAATTGTAAAGAATTACTCGCACTTATAATATTTCCAGGACAATCGGTTACAGAATTTACCGTAACAGAATAAAACGTACCAGTATCAATTGATGCAGCAAGTACAAGTGTAACGGATTGTAAATCACTAGCAACTGTTTGAACAAAATCTAAAGAAACTCCTCCAGTAAAAGCATAAACCCCTGTTGCAAGGCTGGCACTATCCATTGTTTCGCTGAAGAACAGCTGAATGGTAGAGTCGTTTACAATCGTTAAACTCACCAAATCGGGAGCTGCAACATCTGCCACTACGCTGTAAATTGAGTTTTGCTCTCCGGGAGTGCCGCCAATAGTGTCGTTGCTGGCGCTCCAATTAGATGGCGAAGCATCACATGGCGAAATGGGATTGATTAGCTCTAAACTCCAACCACCACCATCTTTTATCACATCATTATACCATGAAATATCGTAAGAAACAATGTCTACTGTTGTTCCAGAATTATCCAATAATGTTAGGCTATCGCCTCCATTTGTTAGGGCTGTCCAAGATGAAAAACCTACAACATATCCATAAGATTGAAACGTAGTGGTATCATTTACATGGCAAAGAATTACAAACGAATCGGGATACAGCAACAACGAGGGCATTGTTTTAACGGTTGTTGAATTAACAAATTGCCAACCCGACATATCATAAATGTTCGAGCTAGCATTGTACAGCTCAACAAACTCAACCGTTGGTAAATACACTTGAGGACTAGGGTCTGCAAAAATCTCGTTGAACACTATATCCTTATAACTGGGGGCAACGCTGGTAAAGTAGAAAAACGGAAAGGTGTCACTTATCATTACGTTGCTGGACCTATCTTCCACTGCAGAAATGAAAAGCGTATCATTTTGCCCATTTAAGAAAGCGGTTGAAAAAGCTAGGTGAACGAGAGAAGAATCGCTAGCGTCAATAGTAGCTGCAGTTGAACTTTCTTGTGCATTAGCAATAAAATAGTTGGTTAAAGTTGTACCAGAGGTTACATCTATATTTTCAGAAAAATAAACATCAATACTGGTTGTGTTTAGCACTTTTATCGAATCGATAATGGGAGGTGTTATATCTGAAAAAACTTCGCTAACGTATATATCATCGAACCAAAACTTATCAGACCGCGTGCTAGTATATCGAGAGTAAACACCAAAAAAACTAGTAGTTGTGTGGGTTACATCTAGTGTTGTTCCTTCAGAAACGAACGTTGTACCGCCAGCAGAATCGACCATTAAAGCCCAGTTACCAACACCATCGCGCGTTACTCTAATTCGTGCTAAAACAGTTGAAGTTCCAACTCGGCCATCTAGCCCATCAATAATTTCTGAAGAAGAAGTTCCGGTTTGTTCATATAAACTGACTTCGTCAGAAGTGCCTCCAATACGAACAAAATATCCGTTTACATCTCCTTTTAAATCAGAATTATCGGAAACTAAATATACTTGTGCGTAGTTGGAGCTAGATGTTCCAAAATCCATTTGTACTAGAAATTCCCAAAAAGAATTGTCAATGGTATCACTTGCTACACTAAGGTATGAGGTGTCAGAAGTCGTAGGAGCATTTAAGTGTAAGGCGTTAGTTCCATCAATTTCGAAATTAGAAGTCTCTCCAATCCAAGTAGGATTATTGGTAAAATCTCCATCAGAAAAATTGTCCTGAAATTGGGCCGATACAAATAGCGTAGTTAGCGTTAAGCAGGTTAGGAATAGAATATGTTTAATCATATAAATCGTGAAAAATCAGCAACTAAATGTACAATAAGTAAGCGGGGATACAAATTATTTAGAAACTGGGTAAAACGGGAGCTTCAAATTTTTCTTTTCTTTGTATGAATGAAAGGCTTCTTAACAACAATCATTGCCATAACTCTTTTCTTATTAGGGAATAGTGTTGTCGCGCAGAGTAAAACAGGCATTGAAGAGGCCAGAGAGGCTTTCGAGAATCAAAGATATATAGATGCAATTGGGCTCACAGAAGAGTTGCTTGGTAGAATTGAAAATAATCCAATTGAATTATCACGGGTGTTAAGGCTTTTAGGGGATGTATATACTGACATCAATCAATTCGAGGTTGCACAAGAAACGTATTTCGAGGCGCTAAAGGCAGTTGAGGAAGGACACGCATCTCTTGAAAAGGCTGATGTTTTATTGAGCATAGGAACATTATATATGACGCTTGGAGAATTTGACAAAGCGATTGGATATTTGTATCGATCCAAGCAAAGTTTTCAGGAAGCAAATCAAGAACAGAATAAACAATTTATCCATTGCCTTCAAATGATTGGGATTGTCTATGGAAACATTTCTGAGCTTGATAGTTCATTGTATTATTTTAATAATTCAATTGCTATAGCTCGATTACGTAACGACAAGACGCTAACAGGGGGCTTGTTAAACAACATTGGTGCAATATATTCTAAACAAGGCAAGTTGGATAGCGCGATTCAGAAATATTCTCTTGCCCTGCAAATGTTTCAAGAAATACAAAATGACATTGGTATCGGGGTTTCTATTAGTAACGTAGCTTTTATAAGCCAAAAGAAAGGCGATTATGCTAAATCAATTAAAGAGTATCTAAAATCGATTAAATACTTTAGCGAGGTAAAGGCGATACCTTATTTATCGAATAATTACGATAACCTGAGTTATTCTTATGAATTGAACAGCCAACAAGACAGTGCATTAATTTTTTACAAAAAACACATTGAACTCCAAGATAGTTTGGGAAGAAAAGAAATGCTTGAACGAATAGCCAACCTTGAAATTAAGTATGAAATTGAGAAAAAGAACCAACAACTCGCCCTTTTATCGAAGGAGAATAAAATTATAGAACAAGAGAAGGCCATAAAAGATAAGCAATTTAATCTGGTATTAATTTCCGCGATTTCACTATTGATTCTTGGCGGATTGGTTATTATAAGCTTACGCGTGTCGCTAAAAAATAACAAGCTGAAGCAGGTAGTTTTAAAAAGTGACAAACAAAACTTGGAGCACGACCTTTCCTATAAAACAAAGGAGTTAGAAAACTTTGCTATGCACCTAGTTAAACGGAATGACGTATTGGTAGAGGTAAAAAGCTCCTTGAAAAATATGAGGAGGTATTCGAGTATTGAGAATACTCAGATGCTAACAGAGCTTACACTTAAGATAAACAATATAACTAAAAGTAGTAATGAGTTGAAAAATCTTCAAGCTCGACTTGAAGAAGTAAACCAATTGTTTTTTAGTCGGTTAGAAAAGAAATACCCTCAGCTAACTCATAATGAGAGGCAATTATGCGGGTTAATAAAAATGGGACTATCATCCAAAGAGGTTGCTTTGCTGAATGATGTTACAGAGCGCGCTATTATTACCGCACGTCATAGACTGCGTAAAAAAATTGAGATTTCCACCGCTCAAAATTTGGTAGATTTCTTAAACACCATAGAGTTAGGTTAATGTTACGTGTAAATATTGGACATTTATCGGCACGTATACATTATATAATTAGGAAGCCCCTTTAAAAGTCGAATTATATAATAGATATTGTATACATAAAATTGAGACTTTTTCCGGTTTATTGGATAAATGTATACATAAAGTAAACATAAATATCTGACTTTATTTCACTTGACTGCGTATTGTTGCTTTTGGAAAATCCAACAATTGTACGTTATGAAAGATGAAAATCTGAGTTCAAATAAAAATAGTAGGGGCGTAATAGGGCTAATAGCTTTATTTCTATGCTGCGTGCCGAGCTATGTATTTGCGCAGTATTGTACCTCGACCGCCTCGAATACAACTTATAGTAGAATCAATCAGGTTAATCTTCCCGGAGAAACCATAACGCTTAATAATACCGCAACTACTTGCGCAGGCTACACGGATTTTACATCGGGACAGAGCAAACCAGATTTAACAACAAGCAACAGTTATACATTGACAACTTACTACGGTTCTTGTTCGGGGAGCTATAATAGTGGCGTTGCCGCTTGGATTGATTACAATCAAGACGGTGATTTTGCCGATGCAGGTGAAAAAATCGGTAATGTTAGTTCTGAAAGCCAAGGCCCATATGCTTTCAACTTTACCATTCCAAGCGGTGCGTTAACCGGCAACACAACAATGAGAATCATATTAGATGAGGGTTCCATTCCTACGATCCCATGCCACACAGGGTATACTTGGGGAGAAACGGAAGACTATACCGTGACTATAGGGTCCGGAATCCCCCCAATTTGTACAAATACACCTACCGCTCTAACCGAATCGAATATTGCCGATGTAACAGCAGACCTTAATTGGACTGAGAACAGTACTGCTACTAGTTGGGACATGGAGTACAATACGACCAATACCTTTACGGGAACACCAACCATAGAGAATACGATAAATAATCCATATTCGCTATCCGGTTTAACTGCAGTAACTACGTATTATTATAAAGTGCGGTCAGATTGCGGAGGGAGTAGTTCCTCGTGGTCGTCAACGGGTAGTTTCACAACAGCAAGTACACCGCTTAACTATTGCACATCAACAGCTTCTAATACTACGTATAGCAGAATTAACCAGGTCAACTTGCCAGGAGAAACAGTTACGCTTGACAATACTGCAACAACATGTGCTTCATATACTGATTTTACAACAGGTCAAGACATACCAGATTTAGTGAATGGAAATAGTTACACATTGACCACCTATTACGCATCTTGTTCAGGGAGCTATAATAGTGGCGTTGCTGCATGGATTGATTACAATCAAGATGGTGATTTTGCTGATGCAGGTGAAAAAATCGGTAATGTTAGTTCTGAAAGCCAGGGACCGTACGTATTTAATTTCACCATACCTATAGGCGCTTCCGCTGGAAATACTACGCTCAGGATAATTTTAGATGAGAGTTCCATTCCTACGAACCCATGCCACACAGGTTATAATTGGGGAGAAACGGAAGACTATACTGTTACAATTGGTTCTTCTTGTTCGGAACCCACAACTCAGGTATCAGGTTTTAGTACAAACTCAATCACAACCAATTCCATGAATTATGCTTTTACTCGCGGAAATGGTACTGGAGGAGTTATGGTGGTGGTCAAAGCTGGTTCTGCTCCAACCGACCCAACAGTGGGAACATCATACACCGCAAGTGCGACTTATGGGAGCGGTAATGCGTGCGGGGGTGGATTTGTAGTTTACGAAGGCACTGCGGCAGGTATCGGAACAGCCACAGGAAATATTGCATTGTCGGGACTTTCGATAAATACTGTGTATTATTTTGCTATATACGAGTATAATTCCGCAGGTACTTGTTATAACATGACCGAACTTTCCGCTTCAGAAAACACGGACTGTGGAGCTTTGTCTGACCCAACTTCTTTAACAGCAATAGGAATTACATCAACAAGCGCATATTTAGGTTGGACAGAAAATGGAGCCGCTACAATTTGGGACATAGAATTAGGCACTTCTGGATTTTCACCAACAGGAACACCGACAGCAAACGATGTAACAGACAATCCATACTCTTATGGAAGCTTGTCAGCCACGACATCTTACGATTTCTATGTGCGGTCGGAGTGCGGAGGGTCAAATTCGGCTTGGGTCGGACCATTCAATTTAACCACATCATCAACTCCAAATAGCTTTGCCACCGAATTATCTTCTGGTTGGGCAAGAGCTGTAACTCAAGGTGCTGACGGTACTTATTTATATGTTGGTGCAGCCAATAGTGATATTCAAATTTCAAACCTGAACCAATCAGGTGGTGTAATATGGTCAAAAACGTATGGCGGTAGCGGTTCAGAATCTGCATACTCGGTGGTGAATGCTGGGGATGGCGGATACGTCATTTTAGGTCAAACGAATTCTAGCACGTTAACTGTTGCTGGGACAAGCAATAATGATTTTATGATTACTAAGATAACGGCAGCAGGCGCTCACGTTTGGACTAGAGTCATTGAAGGAAACTCGGTTTCTGGCCCAGTCAGCGATGAGGTTCGGGACGCTACGATTATTCGGAACTCAGATGGAACATTTTCATTTACAGCAACATCAGATGGTGGAACAGACATGGTATTCGGACATTTAACTTCTGCTGGAGTTGTAACAACGGTAAAAGACCTTTCGCTGCGTTCTGGAGCATACGGATATTCATTAGTGCAAACAATCGATGGTGGCTGGGTAGTCGCGGGCCGTTATACTTTCTCTGGTTCTGAATTTTTTGTGGTTAAAATTAGTAGCGTATATGCTTTGCAATGGAGTATGGTTTGGGGCGATGCTGTTGGGGGTGGACAGCACGAGTATGGATATACAATTGTAGAAAATGCTGCGAATGATTACACGATTTTCGGAATCACGTTTGCAGAAGGAACAACACCAGGAAATATGTATGCGGTTAGATTTACCAACTCAGGGACTGGCCCCACCGTTATTTGGGCAAAAGCTTTTGGAGACCCAACGGTAACCGCAAGTTTAAAGGATGCAATTATTGCCAGCGATGGTAATTATGTTGTTACTGGTAGCGTGGCAGCTGCAGGGGGTGGATCATATTCAGATACTTATATCATGAAAATAAACCCGGCAAATGGTAACGTTATTTGGCAAAATCAATTTGTTGATGATGGCGTTTCTAATCGCCAAGGCGATGATGTTTACGAAGATTCTGATGGGAGTTTTCTTGTCGCTGGCCTCGGAGGATTCGATATGCTAAAATTTGCCAGCAATGGAGAAATGACGGCTTCTTGCATCAATACAGTTGGTACTAATGTAATCGAAGATTTAGGCCCGGCTTATGCTGCAGGGCCACCAAATTTGATTAGCAACACTGAAGGAAAGAGTTCAAATTTATTTGGTACTTCTAACAGCACAACATCTCCAACATTTGTTACTTATGGAACGGAAGTACCAAGTTGTAACGTAGTTATGTTACCAATTGAACTTACTTATTTCGATGCCGTTTGTGATGAAGGCAGAATCCTGTGTAAATGGAGTACAGCGAGCGAAACAAACAACGATTTTTTTACGATTGAAAGAAGCAGGGACGGAGAGTATTTTGAGAATGTATCAACCATTGAAGGAGTTGGAAACAGCAATAAAGTTAATACTTATCGTTTTGCCGATGAAGGATTTCTTTCCGGCACGATTTATTATCGATTAAAACAAACAGATTTCGATGGTAAATCGGAATATTCTGAAATAAGGGTGGTTAGCTGCGAAGGCAAAAACAATAGAGGAAATACAATTGAAGTGTATCCTAATCCATTTGAGAGCAATGTGATGATGGAATTTATTGGAAATTCAGAACAGGATTATCAGGTAGAAATCGTTAACCATTTGGGTCAAACGGTGTATTCAGAAAGGGTTAAGAGAACGTCTCAAAAAGTCACGATTCGTTTAAACGATATTCTGCCGAACGGTACATATTTTATTAAAGTTTACAACGACAATGAAATGTTTAGGGAAAAACTTATAAAATTGAATTCTAATTAATAAAAGCTGAAACATGGTTAAAGAATTGGACTTTGTACCGAAAAAAGAAAGTTTGTGTCTTATTGATGAACTAGAACATCAGAAAAAATGTGTTTAGTAATTCCAATTGAAGGTTTTGGCCATGAGGCAAACAATTATCGCCTATTTAAGAAAGATAACCAGAACGAGATTATTGTTCGTTTTTCAACTTCAACACAACAGTTGATACGGGTTGAACTAAAAAATGCTATGGGCAATAAACGACAAAGCGAAACATATAGTAATCCTGGAAAGGAAATAACTGTTTTTATTAAAGAAGAATTGGCGAAGGAAGACGTAATATTTATATCACTAATTAATCAAGGAGAATGAAGAGAAAAGGAAGCGTAATTACGGTAGTTCAAATGAAAAAAGCGGCTCTCATTTTGATGATGTGTCTGAGCAATTTAGTAAACACTCAGGCTCAGGGATTATTTGCTAACGGAGGCTTCGAAAACTATAGTAGTTGTCCATCTGCATTGGGGCAAGTAAGTAATGTTGATGGTATTTCCGATTGCACCGTAACAACCGATTACTACAATTGTAGTTTTACAACAAGCAGTTGCGGAAACGCTGTTCCTATTGTTTCTGGAAATGGTTGCATCGGTATGTTTGCACAGCCATGGAGTGCGACAGGTACCTACTCAGAATCGGCATTTATTGAGTTAGACGCACCGACAATAAATGGCACACAATATGACATTAAATTTTCACTTTATGCGAGGGATATTTGGTTTAATTCATGTTCTGCTAACGGAGGAATAGGACCTTGTTTCAGTTTTGGATTTTATTTTTTTAAATCAACCAACCCCGTAAGTTGTCCTGGTTCGTTTCCATTCGCGGTCGGTTCGCTGCCAACTCCCGATGTTCTCATCGATGGGTCTCAATTGACCCCACTTAACAATTGGAATGATTACAACCTGTCGTATACGGCTGACGATGCGTACGATCGCGTATTATTCGGGTGGTTTCCAAATACGCTAGCGTACGATAATTCAGCTTGTCCGAGCAGCCAGGGAGGCTATGTTTACATCGATGATGTGTGTATAGATGTGCCAGGGGGAAACTGTGCAGTGGTAACGTGTAACTATGCTGTTAACGCAGGAAGCAATGAAATCGTTTGCGAGGGAGGCGCAATTACACTATCTGCAATAGCAACTGGCGGAGTGCTTAACACGACATGGATCACATCTGGTGACGGGTCCTTTAATGACGGTTCGTTACTAACAGCTAGCTACATCCCAGGCCCAAGTGATATTCTAACAGGCTCAGCAACCTTAACCATAACCACAGACAACCCAGGGGCGGGATGCATTGAAGTTAGTGATGATATGCAACTAACAATTACAAATTATGCAGATGCAACCATTACCCCATTACCACCAGCGCTATGCCAAAACAGCAATCCGATCAATTTAACTTCGGCAAGTAGCGGTGGAACATGGAGTGGCTCAGGAATTACTAATGTAATTTCTGGAGAGTTTACACCAACAGCAGGGGGCAATATAGAAACGATTTACACAATAACAGGCCAATGCCCAGATGCCGACACGATTCAGGTAACTGTAATTCCGTCAGACACCGCTTCTTTTTCTTTTCCCCAACCTATATATTGCCTTAGTGATTTCGACCCGACTCCCGCAATTTTGGCAACAACTGGTGGGACTTTTACAAGTAGCCCAGCTGGTTTAACTATTTCGTCAAGTACGGGCATAATTAATCTTTCAGCGAGTAGCGCTGGAATTTATGGCGTTTTATATACTACAGGGGGCTCATGTAACGACTCTCTAAGTGTTTCAGTTATTTTGAATGATTTTGATGATCCAAGCTTCTCATACTCAAAAACAGATTACTGTGAAACAGAACTTAATCCATTTCCGAGTATATCCGGATTGTCTGGCGGAAGCTTTTCTATTGATAATGGAGGAGCGATAAGTTCAACAAATGGTGAAATATACCTCGACTCGAATAATACTGGTTCATATACTGTAAACTACATAACTAACGGAAATTGCACAAATTCTCAAGACTTCATTTTAAATATTGAAGTTGAGGTAGACGCAACCATCGATTCTATAGAACCAATTTGCACGAATAACGCTTCTATTTATCTATCTGCGCAAGACCCTGGAGGAATATGGTCAGGCAGTGGAGTATCTGGAGGTTCCGAACCAACATTTAGCCCAAATGTCGCTGGGGAAGGAAACTGGCAAATTGTTTACGAAATTCCGGGAGTGTGTAGCGATATAGATAGCGTTCAAATTACTGTTTTACAGTCAGATATAGCAGAATTTGCCTATGTTGATTCGCTTTTCTGTATTCCCGTGGAAGACCCTACACCTATGGTAACAGGCACGAGTGGGGGAACTTTTAGTATAGATAATTTTGGAATAATTGACGACTCAACCGGAGAGATAAACCTTGATAATTCTTCAATTGGAGATTATGCTATAACTTACATAACAAGTAGCGCGACCTGCCCAGACACTGCCATTCGTATTATTGAAATTTGTGAAGAAATTGTTTTAATAATACCTAAAGTTTTTTCTCCAAACAGTGATAATATAAACGACATTTTCAGTGTTTCAGGAGATAATATAGCAAACGTTGATGCACAAATTTTTAACCGATGGGGAGAAATGATAATGGAATGGAATACTCCAAAGGGATTTTGGGATGGACGAACATCGGCAGGAAAAGAGGCCCCCAACGGAACATATTTCTATCTGATAAAAATAGTTGATACTGAAGGGCACGATTTCGGTGAGCAAGGAAGTCTCACGTTAATAAGATAAACAATTTGCCCCCAAAAATCCGACAGAATTCAGCTCGTTACCCACGAGTGTCGGGCTTTTTACTCTTCACTTTAGGCGGAACATGATGAAGGTTTTTAGGAGAGCCTAAATCATTTCGAAAATATTTCCGATGTTTTATATGATTTGGTTCAAAAAACTGACTTAGTTTTGTGCCATTCAATTACCTCTCACGCTTCGTGAATTGTAGTTGTTTATAACGAAGAGGTGAGAGAATAGGCTCGTTGACCCTCTGGCAGCCAACTAAAAGTGTGTTCATCACATTGGAAAATCGGTGCCAATTCCTACTCAGCGAAATGGTTCGTGTGAGAAATATAAATGAGTTACAATGAAAACGCTAAACGCAATTAGTTTAAAAAAAGGAGTTGAGTCTACCGATTCGAAAGAGGTATTTCTATCATTTTTCTTTCTTGCAACATCTTGTTGCATGATGTGGAGCGCATGCTGTTGCATGTGCTAGACCATCTGTGATTTAACATATCATTCCAGATGTACCGTTTTGTTTAAGGACAAACGAATCCCACATTTTAATTTTTAAGATTATGAGAGAAAAAACATATTTATATTCCCAAAAATTTGATCTAGAATCAGGTAAGTCACTTGATTCTGTAGAACTTAATTATACAACTTACGGGAAGCTTAACCCCGAAAAAACCAATGTTGTTTGGGTGTGTCATACACTAACGGGAAATTCAAATCCAGCGAGTTGGTGGGGAGGTCTTATCGGTGAAGAGCGATTATTTGACCCTTATGATAAGTTTATTATTTGCGTTAACACTTTAGGGTCTTGTTATGGTTCATCGGGGCCACTATCCGTCAACCCGTCAACGGGAAACCAATATTTTAGTTCATTTCCACAGATAACAATTCGAGACATTGTTAAGTCCTTCGAATTGCTAAGAAGTCACCTAGGAATAAATTCGATAGAGACGCTTATTGGAGGTTCTTTAGGAGGGCAACAAGCACTGGAGTGGGCAATTGTCAATCCAGAGTTGATCAAAAACTTGGTGGTGGTGGCTACGAATGCAAAATATTCTTCTTGGGGAATTGCTTTTAACGAAAGTCAGCGTATGGCTATTGAGTGCGATGAAACGTGGGGAGAAAGTAGCTTACGAGGGGGACTAAAAGGGTTAGCAGTGGTAAGATCAATTGCATTGTTGAGCTATCGAAACTACCGAACGTATCAAAAAACGCAAGTGGATGACAATCAAAAAACAGATAATTATAGCGCAGCCTCTTATCAGAAATATCAAGGTGAAAAATTTGTAAAACGGTTCAATGCTTATTCGTATTGGTTACTGTCAAAAGCAATGGATAGCCATGATGTTTCCAGAAACAGAGGAAGCATCAAAAAAGCTTTATCAAAAATAAAGGCTGAGACAATTGTAATCGGAATAACTACTGATGCATTGTTTCCGATTAGCGAGTCACGAACTTTAGTAGAAGGAATAGAAAATAGTGAACTATTAATTATCGATTCGGATTACGGTCACGATGGATTTTTAATTGAAACAGCAACGATTACTAAATTATTAAGAGAAAGATTTAACAGACAAACTTTAACAATAGCACAATGAAAACAAATAATGAAATAGGCCTTTTTGGCTTCGGAACGGTGGGCAAGGGTTTTTACCACTATGTATCAACTAGTAAGCAAGAAAACCGAATTCCCAGTATCGTAACAAAGGGCGATGATGGTGGAGATGCAATAATCCAGCGAAATGAAGTAGGGACGGTAGTGGAATTAATAAATAACGAAAACGATGCTTTACAGATTGTCACAGATGCATTAGAACATGGAAAAATGGTAGTGTCAGCGAACAAAAAGTTGATTGCCGAAAACTTAAAACATTTGTTGGAAACAGAGAAGAAGCATGACTCCAAGTTTTTATATGAAGGAGCTGTATGTGGCAGTATACCGATCATTCGAATTTTGAACGATTTTTATGGTGAAGAACCAATACAAGAAATCAAAGGAATTTTTAACGGTTCTTCAAACCACATTTTAACCCAGCTGTTTGGTTCAGATACGAGTTATGAGTCAGCCCTCCAACGAGCTCAAGAATTGGGATTTGCAGAGAAAGACCCTATTTCGGATGTAGGTGGTTTTGACGCATTGTACAAGTTGATAATTATTACGGCTCATGGATTTGGTACCATTGTTAATCCGTCAGATGTATTGAATATCGGAATAGAATCGGTTTCAAAAGAGGACGTAGATTTTGCAAAAGACCATCGGTTTAAAATTAAACAAGTGGCAAAAGTGAGTTCAGAAAATGGAAAAATTTCGCTTTCTGTGGCGCCAACTTTAGTCGACTCGGAGAGTGAACTATACACTACAGACGAAGAATATAACGGAGTATTAATTGAGTCAGAAAATGTGGGTAAGCAATTTTATAAAGGTAAAGGAGCCGGGAGTTTCCCCACAGGATCTGTTGTTTATTCAGACCTAAAAGCGCTGGATAGCGGATACCAATATTCGTATCGAAAGGCGGAGCAAATAATTCCTGAACTAGATCAAAACGAGCGAATTTCTGTTTTAGTAAGGACAGAAGGTTCCGCAGATTTACCACAAGGGTTTAATAAAGTAACTTATATAGAAAAGGGGCTTTATCTGGCGGTAACCACATTATCGGATTTAGCTTTAAATAAGGACAATTTAAAATCGAACGGACTATCCGTTATCTTTATCGATAATAATAACATTACTAAACAACTCTTGAATTATGCAAGTGCAATTAACTAGGCAAGAAGGACCATTTCTCTTTAGCATAAGTAACAATACGGGTGCCGTGCTGCATTCTGACGGCAATCCAAATATTGGTGGTTCTGGACAAGGCTTTCGGCCAATGGAACTTTTGCTCGCTGGAGCAGGAGGATGTGTTTCAATCGACTTAGTTCTTATTTTAAAAAAACAAAGACAGATAGTTGATGACATTCAAGTTACGGTAAGTGGAGAACGAGACGAGACCCCGGCCAAGGCCTTTCAATCAATTAAGTTCCATTTTGCCTTGAAAGGCGAAATAGATGAGCCAAAGTTAAATAGGGCCATAGGACTTGCGTTAGAGAAATATTGTTCCGTAGTACAGTCGTTAAACAAAAGCATTAAAATTAACTACACTTATAATATTAGTTAATTATGAAAACAAAAAACTTCGAAACCCTTGCTATTCGTACTCAGTCGGGTCGATCGCAACATCAAGAGCACTCTACACCGCTCCACCTTACATCAAGTTATGTATTTGATGATGCAGAGCAGATGCGGGCTCGTTTTTCTGATGAAGAAGATGGAAATATCTATAGTAGATATTCAAACCCCAATACAACCGAGTTGATTGATAAAATTTGCTTACTTGAAGGAGCTGAAGCTGGTTGGGCAACAGCAACGGGTATGGCTGCGGTTTTTACAACATTTGGAGCATTTTTCGAAAGTGGAGACCACATTGTTGCGTGCAAGTCGATATTTGGCTCTACACATACCATTCTCACTAAGATATTGCCGAAATGGAATATTACTCATTCCTACGTTGACATCAACGAAACAGAATTATGGGAAGCTGCCATTAAGGCAAACACTAAAGCGATTTACATTGAAACACCAACTAATCCAGGAGTTGATATAATTGATTTAGAATGGGTAGGTGCTTTAGCAAAAAAGCATAATATCCTACTTATTGTGGATAATTGCTTTGCTACGCCATATATTCAACAACCGATTAAGTATGGTGCCGATTTGGTAATTCATTCTGCTACCAAATACCTTGACGGGCTAGGAAGGGTAATGGGAGGGCTAATTGCGGGTTCTCAAAAGTTGATTGATGAGGTTGAGGGTTTTGCTCGGCATTCTGGCCCAGCATTGTCACCTTTTAACGCATGGACAATTTCCAAAAGTTTAGAAACTTTAGCAATTAGAATGGAAAAACACTCAGAAAATGCTCTTTTTTTGGCAAAATGTATTGAAAATCACGAAAAAGTTGAATTTGTGAAATATCCTTTTTTACGCTCTCATCCGCAATATGATATTGCTAAAAAGCAAATGAAGCTAGGCGGAGGAATTGTCACTTTTGTGGTAAAGGGAGGCGTTGAAACAGGAAGAAGCTTCTTAGATAAATTGCAAATGATTTCGCTCACAGCTAATCTAGGCGATACTAGAACAATTGCGACTCATCCAGCATCAACAACGCATGCTCGGTTATCTGAAGAAGAACGACTAGATGTTGGTATTCTCCCGGGACTTATTCGTATTTCGGTAGGTATTGAAAACATTGAAGACATTAAACTGGATATTTTGCAAGCTTTAAATTAATTTTGCAGGAAGAGGCTAAACTATTAAAACTGAAATAATGAAACTAGCTGTTGTAGGAGCTACTGGTATGGTAGGTAATGTAATGTTGCAGGTATTGGCTGAACGAAACTTGCCTATTGATGAGTATTTATTTGTGGCTTCTGAGCGATCTGTGGGCAAGGAAATAGTATTCAATAACAAGACCTACAAAATTATTGGTTTGGCTGATGCTGTTGACTCACAACCCGACATAGCCATTTTTCCTGCAGGTGGAGGCATTTCGAGAGAGTGGGCACCGAAATTTACAGCTGTAGGCTGTACGGTTATTGATAATTCGTCTGCTTGGCGAATGGATAAAACCAAGAAATTAATTGTTCCCGAGATAAATGCAGATGAACTAACGGCAGAAGATAAAATCATTGCAAACCCTAACTGCAGTACGATACAGATGGTTTTAGCACTATTACCATTACACAAACAGTATGGTATTAAGCGACTGGTTGTTTCCACCTATCAATCCGTTAGTGGCACAGGGGTTAAGGCGATTGAGCAGATGAATAATGAGCGGGTTGGTAAAAAAGGCGAAATGGCTTACCCATACCCAATAGACATGAACTGTTTACCACACGGGGGAGACTTTCAAGATGATGGCTACACCACCGAAGAGCAAAAACTAGTTGATGAAACACGAAAAATTTTAGGAGATAACAACATTGCCATTACCGCCACCGTTGTTCGTGTGCCAGTAAGTGGAGGGCATTCAGAGTCGATTAATGTTGAGCTAAAAAATGATTTCGACTTAAACGAAGTGATCCAATCGCTAGTGAGAACACCAGGGATTAAAGTACAAGACAATCCAGATGTAAACCTGTATCCAATGCCACTTTATGCGAAAGGTAAGGATGAGGTGTTTGTAGGCAGACTGCGTAGAGACTTCTCACAACTCAACACGTTAAATATGTGGGTAGTTTCAGATAACCTAAGAAAAGGGGCAGCTACAAATGCAGTGCAGATTGCCGAATATATTATAGAAAAACATCTGATTTAAACAGGGATTAGACGTTTGATTAACTGTTTATAGACACTAATTTATTCTCATGCCTCAAGCCAATTGTAATAGCTTTTCGTAATGGGGCATACATAAATCTAATAGTGGTTTTAAGCGATTTGGATAAGGAGCTGTTTTTGGTTTATATTCCATAAATCCTTTTGATTTATGAACATTTTTATACCAGTATTTTGCCCATATTCCATCTTCGTTTCTCGCTCCAGCGGGCCACGACAACATGTTTTTGTCAAAAGAGATACTTGCTTCATTACACATGCGGGTTAATGCTTTTTCGGGATTCATCAAAATGTCTTTAGAATCGAACACAATTGGTTTAATTCCTACCTCTTGAAAAGACTCTACTAAGTTAATGTGTAGTGCATACCCGACATCATCCATTGTAGGGTTTTCTATTACTTCGGCAAAAGAAGGAAGCATTTCTAAAGGGTTTCGGGTTAGAATTACATTTACTGTGTTTTTCATAAATGAGCGGTCTAGGCCGAGTAAATGATGCGTCATGTTTTTGAAAAACACAACGGGTTTTTCGTGTAGCCCCATCATCATATCAATAACTTTTTCGCCATCCTTTTCCATTGAAGCTAAAATATCAGTTGCACCTGGATGATACTCATTTGCGGGGGTTGATTTTAAATAATGCGCATACAGCGGTTCGTCACATACTGAGGTGTCGGCTCTTTGAGCGAATGAATACATCAATGCTGTTGAAATGTTTCTAGGCCCAGCCCAAAGACAAATTCTTTTAGTATTGTCGGACGCCATTTAATTCGTTTGCTTTATTTCGGACTGAATTAAAGCTTCGTATAATTTACTTAAGCTTTGGGTCATTTTTCCGTACGTTCCTTCTCCAATTATTTTTCCATCAATTTTTGTTACGGGTGTTAGACCTCCAAAGGTTCCCGTAACAAAGGCTTCGTCAGCACCATAAACATCGAAGAGAGAAAAGTTTTTCTGTTTACAAACAAGGTTATTTTCTTCGCAAAGACGAATCACATTTTCGCGTGTTATTCCGTTCATGCAATATTGCCCTGTCGATGTCCAAACTTCATCATCTTTTATGATAAAAAAATTGGTTGCGTTGCAGGTTGCGACAAACCCGTTTATATCTAACATAAGAGCTTCATCTGCTCCAGCTTCTATTGCTTGCATCAATGCCTGTACTTCATGCAACTTACTGTGACAGTTTAACCGAGGGTCGAGCGCATCTGGTGAACCCCTTCGAATGGTGCTGGTAAATAATGTAACCCCCTGTTCTTTGCTCTGTGTCGATGCTTTTTTGTGCTCGGCAATGATGACGAGGTTTGGCCCGGAGATGGTAAAACGAGGGTCTTGGGTTGGTGTTTTTTTAATGCCGCGAGTTACCATTACTCGAAGGTGAACATCGGTTTGCATTTGGTTCGCATTGAGAGTCGCCCATATTTTTTCTGTTAACTCTTCTTTACTAAAATCGAGTTTTATCCCTATCGCAGTGGCAGATTGCCATAAACGATTTAGGTGAAGACCGAGAAAAACAAGAACGCCATCGTGGAGTCTCATTCCTTCCCAGACCCCATCTCCGATTAAATAACCGCTATCGAATACTGAAATTTTTGCATCATCTCGAGGGAATAGCTCCTCGTTAACAAAAATTTTAATGTCCTGATTTCTTGAATCAGCTTCAGCGTTATGAGTTCCGTGTACCATGTATAAAAATGTTTTTTATATTTAATGTGTATAGCTTAAAATTATAATCATTAGAAATATTAATGGGCATGAATTATATCTCTTCCGTGGTTTTTCTCATGGAAATCTAGGTGGTGGTAAAAACTCAGCCTTACTATATGTCTAATTTCCATTTTATCGGGGGCTCTATCGTGCCTATAGGTGTTCATGTAGCCTAGTTGCATTGACATAGCAGGGTTTAAGACGTAGCCTAAACCAAGAAACGACCTAAAGTCTTCAAGGTGGTTGTACGTTATGGTTTTACCAAATTGCATGAATAGCTCACTATAAAAAGAGACGAAAAATGTATGTGGGTCGTGGTAATCAGGGTTGTTAATAGGATAGTAAGCCGTTAGCTTATATCGGTAACGAAACGTAAATTTAAAAGGGGAGTCCTTTATATAATTTCGCTTGAAACGTTCCTCAGCTCTAAGTTGATGATATACAATCAACCTATCGAATGGCGTAGCAAAAACGAATTGTTGCCACCCCCTATATTGTGGAACAACTTTGTCAATATTTGGCGCATCTTGATCTGGTGCCCAATAGTACGGATTAACTACACCAATAGTAAATTCGCTATGGTTTGAAAATCGATGACTAACACCAAATCGAAGGTAGATTTGAGCCATATCGCTGAATCCATTTCTTCGTCTTAGGTGATATTCTCCATAATACGACCATTTTTTACTGATTTTATACTTGGTATAAAACCCGAGCCAACTTCCAGCAGTCTGTCGATACGTTTTTTCATAAGCTAATGAATCTGGCGCAGCAGAGACGAAAGTGGAGCAGCCAAAATACAACAGCAGACAGAGCGTGGATTTAGTAAATTTATAACCTAGACCTATGCCCTTTGTTTCTCCCATCAATATTCGAAATTAGACAGAATAGATGAGAAAAACAAGATACCCTATTGCTTTTCTGTATGTTACAGTCGAAAAAGAGGGTTATGGTGCCCTATTCTTGGTTTTGGTATATTACGAACATAAAAACACCGATTACCCCAATCACTAACTCTAAATTGTTGCCTTAAACAACCCATCTACAGGAATGCCATCCAGTAAAATGCTAAGCACCCTGCCGCCCCCAACAGAAATAAATACTATTGGCGAGACTAAAGCTGCGGTATAGCTTATTTTCTTGATAAAAGTTCCTAGTATTGATAGTAATCCGGTAGCGAGAAACAAACCTCCAGACATACTTTTTCATCAAAAAATGACCACTTTCTTTAAAAATGATCAATAAACCGAATCATGAGTTTAAAATAATCTTCGAAATCTGTAAAGGGTAAAGTTTCAGATTTATCATAAATATCGTGGTACGCTTTTATTCCGCCAAGTGTATAGATAAAAAAGCAAGGTACACCTTTTTCAAAAAACATACAGTGATCACTATTACACGATTCTCCTCTAACTTTTACTTGCGTCAACAAGCCTGTTTCGGAGTTTAGTTTTTGTAAACGATCGAACTGAGTTTTAAAAATATTGCCGTTAACAACCTGTATGCCTTCATCTCCTGTCCCAGAAATATCAAAATTGATTAAGAATTTGATCTTTTTAAGAGGCATTACAGGGTTTTCTACATAATACGTTGACCCTACCAATCCAATTTCTTCTCCGGCAAAGGCAATAAACAAAACGGAGTATTTTGGTGGATTATCTTTGTAATATTTTGCCATGTTTAACAGCATTGCGATACCGCTGGCGTTATCATTTGCCCCAGGATAATAGGTGTCCTTCCCCATTCTGCCGAGATGGTCGTAGTGAGCCGTTAAGACAATTGTAGAATCGGGAACCGTAGCGCCTTTTATAAAACCAATGATGTTCTGTGTCTTATGTTTTTTAATGAATTTATTTTCGATATCTAGTTTTAATGATGTGATGTCTTTGGAAACAGAATCAATTTTTAAAGTGAAAGTTGGTTTCTGAAGTACCTCGGTTGAAGCTCCCCAGGTCAACTTTTCCTTACTTAGAATTAATGTGCCTAGCGCTGTGTTTTTATCACTGTAAATAAAGAACGACTTGTATTCTTGAATAGTTTTTTTCTCATCTTTTGTAAGTTCCTTATAACAAGGGTGAATCACAATAAATTTATCTGATAATTGACTAACAATATTTTTTAATCGCGAAGGGTACAAAAAGTCTTCTTCGTTGCAATTAACTGTTTCAAACGTGCCTGACACGGATGGCGATCCTGGCTCTATTTGGTAATCTTTTCCAGGAGATAGCAATTTGTCATTGATTGTTACGCTCATTTTCCCAGGAAAACTGTTGACAGAAGTAGTAAAAGGTTGAACAAAGTTTTTTGTTTTTGATTCTAGCCCAATTTTTTTAAATTCTTCAACAATAAATTTCGCTGCAATTTTGTCGCCATTGTTCACATAACCACGCCCATGCATTTGAGGACTGCAAAGAGAGTCTAAAACATATCTAGCGTAGGTTAAATTTTGAGATTTTACATCCAGACAAAGTAAAAGAATAAATGAAAAGAATGCATATAATCGTAATAAAACGATGCTTTTTTGTAAAAAATGGGGTAAATTAATCATTTTTCGTTCTTTTACTCAAAATTAGATGTCTTTTGGCTTTCTCTTTTGGATTGCTTTTGCAAATGGGTTAAAA
>JAESTK010000179.1 GCA_016763645.1 Flavobacteriales bacterium
TGTTCTCTTTTTTCATTTCTTTATATCTATCTGATTATCAGACTAATGTAATGAAAATTAAATCAATACCCTATTGATTGTCAAACAAATAAATCGTCTTTTTAACAAAAAAAGTATGAGTTTGCCCTGCAAACCCTGTAAGTGAATACATTACAATAAAATATTTGTCTAATGACAAAGAGTTGAATACGGTAAAATTAACAAATATTGTTGGGAAAATCATGGATAAAAAACAGTTTACCCAAAGTACAACGTTAGACGTTGTAAATTTTCCATCGGGTATTTATTTTATAAAAATTAGTCAATTGAGCAGAAATTATACCTACAAAATTGTTATTAATCATTAACTCTGAAAGTCATGAAAAACACAAAATTATCATTAATATTAGTCACGCTATTCGTATGTCTATCAACTCTTAATACACTTGCCCAATTTCAACAAACAGGAGCATTCCAATACCTAAATACAAGACCCCAAACTAGGGCAGTTATGGTAGGTGATTATGCCAATCCATTTGGCACAGTTCAATCAGTTTTCCACATCAACTCCAATTTAACAAATAACCCTGCGCCTTTAGGCTTCAATAGAGGAAAGGTTTTCCAAACTACTGGTCCTGCCAATGTAGATAATACTTGGCGTATGTTTACAGGCGGAGGAAACGGAACAGAAAGATTTGTACTATTTAACCCAGCAAATACAAACGATGCCGTTTTGCAAACCACCCAAAATGGTGCTATGCGGTTTGCCACCAACGGCACAACACAGCGGATGCTCATCCGACCAGGAGGCACAGATAACAATGCAGGCAGAATTGCCTTAGGCAATGATTTACCAATGGGTTTTGTACCAATGGATAGGTTGCATTTACACCAACAAAATGGCGGCAACACCATGATAAGGTTTACAAATGATAATGCGATAGCAGGGTTACGTATTGGAACGCAACCAAACGGTGCCGCTCGAATTCAACAAATCGACAATAATTTAATTCAAATGCGTACAGCAACAGGAAGGCTAGTAATGTTTGGTAATAATCCACCTATTGGAATGCCTGTTGGAACAATAAGAATTGGACCAAACAATGGTGGTGGTAATGGTGCTAGCGGTGTTTTGCAAATGCCTCGATTGTTAGTTGTAGGCCAAAACCAGCAAGCTGGTGCGAATGGCAACTATACAGTTGCAGAATTTAGAACTAATTTTAATGAAAGTTCGAGTACTGGAATAAAAATAAGGGGTAGTAGGGGCACTTTTGGTACATTTTGTACTGCCCACATAGAGTTTGCCAACTGGGATAACAATGAGAATGGAGGGTCAGAGCATAACATGGCACGTATTGCTGCCGATATGCAAGAAGAAGGAGGGCAAACGGGTTATTTAGAGTTTTACACCAACGAAGGTAATATGTTAACCACAAAAATGCTTATTGATAGAACAGGTAACACAGGTATTGGGCAAAATATTTTTACGGTAATTAACTTGCCTACCAGAAGGTTAGATGTACTAGAAGGGGCTGATATACCCCAAATACGCTCGACCTATACTTACGATGACATTTATACCGATTTATATACCACCTCTGCGGGTCATTATTTAATTGCGCCAACCAATAACCGAGTTGGTATAAACATGAATGGCTCTGGGGGAGCAATAGGTGGCGTCAACCAAAACCCAACCCGAACACTAGATGTAAACGGAGAAGCACGAGTACGAACATTAGGAGCTACTACAATTCAGACCGGTATGGTTATTCACGAAAATGATGGCACATTACGGTCTTTACCTTTTAGCAACGATGCTACCACTTTTTTAAATGGTGATGGCGATTTTGTAGTAATACAGCCAACAAATACAGCCGACCCCGATTGGATTGCATCGGCAAACCCTAATAACCCACCCACAGCAATTAGTGATAATCTCTATACACATGGGGCGGTTGGTGTAGGGCTAGTGAGCCCAAATAGTAAAATGCATTTGCACACAACATCATTTACACCAAAAGGAGCTAAAACGTGTTTGCAGATAACAAATAGTGTAACTGGTTCTTCAGTAAACGATGGACTTAAACTTTGTGTTTTTGGTAATCAAGATGCAATGATTAATCAGCACGAAAATGCCAATTTAGATTTTAGAACAAATAATCTAAACAGAGTAAGAATAGAGGCAGCAGGCAATGTTGGAATCAATACCATTAGCCCAAATAACAAATTGGAAATAACCTCAGATGGAAACAGCCCACAAGCAGCAGGGTTACGTTTTACTAATTTAACTGCTGTAGCAACAACCGTAACAAACCCAGGCACGGGAGTACTTACCGTTGACGCGCTTGGCGATGTTATTTATGTAGCTGGTGGCGGTGGTGCAGAAACAATAACCACAATGGTAGATAACACTGATGGGACTTATACTTCAGAAGATGGTACACAAACAATTGTTGATGCTTCAGGTGGAAGTGGAACAGTTACTGCTGACAATGGATTAACAATTAATGGCGCAAATAATGTACAGTTGGGGCAGGTTAATACAAGTGTCGGTACGTTAAATGGTGGCGAATTATTGCATGATACTGAAATGCCACTAAATGGAAACAACATTTTATTTCAAGGAATGGGAATTACGGGATTGAACAAGTTTTCGATTGGTGAAGAAACGGCTTATTCGGCAAAATTTTATGTAGGTAATGATACTGAGGAATCAACAGGGATTTTTACAAATAGGACAGGGAACACGCACAGCTATCCAACAGGTGTTTATGGAGAAACAGTAGACGTTTCTATTTTAGGAGTTACAGCATACGGGGTGTATGGTTACTCGTCCCCGTTGTTGAATGTAAATAAATCCAATTCTTATGGGGTTTATGGTTATGCTCAAAATGGGTTAAATCAAAATGTCGGTGTCGGTGCTTATGCAGATGGTACCAATGCTGGTAGAAATTATGGTATAGAGAATATTGCTGATGCTCCTTTGGCTACTAACCAAAATTTCGCGGTGAGAGCTGTTGCAACAGATGGTGATAATGTGTATGGCATATATGCAGAAGCAACAGGAGGAGCATCAAACACATATGCTGGGTATTTTGTTGGCGATGTTTATTCAACAACAGGTAATTATTTGGGCTCAGATAGCTTAATTAAAACAAACGTTCAAAATTTAAAAAACTCCTTAGACGTTATCTCAAGCTTAAGGTCAAAAACGTTTGAATACAAGACAAGTACATATCCGCAAATGAATTTGCCAACTGGTATTCGAGCAGGGCTAATAGCTCAAGAGGTTGAACAAATATTGCCAAATTTAGTCTCTTCCGCTACGCATCCAGCTCAATTTGATTCTTCAGGAAATCAAATTGCGGCTGAAGTTCTATTTAAAACATTAAATTATGATGGGCTCATTCCTTACCTTATTTGCGCTATTCAAGAGCAACAAGCAGAAATTGATAGTTTAAAAGCAGTTAACCAAAGTATAGATAGTTTATTCGCTCAAATGCAGCAGGTAAAAGAGTGTATCAACAACTTGCCTCCAGGTATGGGCTGCTCTCCAATTTTACGCCAAGCAAATAATGGTGAGCTTAACGAAGAACGGAGAGAAGCGATAGAAATTACACTAAGCGATCCACGTACCATTGTGTTAGACCAAAACACACCAAACCCATTCCGTGAACAAACCACCATTTCATGGTTCGTGCCCGAAAACGTAGGCGAGGCAAAAATTATCCTCATCAACAATAATGGCACGGTAATAAAAGAAGTAAACGTAGAAGAACGTGGCTATGGCTCTATGAAAGTTTATGCTTACGACCTCTCGGCAGGTATTTATAACTACTCGTTACTAGTTGATGGCGAATTGATAGAAACCAAAAAAATGATGAGGGTAAAATAGAAATACGAGCACATATTTTGATAAAAACCGAGAATTGCTTCTCGGTTTTTTTTGTTTCATTCTAAGCAGTTATTTTAATTACCAAAAAAGTACTTAATCTCACCTCGAGATTGAAAAAATATTCCCAACTTCGCGTCCAGTTTAAACATATTAACCTAACGGAATGAGTAAAGTACATAATTTCAGCGCAGGCCCTTGTATTCTTGCACCAGAAGTAATTGAAGGTGCTGCCAAAGCAGTAAAAGAATTAGATAATATTGGTCTTTCGCTAATTGAAATTTCGCACAGAAGTAAAGAATTTATCGCTATTATGGACGAAGCTCAAAATCTCGTTCGCGAAATTCTTGATGTTCCTAGTAATTATTCAATTCTATTTTTGCAGGGAGGTGCTAGTTTAGGTTTTTACATGACCGCCCTAAACTTTATGAAAGAAGGCGGAACAGCTGGTTACTTAAACACCGGAGCGTGGTCTAAAAAAGCAATTAAAGAAGCTAAAATGGTTGGTAATGTAGAAGTTGTTGCGTCTTCAGAAGATGCAAATTTCAATTACATCCCCAAAGAATACCCTGTTTCTACAAGCTGGAATTACTTGCACCTAACTTCAAACAACACGATTTTCGGGACTCAAATTAAGAATTTTCCTGTAAGTAAAATTCCTGTAATTTGTGATATGTCTTCCGATATTTTAAGTCGAAAAATTAATGTTGCCGATTTTGACATGATTTATGCAGGAGCGCAAAAAAATATGGGGCCTGCCGGAACTACTTTATACATCATCAAAAACGACTTTTTAGGTAAATCGGGTAGAGCCATACCATCGATGCTAGATTTAGGCATTCATGCAGATAAAGGTTCGATGTTTAACACCCCTCCGGTATTTGCGATATACACTTGTATGCTTACTCTAAAATGGGTAAAAGAAAATGGTGGACTAGCTGCTATGGAAAAAAGAAACGAAGACAAAGCTGCCTTACTTTACAACACCATCGACTCTAATCCATTATTCGAAGGAACTGCTGCAAAAGAAGACCGATCTAACATGAACGTAACTTTTGTGTTAACAGACGATACCAATAAAGATGAATTCGACAAGATGTGGAACAAAGCTGGTATCAGTGGAGTAAAAGGGCACCGAGACGTTGGGGGGTATAGAGCTTCTATATACAACGCAATGCCAAAAGAAAGTATTCAAGTATTAGTTGATGTAATGAACGAATTTGCAAACAAATTTGCCTAGTTGAAAGTTCAAACTCACATATTAGTACTGTCAGCACTTTTTGCATTTGTCATTTTTACGGGATGCAAAAAGCATAATGGTTACGAAACATTAAAAGAAGGCCAAATCGTTGAGTCCGATTTACTCGACTGCCTTGGTAAAGGCATGATAACTGAGTTAGTAGTTAATGAATTTGAAGAGTTAGAAGACTCTACCCTATTTACAGATAATCTCGACAGTACAACTATTGCGTTTTGTTGGGGGCAATATAGTTTTGTAAACGTAGATTTCTCATCAAAAACATTAATCGGTGTGGGATATCAATATTTACTCGACAATTCATCAAAAAATGGATCAGCAAGTGTTAAAATCTATAAAAATAGCGATGGCTCGAAATACATAATTGATGTATATGTTGACGGTGCAGATAAAAGTGGAGTTGTTTCAGGAGTTGGTCAAATATGGTTCTCAATACCAAAAGCCGATACAGACGCGACTTTCGAATTTAACAAAAACAACGTTTAAATAAAAAGAACAAACAGATGAAAATTCTAGCAAACGATGGCATTTCTTCCGAAGGAAAACAAAAATTAGAAGAAAAAGGGTTTACCTGCATTACCGAAAATGTACCACAAGAAAACCTAATCGACACCATCAATAACGAAGGTTATGATGTTCTTTTAGTTAGAAGTGCCACTACTGCTCGTAAGGAGTTAATTGACGCTTGCCCTAACCTTAAATTCATTGGTCGAGGTGGTGTTGGTATGGATAATATTGATGTTGAGTACGCTCGAGAAAAAGGATTAGAAGTTCAAAATACCCCTGGCGCTTCATCTCAATCAGTAGCCGAATTAGTGTTTGCACATTTGTTTAGTATTTCCCGTTCTTTATACGATTCTAACCGTCAAATGCCTGTTATTGGTAAATCGAATTTTAAAGATTTGAAGAAACGTTACGGCAAAGGAATCGAACTTAGAGGCAAAACATTGGGAATTATCGGCATTGGAAGAATTGGACAAAGTGTTGCTAGCTATGCTTTAGGATGTGGAATGAAAGTAATAACTCACGATCCCTATATCGATAAAGTTACTATAGAACTAAAGATAAATGGCAATGCAAATGTCCAAATTGGACTGAGCACAGTCTCTATGGATGACTTGCTAAAACAAAGTGATTTTATCACGTTGCACGTTCCTAAACAGGCTGACGGAAGTGCTGTTATTGGCGAATCACAATTCGCCCAAATGAAAGATAATGTTTGTATCGTAAATGCTGCAAGAGGTGGCGTTATTGATGAAAAATCATTAATTACCGCTTTAGATTCTGGTAAAGTTTTACATGCTGCGTTAGATGTTTTCGAAAACGAACCAACACCTTCTGAGGATTTATTAAATCACAGAAAAATATCGTTAACACCACACGTTGGTGCCGCTACTTCTGAAGCACAAACCCGAATTGGGCTAGAACTTGCCGACAACATCATTAAATTTGCTAAAAGCTACGCACCGGCTTAATTCGCATTAGAAATTTTCAACTTTCTAATCTCACATTTCTAGTTTACAAAGATGGCTAACATCATTCCATTTAGAGCTATTAGACCTGCCAAGGACAAAGTCCACATGGTCGTTTCGCGCTCTATTGCTGTATATTCTCGTAGAATTCTGAATGCAAAACTAGAAACGAACCCTTATTCTTTTTTGCATGTAATAAAGCCCGACCACTTCGATAAAAAGAAAGCCAAATCGACTCGTTTATTCAAAAAAGTTAGAGAAAAACTCGAAGAGTTTTGCAATGAAAAAATATTGGTAAAAGATGATAATGAATCTTTTTATGTCTATCGGCAAATAAAACCAGAAGGGACTTACACTGGGGTAATAGCTGGCGTTTCTATTGATGATTATATCAATGGGGAAATAAAAGTTCACGAGCAAACCATTACCAAACGAGAAAAGATCTTCGAGAAATATCTACGAATCTGCGACTTTAATGCTGAACCCGTTCTTCTGACTTATCCCGATCAAACAAGGGTTGATAAAGTTGTAGAAGTAACCACAGAAAAAGAGCCGCTGTTTGACTATTCTACACCAGATAGGCTTCGCCACCAACTTTGGCGGGTTGACGATTATCACAACATTACCGAGCTAATTGAATCTTTTGCAGACATTGATTCCGTGTACATTGCGGACGGACATCACCGCTCCGCTTCTTCTGCACTTTTAGGAAAACACAAACGAAAAGAAAACCCCAATTTCACAGGAAAAGAAGGTTTCAATTACCTTCTCGCATATTTTATTCCCGAAAGCCAATTGGCTATTTACGATTACAATCGCTTAGTTAAAGACCTCAACAAACTAAGTGTTGATGAGTTTCTTTTACAAGTTTCAGAGTATTTTCTGGTAGAAAAGCAATCGTCAATTTTTAAACCTTCATGTCGCCACGAGTTTGGTATGTACCTAGAAAACGAATGGTATAAACTTACTTTGAAACCTCGCGAAGTTGACGAATCAAATCCAGTCGAACGGCTAGATTCGAGTATCTTAACCCATTACATTCTTACCCCTATTTTGGGTATCTCTGATTTAAAAACCAATACTCGAATCGGTTTTTTAGGCGGTTTAAAAGGCATGAAAGGGCTTCAAAATGAAGTTGACAAACAAAAAGCCAAAGTGGCATTTGCGCTTTACCCTGTTGGAGTTGAACAATTGAAAAAAATAGCCGACACCAATAACATTATGCCTCCAAAAACTACTTGGATTGAACCGAAGTTAAGAAGTGGATTAACTGTTTTTGAATTGTGAGCATTTCAGATAATTTAAAAACACTGCGCGAACAAATTCCCAATTACGTTGAGCTTGTAGCGGTTTCTAAAACAAAACAAAACGAAGATATTCTTGAGGCTTACAATGCTAGTCAGCGAATTTTTGGGGAAAATAAAATTCAAGAGCTTGCCGAAAAACAGGAAGCTTTACCTAAAGACATTGAATGGCATTTTATTGGTCATTTGCAAACCAATAAAGTAAAATATATTGCACCCTTTGTTTCGCTAATTCACGCAGTAGATAGTTTTAAATTATTGCAAGAAATTGACAAACGAGCCAAGCAAAACAATCGAACAATAGACTGTTTACTGCAAGTAAAGATTGCCATAGAAGAATCGAAATTTGGATTATCACCTGACGAAATCGAAGAATTTTTATTATTGGAAGCGACACAAAAATTGACCAATATTAGAATTGTTGGACTAATGGGAATGGCAACTAACACCTTAGACGAAGCTCAAATAAAGAACGAATTTAACTCCTTAAGTTTGTTCTTTAACAAACTAAAAAACTCCAACCCCTCTTTTCAAATTTTATCGATGGGGATGAGTGGAGACTTTCAACTGGCAATGGAACAAGGAAGCAACATGATTCGTTTGGGAAGCTCAATTTTTGGGGCTAGAAATTATTCTACACCATCAAGTTAAGTTACTTTTGCAAAAAAAATCAAAAAAATGCCATCAACATTACCAAAATTAAAAGAAAAGGAAATGATTGTAAGCCTACAATCAAAAGACGCTGCAATAGTTAACAAAGCCCTTCTTGATATCAAGAAATTGGGTAATTCTTCTCTTCTTCCTCAAATCATTGAAGTTTACGTCTCAACTCAAAGTGAGCAGGTTAAGTTAGGTATTGAAAGAATTTTAAATCAGCTAAAAGAATCTCAATCTATTGATTACTTGATGACTGCCTTGCAAAACAAAGATTACAAAGAGTATCATCAGAAATTTGCTGCGGCTATTTGGGAGTCTGGTTTAGATGCTTCGTCTAATTTGCAAACGCTGGTAGAAATAGCTTTGGGTACAGATTATCTAACCTGTTTGGATATTCTAACCGTAATCGAAAACATTGAAGAGGGACTTTCTGAAAGCGATATCGAACAAAGTATTGCTGCTATTTCTGAACAACTACAATGGAAAAAATCTGATAATGACCCTCTTTTAGCAAGTATAATTCAGGTACTACAAGGCGATCTAATTGATTAGTCTATCTTACTAAAAATTACCCCGTCTAAGATAAATCGGAGTGTGTCATTTTTTGCGTAGGTAATCGAATCGTTAGCAAGAGAGGATATGTTGAACTCTCGTTTTCCTATTTTTAATATAGACTCTTTCGATTTTAAATACGGAATTCCATATGATTCTACATAAATCGTATCGCACAATTTATAATAGTGAGCCTTACCTTCGGCAGGTATTGTTATCGTTAAACCACATGCAGGTGTTTCCCCTCGCCAATCTCCAACAATCTCTGGATAGTTTTTTACAGCCTTTTTACAGCTCGAAAAACCGATAGTCGTAATTAATATTATGGAAACAAATAGCCTCATGTTGTAACTTTGTGCAAACGTAAAACTATTTTGTTTAGTATTGAAAAGGATTTAGGGTTTATCGATTAAGTTTTTAATGAAAATAGAGCTGACATTAGACGAGTATTTTACCGGAGTAAAGGCTAGCGACCGCTCTATTTTGAGCCGTGCCATTACCTTAATTGAAAGCACAAAAAAAGAACATCAAGCGCTTGCTGAAGAGTTAATTCAAAAATGTTTGCCCTTTTCGGGAAACTCCATTCGTATTGGAATTACTGGAGTACCTGGGGTTGGTAAAAGTACATTTATAGAATCGTTTGGAAAACACATCACTAATAAAGGACTTAAATTAGCCGTATTAGCAATTGACCCTAGTAGCCAAAAAAGTGGAGGAAGCATTTTAGGTGACAAAACACGAATGGAAGAACTTTCTTCTAACCCTAATGCATTCATTCGGCCAACGGCTTCGGCTGGTTCATTAGGTGGTGTTGCCCGAGCTACTCGCGAAACCATTATCCTTTTCGAAACCGCAGGTTACGATACAATTCTTGTTGAAACAGTTGGTGTAGGTCAATCTGAGACTACAGTTCATTCGATGGTCGATTGCTTTTTATTGCTTCTTCTCGCGGGTGCTGGAGATGAACTACAGGGCATTAAAAGAGGTATTATGGAAATGGCAGATCTCATCTCTATTAACAAAGCAGATGGCGATAATATTAATGCTGCCAAACGTGCCGCTGCACAGGTGAAAAATTCAATTCACCTTTTCCCTGCTACAGAAAGTGGTTGGATTCCACAAGTAGAAACCTGTTCAGCAATAAACAGTTTGGGGTTAGATAACATTTGGGACAACATTAAAAGCTTTGAAAACAACACAAAAAATTCAGGGTACTTTACTGAAAAAAGACAAAAACAAGCCATTTTTTGGATGCATCAAACAATTAAGGAACAATTAGAAAATAGATTTTATCAAGATGCTAGCATCAAGGAAAAACTCATTAAAATTGAGAAGGCATTGCTAAATAATGAAATCAGTTCTTATCAAGCTGCTAAAAATTTATTAGGTGAGTAGCTCTAAAAAAGTTCTACTTATCGCTTATACTTTTCCTCCAGCTACAGGCATTGGAGGAAGGCGCTGGGCTAAATTTGCTAAATACTTGCATCGAAATGAAATCGATATTAAAGTAATTGCTGCCAAAAATGAAAGTGCCCAAATTTCGAATTGGAATAGCGACATAAGTAGTATTCAAGATAGAATAACTTATTTACCTATTGGGTTTTCAAAGCATTTAGCAATTATTCCTTCTACTATTTCAGAGAAAATAATGTATCGTTTGGCGCGAATATATGCTCAGTTAACGCAAAAGGGAAACTATTATGACAAAAGCGGGCAATGGGTTGACATGGTACTTCCGTTAATTGAAAAAGAAATCAAAAATGGGTGTAAGAACATAATTGTTACTTGCGCACCGTTTATTCACTCGTACCACTTTACTACGATTAAAGAAAAGTATCCCGAAATAAACTATATAGTAGATTTTAGAGACCCGTGGACGAATAACAAAACAGCTTACGGCTTTTCTTCTCTATCCAAAAAACGACAAGAATTTGAAGTTCTAGCCGAAAAAACTATTGCAAATTCTGCAGATTACATTATTACAGTTGCTGATATATGACTGACTACTTTAAACAACTCGCCAACGGCAATAGCGATAGTAAATTTATTACCCTTCCTAATGGGTTCGACAAAGATGATTTTCAGAAGAAAGCCTCAAAGGCTGACAATACAGGTAAATTGAGATTTATATTAACTGGAACCGTTTACAATAAATCACTCCATTTAATCAAAGATTTGTGCGACACTCTTGCTCAAATAAAGCTTTCGAACCCTGATATTTATACCGAATTACAATTCGATTTCTATGGAAATGTACCTCAACAATTTTTTACGTTAACCAAGCAACATGAAGTAATACAGTTTAAAGGACAGCTTAAACTCAAAGAAGTTTATACCGAAATTAACCAATCGGACATTTGTATGCTATTCTTAACCGATGACCTCACTTTCTCTTTTAGCACTAAATTTTATGAGTATATAGCCAATAACAAACCAATTGCAGTATTTTCTTCGGGTGGAAAAACAGGTGATTTTATAGAGAAAAACAAAATTGGATATGCTTTAACGCCAGAAACAATGAAAGATAAACTTGTCGAAATTTACAACCACCGCAAAGCAAAAAAACTTCCATCTACTGAGCACTTAGACATTTCTCAATTTGATATAAAGAAACTAACAGAAAAAATTATAGCTATATTGAAATGACATAAGCTGGGTAAAGCTATAAATCGAAACGTTAGTAACCCTTTTTTATCTAAATTTAGAATCGATTTTCTCAATTATTTCTCGGAACTTCGAACCTCAACGATTCTTTATTTTGGTAGTCTTGCTAGCTACAACAAACCAAATACCAAAATTAACTTAGCACATATTAATAGTTGCTACCCCTTTAAACACATAACTAGGCAACTATACGTAGTTGTAAACTAAAAAGCAGTATATTTGAATAACTTATGACATATTAATAGTTAAGGGTGATAAATCTACCCTACTATTAAAACTTAAATAGTTAAAAATGGAAAATTGGTTATTTCTAACAGAAAAAGAGATTATTCAGCAAATCGGACAAAAATTAAAACTTATAAGATTGCAACATAATCTAACTCAAAAGAAACTGAGTAAAGATATAGGCTTAAGTGTTTCAACAATTAGTCTCATTGAACAAGGAAATCCAACGTCCATTGATAGTCTAATTAGAATACTAGTTAGGCTAAATAAAATAAAGGACTTTGAATCAGTCTTTAGAGTTGGAGAAGACTTAGAACTAAAGTTGAAATTTGAAAAAGCCAAACTTAAATCCATAAGAAAACGAGCTTCAAATAAAATCAAATAAATATGTTAGTTCAAGTTAGCTTATATGGAGAATCATTAGGGACAGTAGATTGGAATGAACAAAAAGGGAGTGCAGTCTTTCAATATAGTGAAAGTTCATATACAAATCCAAGAGAACCTTCTCCGCTTCTTATGCCTAAAGAAGGAAGGACTTATGAAACGAATAGAGATCATATAAACTTTCATAATCTTCCATACTTACTTTCAGACTCAATGCCTGACGACTTTGGAAATGTAATGATGAAAGAATGGTTAAAACAGAAAAGTATAACATATGATGATATTAATCCAGTAGATAGGTTAACATATGTTGGTAAAAGAGGAATGGGAGCATTGGAATATCAACCAATAAATCATAATTCTAGCAATAATTTTAGTGTTGATGTAACAGAACTTCTGGAAGTGGCCAAAAATGTTTTAGAAGGAAAAAAGGACGTAAAATATAAAGGTTTAAATAAGGAGAGTCTTACTGATATACTGAGAATAGGAACATCTGTAGGTGGAGCAAGAGCGAAAGCATTAATCGCAATAAAGGAGGACGAAAAAGGGAACATAATAGAAATAAAACCGGGAGATATCATTCAACCTAGCGGGTATTCATATTGGCTTTTGAAAATAGATGGAGCCAATAAAAAATCATTAGGAGAATCTGATGGTACTGGAAAAATCGAGTATGCTTATTATAAAATGGCTAGAAGTAGTGGTATAGACATGTCAGAAAGCCGAATCTATAATGAAAATGGTCGATCACATTTTCTTACAAAACGTTTTGATCGATCAGAACAAGGAGAAAAAATTCATATGCAAACGTTTGGTTCTCTAATAGGTGCCGATTTTAAAACACAAAAAGCAAGCTCCTATGAAACATTATTTAGAACAATGAAACGATTGAAGTCAAATTATCAGCAACTAGAACAACAGTTCAGAAGAGCTGTTTTTAATGTCGTTGCAAGGAATCATGATGACCATGTAAAAAATTTCTCATTTTTAATGGACAAACAGGGGGTTTGGAAAATATCACCTGCTTATGATATAACATATTCTTATAATCCAGGTGGTACTTGGACAAGTGTTCACCAATCATCTATTAATGGGAAATTTGATGTTTTTAAACGAGGTGATTTAATTGAATTTGGGGAAAATTTTGGAATAAAAAATAACAAATTAATTATTCAAGAAATAATTGAAGCGGTTTCAAAATGGGATCAAATCGCTCAAGAAGTCGAAATACCTAAAAAAATAATTTCAATGATAAAGAACAATCTAAGACTAAAACTTTAAAGACCAACGGCTAACAATATATATGAAATCATAACACCCTTCAGATTGCTCCGATTCATGCACTAAACGCTCAATCTTCAATAAAGAATTTCTTGAAACGAACTATCCTCGAGGCAGAGCCATCGAGGTATTTCGCTCGTTTCATTTTGACCGAAGGGTCAAAAACCGAAATTCGTTATCTACACCTCACCCAAAACTTTTAACAAA
>JAESTK010000180.1 GCA_016763645.1 Flavobacteriales bacterium
CATATTACAGGGTTAAAACTCTTTTTTGAGGAAGAAGACTGGAGTAAGTATGCAGAGAAAGTCAATACATGGGATCATCTTCCCAGTAATTTAACACTAACGTATGAAAAAAACCACCTAACCTTTGATTTTGTAGGTATTAGCCTTAAAATACCCGAAAAAGTACGCTACCAATATATGTTAGAAGGCCTAGATGATAATTGGTCTCCCCCAAGTACACAAACTTTTGCTACCTACCCTCAACTACCTCCGGGAGATTATACATTTACGGTAAAAGCGTGCAATAATGATGGGCTTTGGAACAAGGAGCCAGCAAGGTTTCAATTTGTTATCACTCCCCCATTCTGGAAAACAATATGGTTTTATACATTGTGTATCGGAGCAATTGTATCACTAATTTATATTACTGTTCGACTCAGAATAAGAAATTTACAACGAGCTAAGAAATTATTAAAACAACAAGTAAAATTAAGGACTAACCAATTACGAAAGGAAAAAATATTGGTTGAGAGACAAAAAGGAGAACTCGAAATAGCGTACAACAAGCTTAAAGATCTTGAAAATTTTAAGCAATCGTTGATGGGAATGATAGTTCACGATCTAAAAAACCCCTTAAATTCTATCCTGGCTTTTTCTAACTATGAACCCGCCAAAGACGTATTACGAAATATTGGTCAGGCAGGTAAACAAATGCTGAATTTAGTACTCAACATTCATGATGTTCAAAAATTTGAAGACACCGCAATCAAGTTAAATATTGAAACACTTCAAATATATAGACTGGCCAAAGAGGCAATCAACCAAACCATACACCTTGCAGAACAAAAGGAAATATCGCTAACGGTAGAAATAGATCAGAACACAACCGTAAAAGCAGAAGAAGAAATAATTATTAGAATTCTGGTCAATTTACTCACCAATGCGATTAAATATACTCCAACCAGAGGGAAAATAATAATAAGCAGTAGTATTCTAGAAAGTAACGAAGTTATGGTCCGTATTCAGGACTCCGGAATAGGAATAGCAAGTGATAAATTAGATACCATTTTCGATCGTTTTGCACAAGTAGAATCAAAAGATTCGGGACAGGTAACTTCCACAGGTTTAGGGCTTACATTTTGTAAAATGGCGATTGAAGCGCATAAAGGAATAATCAACGTAGAATCAGAGGTCGGAAAAGGAACTACCTTTTCATTCTCTTTACCTTTGGGGGAAGAAATTGAAATAGAAATTATTGATGAAAATCAAAAAGAACCTAAAGAAAAAAACAAAATTAAGTTGGGGAAAAAAGAGAAAGAAATTATTGCCTCTTTTGTTAATGATTTTAGCGTAATTAGCGTGTACCATACAAGTGAAAACATCAGTATTTTAAATCAAATTCAAGCAGATGATAATGCTATAATATCCAGTTGGAAAAAAGAGGTTGAATTAGCCGTATATAATTGTAACGAAGAAAAGTACATGGAGCTTTTGAAACTATTGGAATAGGAATATGCAACAAACAATATTAATAGTAGATGATGAACAGCTTAACCGTCAGGTAATCCTAGACATCCTGACCTCGTCTGGTAAGAACTATAAGGTTTTAAGTGCCAACAATGGCGAATTAGGATGTAAAATTGCGATAAAAATGCTGCCCGATATCGTTCTAATGGATTGGAATATGCCAAAGATGCCCGGAATAGAAGCTGTAAAACAACTAAAATCTCAGCAAGAAACAAAAGACATCCCAATACTGATGGTTACCTCCATTGCTTCACCAGAAAAATTACAAGAAGCATTTGAGGCAGGAGTGGCAGACTACATTATAAAACCATTAAAAAAAATTGAGTTATTAGCCAGAGTGAATGCTGCACTAAAAACATATGCCTATTTCAAAGAAATTATTGAACAGAAAACAGAAATAGAGGCACAAAAAGAAGAAATAACAAATAGTATTGATTATGCTCAAAATATTCAGAAGGCTATTTTACCAAAACGAAGTGCTATTCATAATACTCTAAAAGATTCGTTCGTTTTATTTAACCCCAAAGATATTGTAAGTGGAGATTTTTATTGGTATTACAATTCGGGAGACAAAATATTCCTTTCCGCCTTGGATTGCACAGGACATGGCGTTCCTGGAGCATTTGTATCGATGATTGGTAACATGCTTCTTAACCAGGTAATTATCGAAAAGGAAATTCATACGCCTGGAGAAATACTCACCAACTTAATAATGGGATTAAAACAGTTTTCACCCGGGAAGACAACAAACTATATGCAAATGATGGAATGGATATGGCCCTGATTTGCTTCGACAAAGAGTTTAAAACAGTTGAATTTGCTGGAGCCAATAACCCCCTATTTTTAGTCCGGGAAAACGCCATCACTGTCATTACCGGAGATCGGCAACCAATTGGGGGTAGAACAGATATAAATGCTAAATATACCAACCAGACCATAGACCTGCAAAAAAATGATAGTATCTACATTTTCTCAGATGGTTATGTAGATCAATTTGGTGGACCGAAAGGTAAAAAGTTTAAACAGAAACAGTTCAGAAATTTGCTGCTTAGCATACAAGATAAAACAATGAAAGAGCAAAAGGAAATAATGTTAAAAAGAATAGAAGACTGGAAAGGAACAGAAGAACAGGTTGATGATATACTAATATTAGGTATTAAAATTTAGACCAATGAAACAGTCCATATTAATTATTGATGATGATAGTTTAAATCGGAAGATCCTCACGGACATGTTAAATGCCAGCGAAAGAAATTTTTCGATTTTAAATGCTATGAATGGTAAAATTGCTTGTAAACTAGTTAAACAGTTTTCTCCTAATATTATTCTAATGGATTGGAATATGCCTGAATTATCCGGAGAAGAAATTACCAGAAAATTCAAAGCTGATGACGAAATAAAAGCCATTCCAATAATTATCGTAACCGGAGAATCCGCCAAAGAAAAGATAGATCAAATATATAATGCCGGTGCAAACGGGTATTTGAATAAGCCCGTTACACAACAAGGTTTACTCGAAGAAATTGATAAACATCTATCAATAACATAAATGAAAAAACCCAATTATTTTAATATCGAATCATTAAAAAAAATCACAAACGCTGGTAACCAGTCTTTAATTGAATATTTAACTATTTATATCGAACAAACACCTAATGACATTAAAAAATTACAACAATTTTATCAGGATGGTGATTCAAAAAATCTCGCAATGCTGGCACATAACTTAAAATCCAGATCTCGCTATATGGGGATACACGATTTAGGTCAGTTAGCTGAAAAGATGGAAAAATTCGATTTTACTACTCAGAATAAAGCTATATTAAATCAAATCATTAATCAATTTATAGAAATTTATACCTACGTGGAAGCCGACCTTAAAATAGAAAAAGAAAACCTTAGCAAGTTATGAATAAACTAAACTGCGTTATAGTCGATGATGATATGTTTTGCCGAAAAATAATATTGGACTATGTTACACAAACAGAAGAGTTAAATTTAATCGGAGAATATGAGTCCCCTGTTAAAGCTATGAACATTCTAAACAAACAAGATGTTGATTTAGTCTTTCTTGATATTGAAATGCCACAAATATCAGGCATGGAACTCATCAAAAATCTAAAAAAGAAGCCCTCCATTATTCTAATTACAAGCCACGAAGAATTTGCCATAGAAGCGTATGAAAATGATGTGATCGACTATATTGTAAAACCAGTTTCTTTTGCCCGGTTTTATAAAGCGGTAAATAAAGTCATAGAACTAAACGGTACACCGGGTTCTATGGTGACAAATGGCGACTTTTATGTAAAGTCAGATGGATCTTTAATAAAAATCAATCCAAAAGAAATTCATTGGATAGAAGCGCTGGAGAATTACATGATTTTTCATTTAGGTCAAAATAAATATACGGTACATATTACTATGAAAGCCATCGAAGAAAAACTACCGTCAAAAGATTTTATTAGAGTGCATAGATCTTTCATCGTAAGAAAAGATAAAATTGAAGCCATTACGGGAGAAGGTATTACTATTAAAAACAATCATATTCCAGTCGGAAGAACCTACAAAAAAGAGTTAATCAATAATATTAACCTACTATAAATCAATAGTTATCTCCATCCAGCATATCACCAATTCCACCTAATATTCTCAAACTTGTTAGCTTTTCGGAGAAAAGATGACTTAGTTAGAGTTATGCGCGAAGTAAATTGCTTTAGATTTCCCGAAAAGCAATTTGGTTTCGGTATATACTCCCTTCTCCCTTTCTCTTCTCTCCCATTTTAGGTTCGGAAGCAATAATTGTATAATCTATCTCATGGTTATTCATCTTCGTTCTTTAATTACAGCGTAAAATATGAGAACTGCGGCAATTAAATCAACCATTCATCAAGTAAATTACTCCTAAACGCTGCACCAAGCCACTACCCAAAATATATTCCACCCTTTTGTAGGTATATGAGCATTCGACCTCCATTTTTCTCATTCATTCACAAAGCAGTTTGAAACAAGTGCGCTAATCCTAAAGTACCAATACCGCTCATCAAATTTATTATGCTTACCTACCATATAAATAATTACTTTAGCATCCATTAGATGTTGGAATTTAGACTTTTAGCAGCCATATTCTTTATTTTCGTTATCGTTAACGTAACAGTTGGTGGTGGTTTCCAAGTAAATCTACAAGGGACAAAGCAATTGGGGATGGGACATTGTGGCACCTCATTAATTATGGGCTCCGAAAGTATGTTTTTCAATCCAGGAGCTTTTGCGATGTCAGATCGCAGTTCATTCGTTTTATCTGCGAATTTCGTTATTCCACACATAAACTATTTGGCTCCCTATCCCAGCACCTACACTGCTAGCGCAAATAAATCGGTAAGCACACCTTTTACAATTAGTGCAGCTGTAAAGCCTGATAGCGTACGATGGATTGCTGGAGTCTCTGTTTACACGCCATTCGGTTCAGGAATTAGCTACGAAGATAATTGGTTAGGACAGTTTGTTTTAAGAGAAATGTCTTTACAAGCAATCTTTTATCAACCTACAGTAGGTTTTAAGATTAACAACAAAATTGGAATTGGTGCAGGTTATGTGTATGGTTCAGGTGAATTCTACCTTCGAAAAGGTGTTCCATTACAGAATACAGATGGCGAATACGGGGAGGCCGTTTTACAAGGTTCTGGGCAAGGTCACGGATTTAATGTTGGTGTGTTTTACAACCCCTTTCAGAACTTGAATATTGGAATAAGTTACCGTTCGAAAGTTGCAGTAAATGTAAAAGAAGGAACGGCAGCATTTGATGTTGTGCCTTATCTAGCAGACTCATTTCCGGACAACACTTTTTCAACCAAATTAACTTTGCCTTCTGTGTTCAATTTAGGAGCTAGTTACAATGTTTCTGAAAAATTTAAGATGGCTCTAGATTTAAACTATGTGGGTTGGAAAGTGTATGATACACTGTCGTTTGATTTTGCACAAAACAGCGAAATTCTTGACGACATCAACTCTCCTAGAATGTATAAAAACAGCTACATTATTAGGCTTGGTGGCCAATATGAATTAAAACCAAATATTCATTTACGAGCAGGAGCTTACTTTGATAAATCCCCCGTTCTGGATGATTACATCACTCCCGAAACTCCTGATTCGGATAAACTTGGCTTAACCGTTGGTGGAAGTTTAAGAGCAAAACGACTACAAGTCGATCTTGCACTTTTATACATAACCGGAAAAAAGAGAACTGCAATTAACAAAGAGACCCAATTTGGGGGAACATGGAAAGCAACAGCTTTTGTTCCTTCAATAAGTTTGGGGTATTTATTTTAACCACTATATAGTAACCATGAAAAAAATCACTACGCTACTTTCAATTTTAATAACCACTTATTCGTTTGCTCAAGATTGTTCGCAAGGAAGATATAAAGACGAGATATTTTCTTCCGTTTCAACCGATTCGAACATCCAATATGGAGCTAATACTGATAAAAATGGGAGCAATGTAAATTTAACGTTAGACGTGTATACTCCCGTTGGTGATATTTCAATAAGCCGTGCACTAATAATTATGGCGCATGGCGGAAGCTTCATAGGTGGTGACAAAGCTGGGGCCGATGTATTAAGCCTTTGTCAGGATTTGGCAAAAAAAGGATACGTAGTCGGATCAATTAATTACCGAGTCGGCATGAACGGGATACCGTTTCCTGGTCCTGATTCTGCTGATGCAACAGAATCTGTATTCCGTGCAGTGCAAGACGGACGAGCAGCTGTTCGTTACTTTAGAAAAGATTTCACAGAAAATGGAAACGTCCACGGAATTGATACAAGTCAAATTTACTTTGCAGGTGTTTCGGCTGGTGGGTTTATAGCGCTTCACTTGGCGTACTTAGACGACATGGCTGAATTTCCAAGCTACGTAGATACCATTAACGAACCCGGCTTAACTGGTGGATTAGAAGGGAATTCTGGTAACCCTGGATATTCATCAAAAGTTAAGGCCATTGTTAATATTTGTGGTGCTCTTGGAAATAAATCGTGGTTAACTGCAGGCGGTATTCCTGTATTAAGTGTACACGGAGACCAAGATGAAACTGTACCTTACAACACCGATATTCTATATATGTCTGGTATTTTTGAAATTATGGAAGTAGATGGAAGTGCAGCAGTTGCCGCACAAGCTGATGCGGTTGGAGTAGATAATTGTTACAAGCAATTTAATGGTGCAGACCACATTCCTCATATTAGCTCAAGTGCTTATTACGACACTACATTAACTTACATGACCGCTTTTTTAGCTCAATTTACTTGCGGAGATGCTTTTACCTGTAGCGATGCTGCTCTTTTCGTTTCAGTTAGTGAGTTAAATAAAAGAAATGCTTCTTTTGAAGTGTACCCTAACCCCGCTGTGAATTTCATTACCATCAATTCAAATTTAGAGAACGAATATACTGTTGAGATTTTCGATTTGTTGGGTAAAAAAGTATACAACCACAAATTTTCAAGTGATAATAAGACCATCGATGTAAACGCTTTTAAATCTGGACAATACCTAATTAATTTAAGTGATAAAACTGGTACAGTTTCTCGGAAAATAGTTATCGAATAACTATTCTAATTAGAGCTAATCAACATGTTTGATTTTGCCAATCGTTGAGTGTAATTGAAATTTATGGAAAACTATAAAAAGACTAATCTAATGGAATGGGAAACTGGAAAAATAAAAGGTTTCTCAGGAAAGAATCTAATTAACTTAGAAAATGGTAGTTTAAAGAAAGTTAAAGTAAATCCATTTTCCAAATATCCTTCACATCTTCACCACAATAAAACCGAATTTATTTATGTTCTTGATGGAAACCCCACAATTACAATTGGACAAAATAATTATAAAGGAGAGAAAGATGATTTTTTCATTTTACCAAACTCAATAAAACACAGTATAGAAAATCTTACTGATTCTGAGTGTTTTCTCATAGTTGGTGCAGTAAATATCTAATAAAAAACTACCGCCAACAATAGTGGTTGATCACAACCCTCTTTTTAAGAAGAATCAATTTAACTAAACCACTATGGACTACAAGTCCATAGGTTTCGTTACGACTGAAAGTCGTTAATCATTCCAAGATGAAATTTGCCCCCTCTGTATCATCTGGTTTTCTATGATGCTCCAAATAGTCATTAACCATTTCATCTGTTATATTTCCAGTACTCCAACAGCCGTAGCCTATTGCCCAAAAATGCCTCCCCCAATTCTTTTGTTCAACTCTTGAAATTCCTGTCGTAATTTTCTTGATGTCCTGCCTTTCAAACGCTTCACTAGATTACTCACAGATTGTGATGGAAGATAATTGATGTCCATTTGTTCGTTGTTCTGTCATTCAACAAACTTAACGTTTTTAGAAGCTGAAAGCGAGATGCACTAAAGTGCTTAGTTTTAACTCTTTTTGAGACCGATAAATAGGATGTTTTAAGAGTTTCTTATTTTTGTTTTGCTTATTCATTCGGAAACTGCGTTCCCCTGCAATTGGGGCAAATAGTTAAAGGCACTGAGGCTGCATACTGGTCATTAATAGCATTGATAAATTCATTTGCGACCATCGCGTAACCCTTTGTCGTTAGGTGGTATCCATCTAAACTTATAAAACCACCACTTACAAATTCGAGATTATAATTTACCCCATTCCACAACACACCGATTTCTACCTCTTTAAAATATGAATTTATATCAGCAAGGGCAAAATTGTGTTCTAGCGCTTTTAGCGTTATATAGTCATTATATTTAACAATTGCGTTTTCTATAATTGCCAGTTCATATTTATCTAAACTGTGGATATCAGGAATTACTCTGGCCAACAACCCCACAAAAGAACATTTTATAGAATCTAACGGAACGGAAAATAAAAGTTTATCTCCTGCTTGCATCTGGCCAACCCCAACAGAGTATGTTGAATCGCTAAAAACGAACCCATTGTCTCCTTCAGCAAATCGAATGTGATCAAAGTCAGGCCCTCCAGAAATCATAACATCGTTTAGCGAATCGGCCTGATTTTTAGTCATATTAGCTCCATTATATGGAATCAAATTAAAGTATGGATATGATTCAATTGAAGGAATCGTAGCAATTACTCCATTTGCACCTTTGGTGCTAAGTGCATTTAAAATCGAATCTATTTTTGTGTTTCCCGGCAACGGAATTGGAGCGCCAGTTCCCCCCCTCATGGCGTAACCGTAAATTTCTTCCATACCCAACCATAAAATAGCAAAACTTGGGTCAGCAGCTATAGCTTCATCAATAAGCGAAGATGTACCTGCAGTTGAAACAAACCGATGGTAGAATGGACTCCCTCCTTCCTCGTGCGATAACCCTAACGAAACGTCATCGTATTGATTCATAGCAACATACGGAATTGCGTAATTATGAAACGTACCAGAAACAGATTGCAATAACGATGTTTCACTGACATCAAATAAGGACTTAACGGGTCCAAAACTAACTCCACCTTCGCAATCTGTTCTATCTCCTAAATGACTCTTGGAGTGAAAGTCGCTATCCCAAGGTCTAATACTTAATCCTAAACCATTTTCATCGTCAATCGTAGGCTGATTAAATTCGCCTCCACCAGCTTCTTGTAGTTGCACCGCAATTAAATTTGCCAAACTGTTCTCTTGGCTAGTTTTTGAAATAGCTCCATCAGAATAACCAGATAAATAATTACCCCCTATCGCAACAACAGTTGTAAAATCAGCATCACCCGCAGTTGGTTCGTGCGGTTCAAGTTTGTTGCAAGAAGTATAAAATAATAGTGCAAAACCAACATAAGCCAACGTATACTTCATTTTTATCCTATAATCGTGAATATAACTCTTCATCAATAATCATGTAAATTTAATAGATTCAGCCGGAATTCATCGACCATCTATCAAATAATCTAATGGACTTGCGAGTAATTAACAACGCTGTATAAATTGTTGGTAACTAATGGCGATATAATTTCAGTAAACGAGAGGTGATGGCATATTTTCGCTGCTTAAATTCACTTATTATGATGAAGAAAGTTACCTTATTAACCTCAATGATAATCTTCGGTCTGGTAGGGTTTTCACAAGAAGAAACAGATGACGGCTTAACCGACCAAGAAAGAGCCTTTAGCGATTCTATTGCAGCTGTTAATACTGCAAGTGCCGAAAATGCTGAAGCAATGGGAGCATACAATGATGGCATAAAAGCTTTTAAGGCGAAAAATTATAGCTCAGCCATTCAAAATTTCGATAAAGCAATTGCAGGTAGTCCTGATTTTATTGATGCCCACTTCAATAGAGGAATGGCTCAGATGGAAGGAGGAAAAGAAAAAGATGCCATTACCACTTTTAACAAAGTGTTAACCTTAGATGCTTCAAATTCTAAAGCATGCATTAAAAAAGGAGAATGTTATACTTCTCTTGGTGATTACAAAATGGCCATTTCAAGTTACGAACAAGGCGCTAAAATTGACCCGAAAAATGAAAAAATACCCTACGCCATAGGCGATGTCTATTTTCTTGGTGAACATTACGAAATAGCTATCGAGCAATTTACCAAAGCAATTACTTTAAAACCAGACTATGCATATGCATATAACGA
>JAESTK010000029.1 GCA_016763645.1 Flavobacteriales bacterium
AAGGGTCAAAAACCGAAATTCGTTATCTACACCTCACCCAAAACTTTTAACAAAGTTTTGACCTCTCCTCAAGGAGAGGTTGAAGCGGAAACCCACGAGGCAGAGCCTCGGGGAATTCTTTCTGATGAAATTGGACTCAAACCAGTAATTCTGAAGACATCAAGCCCTTCAAAAAGATTAATTCAGCACTCTGGACAAACCCAAAGCAGCTAAATCGTAGTCAGGTTGAAGCTTGAGTGTTGCCTGATAATTCACCTTTGCTTTTGCAAAATCACCTTTTTGTTCGTGACATAGTCCAATATTATAATACGCAGGGTAATATACATGGTTGATAGCTATAACTTTATTAAACAGATACAAAGCCGAATCTAAGTCTTGATCAACCGTCAATTTAATATATCCCATATTATAATAAGCTGCGTAGCTTGAGGGAGAAATTTTTGTCATTAATTTATAACCCTCTACTGCCTTTTCATACCTCTCCGTGTTCTGCAAAAATAACGACTTATTATAAATTGCTTCCAAACTCGTTGGCCTAATTTGTAGCGCATTATTGTAGTACGCCTCAGCCATTGGGTCATTTATGGATGCGTAGATTACGCCCAATTGTATATGCGCTTCGTAATATTCTGAGTTTTGCTCAATTGCTGTTTGAAAACTTGAAACCGCACTAGCAGTGTCGCCTAGATATTTGTACGTCATTCCTTTTTGAAAATATGCTTTGGGGTGGTATACATCAACTCGTAATGCGTTATTGATGCTATTTATAGACTCTTGATATTGCTCAGACAAGAAATACATTTCGGCTAATTTGAGATGTGCATCTACATTTTCAGCATCTAATGCAATACTTTTATCAAGCAATGCTTTAGCGTCTCTGGTTTGCTTTTGCATAAACAATATATCGCCTTTTAAAAGGTAGAAATTAGAATTGGTAGAATCTAATTTTATGGCTCTATCTAGGTCGTTTAAAGCATCGTCAACAGAATTAGAGATTAGATGCATTTCTGCACGATCGAAATACAAAATAGAGTTGTTTGGCGTTTGTCTAATCTTTTCGTTCAGACTTTGCATTGGACTCTTTGCATTAAGCGAGTCCACTTCTTTATCGCTAGCCTCTTTCCCTTTTTGCTTCAGTGTTTCTTTACATCCTGCAAGAAAAACAGAAACTACAAATACATACATTATTAATCGCATGGCACAAATATAAAAAGGCTGCTCCAATAAGAGCAGCCCGTTTAATAAATCATATTGACCGTTTATTCAGCTTTCGCCTCTTTTTTGGGTTTGGCTTCCGGTTCTGTGATGCCATTCATAGCATTACGAACTTTACCTTCAAGCTCTTCTCGTAATTCAGGATTATCAGCAATAAGACCTTTTACAGCGTCTCTACCCTGTCCGAGTTTTGTATCACCATAGCTAAACCAAGAGCCGCTTTTCTTAATAATGTTATGCTCTACTCCAATGTCTATAATTTCACCTAGGATAGAAATTCCTTCGCCATACATAATATCAAATTCTGCTTTTCTAAACGGAGGAGCCATTTTATTTTTCACAATCTTAACTCGGGTTCTGTTTCCGATTACTTCATCGCCACTTTTAATTTGACCAATTCTTCTAATGTCAACGCGAATTGATGCGTAAAATTTAAGTGCATTACCCCCAGTTGTTGTTTCTGGATTACCGAACATCACGCCAATTTTTTCTCTCAACTGATTGATAAAAATACAGCAACAATTAGTTTTGCTAATTACCCCCGTAAGCTTACGAAGCGCTTGAGACATTAATCTCGCCTGTAAACCCATACGAGAATCGCCCATTTCGCCTTCTATTTCTGCTTTTGGAGTTAAGGCTGCTACAGAATCAATTACAATCAAATCAATTGCACCAGAACGAATTAAACTCTCTGTAATTTCCAATGCTTGCTCACCATTGTCTGGTTGAGAAATCAACAGGTTTTCGGTATCTACACCTAATGCCTCAGCGTAAAAACGATCGAAAGCGTGCTCTGCATCTATAAATGCCGCAATACCGCCATTCTTTTGGCATTCTGCAATTGCGTGAATTGCCAATGTTGTTTTTCCTGAAGACTCTGGGCCATATATTTCAACGACCCTTCCCATCGGAAAACCTCCGATTCCCAACGCTGCATCAATAGAGAGAGACCCTGTTGATATAACGTCTATATCTTTATCGATAGGCTCATCACCTAAACGCATGACTGCGCCTTTTCCATAAACTTTATCCATTCGCTCCATTGTTAATTGAAGCGCTTTTAACTTTTCTTTTGCTATATCTGCCATTTTATTTCTGTTTTAATTAGTTAGAGACAACATTACTACCGCAAACCGTAATCTATTTACGTTTTACTGAAGAATGGCTAATTCTGCCAATATTTGTTCTGTGTGCTCTTTCGTTTTTACTTTTTTAATGATTTTCTCAATTACTCCATTTTTATCAATAATAAAAGTCGTACGATGAATCCCGTCATATTCTTTACCCATAAATTTTTTCGGACCCCAGACACCGTAAGCACTAATTACGACCTTATCGGCATCTGCCAACAAATGAAATGGAAGCTCATACTTATTTACAAATTTTAAGTGCTTTTTTTCATCATCAGCACTAACTCCTAACACATCGAACCCAGTATTTAATAATTCAGCATAATTATCACGTAAATTACACGACTCAACAGTGCAACCTGGTGTTAAATCTTTCGGGTAAAAATACATTATCAGTTTTTTACCCGCGTAATCGGATAACGATATAGCGTCTCCGTTTTCATCAATTCCGTTAAAATCAGGAGCTTTATCGCCTTCGGTAAGTGTAGTCATTAATTGAAAATTATCTCTTACAAAGAAGGCGATAATTACTTAGATGGACAAAATTATTTTCTGCCAATTTATACACTTTTGATTTTAACTTTGTTACCCATGAAACTTTTTACTGGTATAGAATTGTCTGTAGATTTTGTAGTCCCGTTTTCGGAATTAAAATTGATGAATAAGCACCTTGAAGGAATTAAATGGACAAGACCCGAAAGCTACCACATCACCACATACTATTTAGGTGAAACTTCTCCACTGCTGCTAAATAATCTTCTAAAAAAGATAGAAAAAGTTGCTTCTCGAAATAAATCCATTTCACTTGATTTTAAAAAATTTGGATTTTCGCCAGGGAAAAACCCGAGTATGTTATGGGCATATTTCAAATTAAATTTTGAGTTTCAGAAACTATGTAACGAAATTTCTACGGCTGCTGATTGCTGTATGCCATCTCGATTTAAACCCGTTCCACATATTTCTATCGCTCGACTTAAAAAACCACATCGGTTTTATCAACCAATTTTCGATGTGGAAATTCCCAAAAAACTTACCGCTAAAAAAGTACATTTATGGCAATCGAAAATAGGAGGGAGATATGATGTATTGCAATCATTTAACTTAGTGGGATGACAAAAAAAGAAAAGGTAGAGTTCGTTGTTACCAAGTTGGAAGAATTGTATCCAACTACCCCTATTCCACTCGACCACAAAAACCCTTACACTTTATTAATTGCAGTATTACTTTCGGCTCAATGTACTGATGTTAGAGTGAATAAAATTACACCTATTTTGTTTAAAAAAGCCGATAACCCTTATGATATGATTAAACTTTCGGTTGAAGAAATCAAGGAAATTATTCGCCCTTGCGGATTATCCCCCATGAAATCGAAAGGAATTTATGGCTTGTCGCATATTTTAATCGACAAACACAACGGGTCTGTTCCACAAAGCTTCGAATCTTTAGAAGAGCTACCAGCTGTCGGACATAAAACAGCATCGGTTGTGATGGCACAAGCATTTGGTTTTCCAGCCTTTCCAGTTGATACTCATATTCATCGCTTAATGCACCGTTGGGCTTTAACCAGCGGGAAAAATGTTGTACAAACAGAAAAAGACGCAAAACGCCTTTTTGATGAAGCTATGTGGAACAAACTCCACCTTCAAATTATTTTCTTTGGCAGGGAACATTGCCCTGCTAGAAGTCACAATGCCACATCTTGCCCTATTTGTAGTGAGATTGGAAGGCGCGAGCTTTTCAGCTAAAGAATTTAACATATATCGAAAAGTGACTTACCTTTCCAGTTCTCGCTGTAATTTTTGATAATTTTCTTTTATATTGAAATTATCTTCCCAAAATTTACGCACTCCATCCCTGAACAACACGGTATTGAAATCCGATTTATCGAATTTTTCAAGTTCTGACAACAATAATTCCTTAGAGAAATCTTTAGGTATCAAAACGCCTGTTTTTTCTGTAATGATTTCCTTGCATCCCCCTACATCGGTCCCCATTAATGGAATTCCAAAACTAATAGCTTCCATCATTGATACTGGTAGCCCTTCTGTTTCCGAAACGCTTACAAACAGATTTATGCTTGTCAATTTATAGAAAGAATACACTTCTTCATTTGTCATCGCGTTAGTGGCCTTAAACTCCACATTACTATTTAGTTTCAATTTTTCAATCGCCTCTTTATATAGAAGAATAGATGAATCTGATGTGTTTTCCAAATTCTGATTCCCAATATGAATCCACTTTATTTTTCGCTTCGACAAACACAAAGCTTTAGCAATTAAATGGATTCTTTTTACATCTCTTACCGTTGCACACGACACTATGGTGAATACATTATTTTTTCTTAATTCACTTATTCCACAATCATAAGATCCCAAATAGTGTACCCTAATTTTGTCACTATAGCGAGGGTACCTTTTTTGTATGTACTCTTCCCCTACCTTAGATATAGGAAATACTTTACTCAAATGTGCTAATTGAAATTTTTTAAACGGTATTTTTCCTGAGTTTAGTTGTCGCCATTCGTACAAGTCCCTACCGTGCGCAAATGAATATGTATGTTTAATTTTACTGTACTTTTTTAGCAAACTCAGCTGATCAGCATAATCATCTAACCAAAATGATAAGTATCTAAAACTCTGATATTTATCATATTTAATTAAAGTTTTGATTAAGTACTTAGATAAGTAAGCAGATTGCCTTAAAGAACTGAAATTAAACCTGATTTGTTTACAATATTCAAACGAAAATTTTCTCAACATATCACTTAAGACAATTGGAAGTAGTTTAATTGAACTAAGTAAAGGCAATATTTGATTCTTAGGAAACACAAATACTACAACATTGGCGCTAAGAAATTTTGGATTTACTTGAGTCTTTGTAAAAAGAAAAACTTGGTCATTATTTGCTGATAACTCTTTAAGAGCATTCGCAGTGAACCCTTCTTCAATTTTTTTGATTAGAAATACAATCTTCATTAAAAGGGCTAGCTAGCTGCTTTTAAAATATCCTCAACAAAGAATTGCTTTTGAGGAATATTAAGGTTGGGAGCATGAAAAACTTCGTCAACCTCTTCGTCATTCAGCACTTTGTCTATCCATTTGTAATAATAACTAGGGAGTGATGAATTGTTAGCTAAATTTCTCAATAAATCTCTCTCGACTAAATCTGCTTTTTGTAAAAAATAAAACATCATCTGCATACAGTAATTATCAACTTCATCTCCAACTTCTGCTAACATAGGCGCAACATATTCTGACTCCGCGACTCCCTTAAACGTAGTCCCATTTGGGTAAAATTGATACGTATTTTCTGCAGCTACTCCAATCTTATTTGCTAAACCTAATCTATACGCCAACCATTTCAATTGTTTTTTTATTGGTTTTAATAAAGGGTGCTGTCTTAGCTTATCTGTTGTACGTTTTTCATCAGGCGTCCAAAGCACCAACGTTGCGGAAAAACTTTGCGGAGCTATAACCACATGGGGTTGCCACGCCTTAACAATGTGAGGATTCCAATCCTTTTGATGAAAACGTTTGGCAATTTTCATTTTCACCTCCAAATTTTCATCAACTTGGGGATTGTTCGAGAATAGAAAACACTCATATCCACTTCCAAAAAAAGCATTTGTACTCAAAATATAATTGTTGTGATGATGAACACAATTCGCTGCCAGGTTATTTCTACGCTCTTTATCAGAAGGAAACAGGTGGATTTTTAATACAAAATCATCAGTTTCGTATATATAGAAAAATGGAATATTAAAACCAGACCACTTATGGTTAATAAATCCTTCATCCCTAAAGTTTCGTTTTATTACTTGTTTTAGAAATTCTTGGTCACTTCCCATTTTTAATAAAATGGGGTGAGACTTTTCATGAAACTCGATGCGACTAGTCGAAGAACATTCAAGGTCTATTATCTCTTTAACGTAAGGATGGCTTGCTAATGTATTTTGCACACTTCGAATTTTCAACGAAGATAACTATAAACCAATTATCTACATATGACTTCTATCAGGTTTTGTTATTTCAAAAGTATTTTGAAAACAAACCTAATTCTATTAAGCACCTTATTAAATAACAATCCATTTGTTGGATATAGATCATCGAAATCGGCTAAGGAAACAAATGATGCATATTTTATCCCTTGCTTTCTGTAATGCAACATCACTTCGTTCGATACATCTTTTCTACCCGCCAATGAATTATATCTTTCTCTATGGTATCTATTATAAATGTGAGGTGCTAGTTTATCTGCGTGTTTTTTAATAAAGGTGAGTTGCGACTCAATGTGTTCATTCCGTTTTTCGCTCTTCGTCCAATGAATTATTGCCGTTAATGATTGAGATGGCTTAAAACTATTTTTTTCAGAAAATCGGATGCTAAAATCATAATCTTGGTGGCGCTCTAATGATTCATCCCACCGAACCGTTACCGCGGAATGTCTTTTATAAACATGGGTTGGCGTAGGCGCATTTCCTCCTGATAAAATATAATTAGCCATATTTTCACCTTTTCCAAAATCTCGACTGATTTTTGTTGTTCTAGTTTCTCCATTATCAACATAAGCGCTCCCGAATACACCATCACAGTTATTATCTGTAATGAATTTTATTTTCGCTTCTAATGATTCGGTAGCCACTCGTCATCGGAATCTAACATTGCAATATAGTCTCCCGCAGCATTATCGAACCCTATGTTTCTACAAACATTAGCATTCGAATTTTCTGAGGTATTTAGAAAATATTTAAGTCGAGAATCTGCAAACTCATTTACAATTTTCTCGATATTTTCCTCTGATTTATCGTCAACAACAAGCACTTCGAATTCCTGTACCGTTTGATTTTGAACGCTTCTAATCGCTCTAATTAAATCCTTAGATCGATTATATACTGGTATTATAACAGATACTTTGACTTCCATCAATTGTTTTGAATTAAATCTACGTTAATACTTTTCCACGTTTGAGCTGCTAAAGTCTCGGTTAGCGTTCCGTTTTTAATTGCTGCGCTAACTTTGTTTCTCAAAGTTATATTGGAAAGGGAATCTAATGACCATTCCTGCAAACCACCTTTTAACCAATAAAAATAAGGGCTACCAATACCCACCTTAAAGGTTCTCAATCGAATATCTTCATGTAAATGGCCTTTCATTGCCTCTCTCAGTAATAGTTTGGTATAGCCTTTGCCAATTTTATGATGAAATGGTTGCGATAAAGTGTGAACCACCAACCTCCAGTCCATAAATGGCATTCTTATCTCGACACTACTCATCATTCCTGCTCTATCGAAATTTCGAAGTAACGCAGGTAACGTGTTTTCGAAAAACTCATGATACAACATTTTCTCTTGGAGAGGGTAAGCACTAAAATCGTAGGGTTTATTACTAAGAGAGGGTAATTTAACGGGACTATAACCGACATCTCTAGCCGCAAATCCAATGTGTTTTTTTAAAATTCTTTTTACTTTAAATATGACTTTTCTCTCTCTTTTACTTTTCTGGTCAATTTCTTTCGCAAACCTTATTGTTACATCGTTTTTGTCATCAGGATGGTATAGCTCCCTTAACACTTCGCTTATTGGCAGCGGATTAATATTAGGCGCATAAAGTGAGTTAACGTATAAATCGTAAACCATGTAACGATACCCGTATAGCATTTCATCTACTCCGTGTCCATCCATAGAAACTTTTATTCCTTTACTTTGCATGCCTGCATAAACAGAAGCAATCGAATTAATTGGTCTTCCAGAAATGAAATCAGAAAAAACAGTTTGCTTCTCAACTTCTTGAGATAGGTTATTGAAATCTGTTTCTACAAAACTTATGGAACCTTGTGCATGGTTAGCTGCAATTTCGGCATATTTTTTTTCATCATTGGGCAACCCTGGAAATATTGCTGATACGGCTGTTTGAGCATTTTTATGTGTTCTCGAAAGATTACCTTCATTCAATAATTCACTTACTGTTTGATATACCGCACTAGAATCCAACCCTCCGCTTAATGCTGTGGCTATTGGAACATCGCTTTGTAGGCGTATTTTACAAGCATCTTTAAATAGTTGCTGGAACTTTTCAGTAGATTTTTCTAATGAGCTGTTGTCTAGCTGAATATGGTCTCTAATGTCCCACCATCGTTTTTGTTTTACCTGAGTATCTCCTTTTCGTATTGTCATACAATGCCCTGGAAGCAACTGGTAAATGTCTTTATAAATCGTGTAACCTAATCCCTCTAGGGCGTACTCATTTTCTAATGTGTGGTTTAACATTGCCCCATCAATTTCTCGATGATGGTCGTCTAAGAATTTAAAACTTCTAGTTTCTGAAGCAAAACAGAACGTATTTTCTGATTCGAAAAAATAATACAATGGTTTAATACCAAACCGATCACGAGAAAGAAAAAGCTCCTTTTTCTGTTTATCCCAAATGGCAAATGCCCACATGCCATTAAATTTATCTTGGCACTTAACTCCCCATTTATGATACGAGGCTAATATTACCTCAGTGTCTGAGTTTGATTTAAAGGTGTATTTATCCGCTATTAATTCGTCTTTAATTTGCTGAAAATTAAAAACTTCGCCATTATAAGTTATCGAATAACGGTCATCTCCGAAACTCATGGGTTGTTTTCCTTGTTCAGACAAATCGAGAATACTTAACCTTCGATGCCCTAACCCTAGTGAGTTGTTATCGAAATAGCAATATCCACTTCCATCTGGTCCTCGATGATATAACGAGTCTGTAAATCTCTCAAGTTTAATGGGCGCGACTTCTTTTTCGTTTAAATTATATATACCTGCTATTCCGCACATTGCTTAGCTACTAAAATGCTAAATCCTTTATTAGCTTGAGGGTTTCCTTATTAAATAGTTTCATCCGACCATAGCGAATTAACGAATAAAGAAAGTGTTTTGCAATTCTCTTTTCTCCATTTTCGTAATAATACCAAAAACTCTTGTGCAAATACCCTAACCAAATTTCAGTTTGTGTGTTTTTTTCGAGTTCTATTTCTACATCGTATTTTTCATAGCTCTTAAAGCCTAACCGAGCTAATTGATTGTAATAATTTTCATTTCTGAGGGAACGAAACAGTGTCGCCATAATACAGCCGTTGTCATAGTACATCTCATTTTGGAGATTGTTCGTTTTGGTTGTTGGGTGTATTCTAATGGAACCGATATGATCTTCTATTTGAAGTGCCTTGGCTCGTAAATGAATTTTTGTATATAAATCGAAATCCATAGAAAAGGATATTTTTTCGTTAACCCCACCAACCTTGTCAAAAATTTTTTTTGTAAAAAAACACGCTTGTTGTCCGTAAGGCATTCCATAAAAATACTGTAACTTTAACTCACCTTTAGGGTGCTGCGTCCAGCCTGTTAATTTACTTTCTGAATCGATTATTCCATTTTTTCCATGAACAAAATCTACATTAGGGTTATTGATAAAGGCTTTAGATATGTTTTGCAAAGCATTTGGTGCCAAAATATCATCACTATTAATCCAATTACATATTTCACCAGTAGCTATTGCGAACCCTTTGTTAATTGCATGACTTTGCCCTTCGTCTTTTTCACTTATCCAGTACGATAAGTGCTCTTCGTATTTCCTGATTATCTCAACCGAATTATCAGTACTGCCCCCATCGATAATTATGTATTCTAAGTTTTGGTAATTCTGATTTAAAATAGAATTGATCGTTTCTTCTAAAAATTCACCTTGATTGTAACTTGGTGTTACTATTGATATTTTGGGAACTATACCCATTCTCCTAGCTTGCCAAGCCGATTAGTTTATTAAAGTTTTTTCCGAAATTGACAATATTTTGACTGTAATCAGTCTCAATCTCTTGATCTGGTTCAAATATTTCCAAAATATCAGCTAACTTCTCATCATTTTCTGCATCAAAAAATGTACAGTTTATACTTGTTTGCTCCCTGTGTACTGACAAGTTTGATAGTATGATATGTTTATTTAAGCTTTTTGCATCCTCAACAACTGTTGACCAACCTTCAAATAAAGAAGGCTGAATAATTGCCATCGAATTTTTCATTAATTGAAGTTGTACTTTTCTGTCTAAAAACCCCAAAAATAGAATGTTTTTTTGAAGTTCATATTCTACAATTAATTCTTTCAATTTATCTATATGGTCTTGATTTCGATAATCAGATTCTTTGCCAGAAAATGCAACTGTAACAGACAAGCCCGAATCTTTAAGGCGTTTAACTGCCTTTATTATTGATATATGATTTTTGTGCGCCCAAAATTGATTAGGAGCGAAATAATATTGAGCAGGGAGCTTATGTATTTTTTTTAATTCATCAATATTAATGTGATTGTAGCTTGGGTGAGTAACCGCAAATTGCAAAATAAATTGCTGCGGCTTTGAAGTTGTGTATGTTTTGTTAAAGTGGTTTTGGGCATCTTTACTACTAGTCACCAAAATACCTTCGGTTTTACTTATTTCAATTCTATCGTTTTCACGTTGGGTGAGCTCTTCTTGCGGAAAATATTGAGGTAAAAACATATCTTGAAAGTCGGGAATCCAAAATACTTTTTTTGAGCTTTTTCTAATTTCAAATTTAGGAGAGTATCTCGGATAAACCATATCAATATTTTTTATCCTAAGTTTCGTAAAGGAAAGAAGGTTTTTGCTTAAAAAAATACGAGAAACTTTATTCACCAATCGAGTTTTTAGTGAGGACTCCACTATTGTGTTTCTGTAGTCAAGGTAAGGGTAATTCGTTTCTTTTTTAACCAATTCAAAATCTTCTTTTTTAGACGACAGAATGGTTATTACTGGTTTTTCTTCATCTGGCAACGCATGTAAAGCGTGGATAATATTAAGTATATAGTACGTGCCGCCAATCCATGATTCATTATATGAAAAAACAAAGCCTACTTGTTTTCTTTGAGCCATAAAATATAATTTGAGATGCCCTGTTCGATGTCAATTCTGGGTGAGTAACCAAACTTGCCTAATTTTGTTATATCAGCTTTCCAGTTATTGGGATCTCCTGCTCTACTTTCTCCCCCAAAACTATAACTTGTAGTGGAGTCTAGATGGGCATAAAACAAGTTTACCATCTTCTCTATCGTTATTTCTTCCCCGTTGGCAACATTAACTATTTCGGCATTAAAATTAGATTTTTGTATTACACATTCTATGGCTTGAATCAAGTCTGATATGTAAATAAAATCTCTCGATTCTTTCCCTGTTCCATAAAGCACGATTTCATGATTTGATTTGAATTTTCTAAACAAATCCCAAAACAATTGTTTTTTGAGACCAGGCCCGTAAGCTGAAAATATTCTAAGATTACATGATAAAATACCAAACTCATTATAAAATTCTTCACAAATATCTTCCGCCATTTTTTTGTGATTACCGTAAGGAGAAATTGGCTTTAGCCCTTGCTCTTCTCCTATCGGTAGAGACTTCGGATTACCGTAAACTGCTGCGCTAGAAAGATTTATGTATTTACAATTTTTGCTATGCTTTCTTATCGCATCTAATTGCTTAAACACATTGTAGGTATTGAGAATAAAGTCTCTTTGTGGGTTTTTTATAGAATCTGGAACACTTGCTGCTCCTGAGCAATTAATACAGATGTCGAATTTTATTTGGTTAAAAATTTCAGAATAATCTGCATTAGTAGAATCCACCAAAAAATAGTTTATGGTATTATAATCCGTTACGACATCACACCCCCACACCTCATATTGCTTGCTAAAGTAATTTACGCAATGGCTACCAATAAACCCTTTTGATCCTATTACAAGTATTTTCATTTTTTGACCGAGATATAAGAATACATTCTTCCTGGAGTCATTTTTTCATCGTATAAATAATTGGGGAAGTTTAGTCTATTTTTAAACCAGGATAAAGCAAAAGGTAAGTTCGAAAACAAACCTATTTTATTTGTTAATTGTTGTTTAATATTTTCGAGCTCTTGTTTTTCTTTACTCTCAAGTTCTTCTGTAGTTACTGGGAAATAATTAATGACACTATCATAAAACTTGAGTTTGTGTGTGATTGTCATACCAGCATTTTTTATTGCAGATTCGTATTCTTCTGGTTTGTATGCGTTTTCTCCACCATAGAATTTATGTAACGGGTGTGATTCTAAAAACCACTCTTTATCTTTTACGTCAAAAATCACATGGTCTCTAATCGTTAAGAGAAGGCCTCCGTTTTTAACTACCCTACCACATTCACCCGTAAATTTGGTTAAGTCATTAGCGTGATGCATTGCCTGTCTCACGTAAACCACATCGAACGAATTCGAGTCAAATTTAATGTCTTCCGCATATGACTCTAAAATTTCAATATTGTTTAGCTGATAGTGCTCTTTCAATTTTCTAATAGCACCTGCACCAATAGTATCACTTGGATCTGGCTCTACAGCTATAACTTGAAATCCTTCTAGTGCAAATGAAATACAACTAATACCGTTCCCACAACCAATGTCTAAAATGGTAGTGGTTTTGGGATCCATATTTTCA
>JAESTK010000181.1 GCA_016763645.1 Flavobacteriales bacterium
GGTTTTATACCGATATTATAGCCAAGCATCAATTCATGCGAGCCGTTATTATAGGATGCCAATTTTGAAATAGTGTAATCATAGGCATAACCGATTTTTATCCGGTCTTTAAAGCTGTATTTGAAGAGAAAAACTATTGCATTACTTGTCCTGTATCCCCCGCCAAGAGTAAACATTTCTTTAAATGTAACATTCATGTTTATATCTGTTTGAAGGGGTGCACCTGAAACATATTTTAAGAGCAATGATGGCTCGAGTTGCAAGTTTTCACCGACATCTATACGGTATCCTCCGGTTAAAAAATAATGATTGGATAATTGTGACAGAGAGCTGGTATATTTTAATCTGCTTTGAAGAAGGTGCTGTATAGAAGTTCCCGCGTAAAACTTTTCGGAGTTATAATACACTCCAAATGCAGCATCGGGGAGCATGATGCTTTCTTTGTTTAGCAAGAGAGGGTCATCGGCATCTAAATTAATTAATGCGGGGAAATCAATGGACTGGTTTATTAGCCCGCCCTCCAAACCAAAGGATAATTTTCCCTTAGCTAAGCGTAAATGGTAAGCGTAAATAGCTGTTATAGAGGTTTGTCCTGTTACTCCTATATTATCGTGAACCGCTTTTAAGCCAATGCCCATTGTTTTCTTGAGTATGGGTGAATGAATACTGAATACCTGTGTTTGTGGTGCACCATCCAGCCCTACAAATCGTTGCCTGTATCCCAATGTGCCAATAATACTATTTGCGCTTCCCGCGTAGGCGGGATTTAGAATTAGCCCATCAAACCGATATTGACTGAAATGAGGGTCCTGTTGCGCGAATGCACTATTCAGGCAGATCACAAAACCTATTACTGATATTACTAAAAGATTTTTCATCTTTATTTTTAAAAGGAGATAGGGATATAAGGGTATATGGTTTTTCCTACTTACCTATTATCCCTTATTTCCCTATTTACTTTTCTTTCATCTATGAATCATAACATAACCCTGACATTGCTCCACACCTAAATCAATTATGTAAAAGTAGGTGCCGTCAGGTAATTGTACTCCACTATTTGATGTGAGATGTTGTTGACCAAATTGAAAACTTTATGAGTTATGACGACTGTCAAAATATGTTTTCGCAAGGACAAGTAGATAGAATTTTAACGAATATGGCTACAATTACTGAGCTTCAGTCGTTGGTAAGTGAAGCAAATCAAGCCGCCTCTGGAGTTGACCAACTCTGTTATGCTGATTTATCATCCGATACTAGATATGTGTGTGTAAGTGGAGGTGGCGGAGCAATTAGCTTTAAAGATTGGTCAATTTATGGTCAAAATTCGTGGACTTGGAATTTCCCAGGAGGCAATCCATCAACGTCATCATTAGAAAATCCGGTTATATTTTATAATACTCCTGGAGTTCATGACGTATCGTTAACGGTGGGTAATGGTGTTAATACCAAATCTATAATAAAACAAGGGTACGTTTTAGTATCTGACCCGATTAGTAGCTATCCACCAATTCAAGAAAGTTTCGAGAGTATTTCATCACTTCCTAGTGATAAGTGGCTGTCTATTAGCGATCAAGATGACATTTTTCAGTTTAATATAACTAATTCTACAGCCCATACAGGGACGTCATGTGTCAAAATGAGTAACTATTTTAATGGAAAAGATCAAGTAGACGAATTAATCAGTGCAGCAGTTGACTTAAGCCCCCTTACATCAGTAAGTCTTACGTTTTGGTCTTCTTATGCACAAAACCCTAATACAACAAGTCAAGATGCTTTAAGTGTGTATATATCAAAAGATTGTGGAGCAACTTGGTCATTAAGAATGATTCAGTCGGGTAGCACTTTAGCAAGTGCCTCTTCTACTGCAGCTAGTTTCACACCATCAGACCAGACAGAATGGAAGCAAAATACAGTAGGTGGTATATCCACAAGTTATTTAGTGGAAGATTTCATGTTCAAATTTGTATTTGTGAGTGACAGCGGGAATAATATGTACATTGATGATATTAATATAAGTGGGGTTTGGGATACTAAACCAGAATTGTACTTGCCATTAGATGGAGCAGGAGCAAGACCCGATAATGAAGTTATTGATTGGAAATCAACTAATGGTATTGATACTTACGAATGGGAATTAGATACGATGGACTTGTTCACTTCAGGGCTGTTGCAAACAGGGACAACTATTTTTTCGGGTATAGACCCAGATGGGCTTGATACTGAATTTGAAACATCAAACCTCATTCATGGGCAAAAATATTATTGGAGGGTCAGAACATATACCAATTCAGTTCCGTCTACCTGGAGTGATACTTGGGAATTTACTGTTGCAACTAATGGGGTGGGAATTGGAGAAAACGTAGTCGAAGAAAAACAATTTAGTGTGTATCCAAACCCTACAAACCATATTTTTACTATCCAGAATATTACAGCTGATTCGCCCATAAAAGTTTTCAATTTAATGGGGCAGTTAATTTACTCAAGTAAATCAACATCTAGCCTTCATACGATAGATGTTGCTAATTGGCAGAAAGGCGTTTACTTGGTAGAAGTTAATTCTGTTAAGAAAAAGGTTATTGTTCAATAAGGAGTAGTAATTCATTGGCTTCAATTACTTCTGGCTATTCAAAAATTGAGTAGTTATGGTGTCAGTTGAAGAGGCAATCCGATTAGTAAAGACGAACCTACCAGATAGAGTAACTGAAATAGTTCAGCTTGTAAATGCTTTAAACTATCTTCTTGCAGAAGATGTTGTTGCTAAAATCAACATGCCTCCATTTAACCAATCCTCGATGGATGGCTATGCAGTTAATTATTCCGAAAAAATAGAAACGTACGCTTTAGTTGGTGAAATAGCTGCTGGCGATTCAGGTGAGGAGTTTAATGTAAAAGTAGGTGAGTCGGTTCGGATATTTACGGGTGCGATTGTGCCAAAAGGAGCTAACACCGTTGTGCAACAAGAAATCGTAAACAGTATTGGAAAAGAAATTTCTTTCACCCAACCTATAAAAGTTGGGAGTAATATTCGACCCCTTGGTGAACAAACAAAAACAGGCCAAGTAGCTTTAAAAAAGGGAGAGCAAATAACTCCCGCTGCAGTAGGATTTCTTGCGGGATTAGGAATAACAGAGGTGGTAGTTTATAAAAAACCAACTCTAGCTGTCTTGGTTACAGGTAATGAGTTGGTTAAGTCGGGAGAACCACTCCCTAAAGGAAAAATATACGAAAGCAATGCGATTATGCTTAAGTCAGGAATAGAGCATTCTGGATATGATTGTGCAGAAATCGGTAGGGCAGAAGATACTTTTCAAGCCACCAAATTAGCAATCGAAAAATTGCTTAGATCAACGGATGTACTTCTGGTTTCTGGCGGAATTTCTGTAGGAGATTACGATTTTGTTGGTAAAGCTTTAATCGAAATAGGTGTAAAGCAAATCTTTTATAAAGTAAAGCAAAAGCCGGGTAAACCATTGTTTTTTGGGACATATCAAAATAAATTAATTTTTGCTTTGCCGGGAAACCCAGCGGCAGCATTATCTTGTTTTTATGTTTATGTTTATCAGGCATTGGCAATTTTATCGGGAAAAAATGATGGTTTGCCAACGCGTCAATTTACATTGAAAAATGCGTACGCCAAAAAAGGAGATCGCGCTCAATTTTTGAAGGCAAAAATTGATGAAAATCAGGTCGAAATTTTGGAGGGGCAAAGTTCCGCTATGCTACATACTTTTGCCCTTGCCGATGCATTGGTTTATGTGTCAGAAACTGACAACGAGCTAGAAGAAGGTGAAACAGTAACGGCATATATTTTACCTTAGCGGTTGTGTTTTTTGATGTTGAAAATCTTTGGCTTTTTTATAGTGTGTTGCCCATTGTCGCGTTTTTATACGCGGCAGTTGGCCACGGAGGCGCTAGTGGTTATTTAGCACTAATGGTACTATTTAATTTCAGCCCAAATTACATGAAACCTACTGCATTATTGCTTAATTTATTTGTAGCAGGTGTCGCTTTTGTACACTATTATCGGCAAGGACATTTCAACGGAAAATTATTTTCGATGTTTGCAATTGGTTCAATTCCGTTGGCTTTTTTGGGAGGCATTTTTGAAGTTGATGCTAGTTTGTATAAAAAAATATTAGCAATTTTTTTATTAATCGCAATTGCCAGAATGTTGGTCCAACAATCGAATACAATCGTAACTAAACAGTTAAAATGGTGGCAAGGGATTTTTATTGGAGCAGCAATCGGGTTTTTCTCAGGACTAATTGGAATTGGCGGAGGTATCATTTTAACTCCTGTAATTTTGCTGTTTCACTGGGGGAACATGAAAGAAGCAGCGGCCGTTTCGGCATTATTTATTTGGGTAAATTCTGGTGCAGGGATGTTAGGCATGTTAACCAACGGAATAACAATTTCACCGGACGTGTTTTTATGCGTTACAATCGCAGTTGTTGGAGGGTTTTTGGGGAGTTATTACGGCAGTAAAAAAATGAAGCATAAAACACTTTCCTATCTATTGATGTTCGTGTTAATCTTAGCATCCGCTAAACTATTTTTCACCTAAAATGGAGTTAGAAACGTTCATTTTAGCTGGCGGGAAGAGTACTCGAATGGGCTCTGACAAAGGACTACTCTTATTTAACGGAAAGCCAATGGTTAGCTATTCAATTTCTTTGGCAAGTCATTTTTCTAAATCGATAACTATAATTTCAAGTAACGCTGAGTACTCTAATTTTGACGCTAATTTACTTAGCGATGAACTTAAAAATATTGGCCCAATGGGTGGAATCTATACGGCCCTATTGCATTGTAAAACAGAAAACGTACTTATTTTAACAGTTGATTCTCCATTTGTGTCGAGTAACTTGATTGATATGCTAGTAAAGTCTCACAACCACAACGAGGTAAGCTATTTGGAACATAAAACGAGAATTTATCCGCTAACTGCAATTTACCGAAAAGCATCTTTGCAGGTAATAAAACAGCAAATTGATACAGGAAATTATAAGGTTCGAGATTGTTTTAATAACTTGCGCAGTAATTCTGTTGAAGTAGATGTTGAACAATCTTATCAATTGACAAACATCAATACATTAAATGACTTGAAGACGAATGAAAGTAACCGTTAAATATTTAGGAAATATTGCCGAGCACCTCAAAATGGAGATCGAATATATTGAGCTTCCTGAAACTTCAACGTACAATGGTTTTATTGAGGTGCTGAATTCCCTACATTTTGGTTTACAAGGTTTTGTTTACAAAGTAGCGGTAAATCAAAAAATAGTTACTGAAAACATTCAACTAAAAGATAACGATGAAATAGCCATTTTACCACCTTTTTCAGGAGGATAACTATGCTAACCGAATCAGAAAAATACAGATACAACCGACACATTAAATTAAATGAGGTAGGTGAACAAGGACAACTGAAATTAAAGCGGGCAAAGGTTTTGGTTGTTGGTGCAGGAGGTCTAGGGTGCCCAGCGTTACAGTACCTAGCCGCAGCAGGAGTTGGAACAATTGGTATAATCGACTTTGATAAAATTGAATTGAGTAAACTTCAACGGCAAGTTTTATTTACTACAAACGATATAGGGAAAAACAAAGCACAGGTAGCGAGTGAAAAACTGATTGAATTAAATCCACTGCTTAACGTTATTGTATATCCAGAACGATTAACTACTAAAAATGCCATCGAATTATTCCGCCAATTTGATATTGTTATTGATGGCTCAGATAATTTTTCTACACGTTATTTAGTGAACGATGCCGCAATTATTACACACACCCCACTCGTTTATGGCGCGGTATATAAATTTGAGGGACAGGTATCAGTGTTCAATTATCAAAACGGACCATCGTATAGATGTTTGTACCCAGAACCTCCAGCTCTGGGCAGTGTCCCCAATTGTTCAGATGTTGGCGTGTTAGGAGTTTTGCCAGGGTTAATCGGTGTTCATCAGGCAAATGAAACCATTAAAATAATTCTAGGAATTGGTAAAACACTCTCAGGCCAGTTACTGATAATAAACGCCTTGACCAATGAATCGCTAAAGTTGAGTATTCAAAAAAATCAAGTAGAATACGATAAGGTTTTAAGAAGTGAATCAGAATTTGAAAGCATTGATTATGATGTGTTTTGTGGTATACAACAGATTGATAACGAAATAGATTCGTTTGAATTGAAACAAATGCTTACACAACAGCGAATTTCTATAATTGATGTTCGAGAGCCTCATGAATTACCAAAATTTGAAGAGCTTAACGCCATCAATATTCCTTTGGGTAGAATTTCTGAAGAAGAAATTGCATTACCAATAAATAATCAAATAGTTGTTTATTGCCAACATGGAATAAGAAGTAAAACAGCTATTGATATTTTAAAAACCAGAGGGTTTAAAAATCTTACCAATTTAAAAGGTGGTATTGTAACTTGGAATTAGAATGGAAAAGAAAAAGCCAAAATCAATTTTTATAGATGGTGCAATTAGTCCGGAAAAAATAGCGACATCAATAGCCCATCATCAAGTTAAAACGAATATTGGCGCGCACGATATCTTTCTGGGTCAAGTTCGCGCAGATGAAATTGAAGGCAAAACCGTTAGGGCAATTGATTATACAGCTTATGATGAAATGGCATTAGCCGAAGTCCACAATATTAGAGAAACAGCGTTCGAAAAGTTCGATTTAACCTGTATGCACATTTACCATAGCAGAGGGATTGTGAATGCAGGTGAAATATGTTTATTTGTTTTTGTATCATCAAAACACCGTAAAGATGCTTTCGAAGCTTGTCGGTATATTGTAGAAGAAATCAAAGAAAAAGCACCCATTTTCGGTAAAGAAATTTTCGAAGATGAAACCCATCAATGGAAAGTAAATGGTTGATATAACGCATAAAAGCAACACACTTAGAATAGCGACAGCTCAAGCAATAGTTACGGTTAGTCGGCAAGAAACGATTGATGCAATAATCAACAAAACGGTACCGAAAGGTGATGTTTTTGCATCCTCTAAAGCCACAGGGTTGCTTGGCGTAAAAAAAACGGCAGATTTACTTCCCGATTGCCATCCGATGCCTATAGAATATTGTGGTATCGATTTCGCGATTAGCGGGCTGGAAATTATTGTAAAAATTGAGGTAAAAACAATTTATAAAACTGGCGTTGAAGTCGAAGCAATGCACGGTGCAAGTATTGTAGCGCTTAACATTTACGATATGTTAAAACCGATAGATAAAGGCATCGAAATTAACAACATTAAGTTGTTGAGTAAGCGGGGCGGTAAAAGCAGTTTTAAAGATATTGGCGATTCCTTAACCGCTTTTGTGGTGGTTTGTTCTGATAGCATTTCGGCAGGTAAAAAAGAAGACAAAGCAGGTAAAGCGATTATCGCCAAATTAGAGTCTTGTGGTGTGAAAATTGAGAATTATCAAATCATCCCTGACGAAAAAGAGGAAATAAAGTCAATAGTTGAACAGAATACGGAGGCAGATTTAATTATCTTTACTGGTGGAACAGGACTATCAAAAAGAGACAACACGCCCGAAGCGTTAGAAGGATTAATCGAAAGAAAAATACCAGGAGTAGAGGAAGCAATCAGAAATTATGGACAAAACAGAACACCATATTCAATGTTGTCGAGAAGTGTTGCAGGCATCGTGGGAAAAACGTTGGTTCTTGCCCTTCCAGGGAGTACAAATGGTGCGAAAGAATCTATGGATGCAATTTTCCCAGCAGTACTACATGTTTTTAAAGTTTTAAAAGGACATCAGCATAATTGAAACCTTCAGAAACCATAGTAGATTCTTTTGGACGCGTACACGATTATTTGCGTATTTCGTTAACCGATCGTTGTAACTTGCGTTGTACTTACTGCATGCCTGAAGAAGGCATTGTCTTGCGGGAGAAATCGGAATTTATGACCTCAGAAGAAATAGTCGAAATAGCTACCACTTTTGTGCAGATGGGCGTCAAAAAAATTCGGTTAACAGGCGGTGAACCGCTAATAAAAAAGGACATTGTAAATATTCTTACACAATTAAGCCAATTGCCAATTGAGCTAACGTTAACAACCAATGCTGTATTGGTTGACCGATATATCGAAACATTTAAAAACGTTGGAATCAAATCGCTTAACGTAAGTTTAGACTCGCTAAAATCTGAACGAATGAATGCAATTTCGCGCAGAGATTGTTTTGATAGAATAATGGCAAATATTCAGTTGCTTTTACAAAGTGAAATAGCAGTTAAACTAAATGTCGTTTTAATGAAAGGAGTGAACGATGATGAAATTATTGATTTTGTAGAGTTCACTAAACATCAAAAAATTGACGTTCGTTTTATCGAATTTATGCCCTTTAGTGGCAACCAATGGGATAGAGCAAAAACGGTGTCGCTGCAAGAAATACTTAATAAAGTTGAAGTGCAGTGTTCTTCGGTTCAGAAGCTAGAAGAGCTCCCTAACTCAACTTCAAGGAATTATAAAATTGATAAATACGAAGGAACTTTTGGAATTATAAGCACTGTTACTAACCCTTTTTGCGATTCATGTAATCGTATTCGATTAACAGCGGACGGGAAATTAAAAAACTGCTTATTCTCAGCAGATGAATCAGATTTGTTGACCCGACTAAGAAACGGAGAGGATATTCGTTCATCAATACACAGTGCTATAATGTCTAAAAAAGAACGGCTTGCAGGAATGGATTCTTTTGAGTCGGAATTGGGTAAAGAAATTTTCTCAAAAAATAGAAGTATGATTTCTATTGGCGGCTAGTGTCCTTATCGACTATTTATACCTATTTTTACCTGCTAAAACTGAGAAACATCGAAGATGAGCGATAAGATTAAAGTGCTGAATGAGAAGATTGCTGAAGCAAAACTAGGGGGAGGAGAAAAGCGAATTGAGGCACAGCATAAAAAAGGTAAATTAACTGCTCGTGAACGTGTTGATTTGTTGCTTGATGAGAATTCTTTCGAAGAAATAGGCATGTTCGTTAAGCATCGTTCTAAGAATTTTGGATTGGATAAACAAGAGTTTTTAGGCGATGGTGTCGTTACCGGTTATGGGACCATTAATGGCAGGCTGACTTACGTGTTTTCACAAGATTTTACGGTGCTTGGAGGCTCTTTAGCTGAGGCCCATGCTGAGAAAATTTGTCGTGTGATGGACATGGCAATGAAAAACGGAGCACCCGTTATTGGTTTAAACGATTCTGGCGGTGCAAGAATTCAAGAAGGTGTGGTTTCGTTAGGAGGCTATGCTGATATTTTCTATAAAAATACGATGGCATCTGGCGTTGTTCCGCAAATATCAGGAATTATGGGTCCATGTGCTGGAGGTGCAGTATACTCTCCCGCGTTAACCGATTTTATATTGATGGTCGAAAACACATCATATATGTTTGTTACAGGACCAAATGTGGTAAAAACGGTGACGAATGAAGAAGTAACAGCAGAAGAATTAGGCGGTGCATCAACTCATTCTACAAAATCTGGTGTAACTCATTTCTCTCGTGCTAACGAGATTGAAGCGATAAACAACATTAAGAAATTGTTGTCTTATATCCCTCAAAATTGTGAAGAAGAGCCACCAATGTTGCCTTACGAAGCGGGTGATGAAACAAGAGATAAATTAAACGACATTGTTCCAGATAATCCGAATCAACCTTATGATATTAAAGAAGTAATAGAAGGCGTTATTGATAGTAATACCTTTTTAGAAGTTCATAAAAATTACGCGGAGAATATCGTAGTCGGCTTTGCTCGAATAGGGGGAAGATCAATAGGCGTTATTGCAAATCAGCCAGCAGTTTTAGCTGGAGTTTTAGATGTAGAATCATCTAAAAAAGGAGCACGATTTGTTCGTTTTTGCGATGCGTTCAATATACCATTATTAGTTTTTGAAGATGTGCCGGGGTTTTTACCAGGAACCGACCAAGAGTGGAATGCAATTATTACCAATGGAGCTAAATTATTATATGCTTTTAGTGAGGCTACAGTACCAAGAATTACGGTTATCACTCGAAAGGCGTACGGTGGAGCTTATGATGTAATGAACTCAAAACACATTGGTGCCGATATGAATTACGCTTGGCCAACAGCAGAAATTGCAGTTATGGGGGCTAAAGGTGCAGCAGAAATTATCTTTAAAAAAGACATTAAAGAAGCATCAAACCCAGAAGAAAAATGGAAGGAAATGGAGCAGTTATATGCAAATATGTTTGCGAATCCGTATAGAGCAGCATCGAGAGGGTATGTAGATGAGGTTATTAAGCCCGAACAAACAAGAGAAAAATTAATTCGAGCATTTTAAATGTTAGAAAACAAAGCCGAAAAATTACCACGAAAAAAGCACGGGAACATTCCGTTATAAAACTAAAAATTATGAAAACTAAAGCTGTATTATTATCATTGGTAGTGGTTGCGATATCAATAATGTCATTTATTGACAAAGGAGAGCACGAAAAACACAAAACATTAGAGTTAGAATCTGAGGCCCCGATGGTCGATAAAAAAATGATGGATGTATCGGGAGAAGAATTTTCGTTAAATGACTTAAGAAAAATGAACGGAATGTGCGTTATTTTCTCGTGTAATACCTGTCCATTTGTTGTAGGAAGTGAGGGCAATATGGGTTGGGAAGGTCGTTATAATAATATCGCCAAAAATTGTGAGCAATACCAGGTAGGGTTAGTACTAGTTAATTCGAATGCTGCTCGAAGAACGGAAGGAGACTCTATGGAGGATATGAAAATTAGAGCAAAAGAAAAAGGCTTTTTAAGTAAATATGTTATTGATAATAACTCTGAGTTGGCAAATGCTTTTGGGGCAAAAACAACCCCTCATGTTTTTCTATTCGATTCGGATATGAAGCTAGTTTATCGTGGTGCGATAGATGACAATCATAAAGATTCCGAATTTGTTGATGAGTCTTTTTTGTCTGATGCAATAGACAATCTTAATTCTGGTGAAGAAATAAACCCAGCAGATACCAAAGCAACAGGTTGTAGCATAAAGCGAGTGAAAAAATAAGGTACGATATATTAGAATTAACAATAGAGAGCGTTTAGCTTTCCCCAGGGCAAACTCACACTTTTATTTTTAAAACATGAAAGTCAATGATATCAGTCACTTTGATTTTTAGTAAGTTTGATATTCAAAAACAGGAAATCGTAA
>JAESTK010000182.1 GCA_016763645.1 Flavobacteriales bacterium
ATTAGTTCTTCATCTATTATTTCGGTGCTCGAAATCATAAGAAAATTAGACAAGATTAATATTAACCACAAGGCAGTTTCAATAAACTGGTATTATGATGAAGATGATGATGATATCAAGAAAATAGGCGAAGATTATCAACGTATTTCTAATGTCTCTATAAATCTGATTGCTAATTAATTAGCTAGCATTTTTCTTCTTTTTAGCTCTTCCTTAATTAAAAGTAATTCCTTTCCAATTTGACCAGCCATAGATGTGTTTTCTTCGGCACGTCTAATTAAATAGGGCAATGTAGATTTCACGGGCCCATATGGTACATATTTACTTACATTGTAACCTAAACTAGCTAAATTAAAGCTAATTTGATCGCTCATACCAAATAGTTGAGAAAAGTAAATATGGGGATGATTTTTCGCCACATTTTTCTCTTTCATTAACTGGGTCAGCAGCTCTGAACTATGCTCATTGTGGGTCCCAGCGCAAAACTCTATTGCGTCAATATTGTCAATAGCAAACACAAGTGCTGCATTATAATCATTGTCAGTTGCTTGTTTGGATTGTTGAATAGGAGTCTTGCACTCTTTTTCTAGGGCTCTTTTATTTTCTTTTTCTATGTAAGCACCGCGCACAATTTTTACTCCCAGTTTTACATTGTTGTTTTTTGTTTGTTCTAATGATTTTTTTAAAAAATCTAATCTATCCCATCTATACATTTGAATTGTGTTAAAAACGTATGCTTTTTTCGCATTGTATTTAAACATCATTTCCATTGATAAGGAGTCAATCGCATCTTGAATCCAGCTCTCTTCAGCATCAATATATAGAGGAACATCATTTTGCTGGGCAGCTAAACACAATTGATTTAATCGGTTTTTTATAGTATCAAAAGCAATAGTATCTTCTTTTGATAGTTGAACTCCTGTATTTACTTTTTCAAGAATATCAAAACTACCAATACCCGTTATTTTTATGCAGGCAACAGGCACATTTGCATTTGATTTTCCTAAGCGAATTACCTTAAGAATTTCTTGAGTAGTTTTTTCGAAATGACTTTCTTCATTTTCGCCCTCTACGGAATAATCTAATATAGATTTTACATTAGATTGTCCTAGCTTGTCAATTACGACTTTACTCTCCTCTTGAGATTCGCCACCGCAAAACTGTTTAAAAACTGTAGTCTTTACTATTCCCGTGATAGGCAAGTGAAGTTTTACAGCAAGTAAGGCTGCCGATGTAGATAGTTTAACCAAAAAAGGATTGCTCATCATTTGAAAGATAAAGGCAGAAAATTTTAAATCTGCGTTGGTTTTTCCTGAAAAGGCAGTTTCAAGGTTGTCAAATATTGATTTTTTTTGGTCAGTCATTATGAATTGCAAATAAAACTAAATTTCGAAAAAGGATGTTTAAATCTCCATTATTTGTTTCTTACTTTTGAGTAATAAATAATTAATGTGAGGTTTCCTACCCGATATATCTTTAGTGCCCTTTGTTTGATAACATCAACAGGTGTTTATTCACAGTTTTCGGGAGATGTTACAGGCGACAACATTATTGATGCAACCGATTATATTGAGTTACAAGATATTATCTTGGGTAAAGAAAACCGTACGTTCATTTCTGATATTAATAAAGACGGTGAAACTAATGTCGCTGATTTACTTATTCTCGAGAATTATATCTATAGAGAGGGGCATGCCCCAGAGCACAGTTCGAAAAAACAAGTAAAAGCACAAGTTCATATTACTCCAGGGTTCGTTGATGAACAACAAAACACTATTGAAATAGTGTTGCAAAACGAAAACCCAATTGCAGGCTTTCAGCTTGAATTTACTGGAGTCGATGAAATCACAAGTGTACAAGGCGGTTTACTCGAGTTTAGTAATATGAAAGTTAGGATACATAGGAATAGAATGTATGCTACGTTAGATAAAGGCAAGGAAATTCAGGCAGGGAATAATGTTCTTTTTACCCTGAAATTTAAAGGTGATTTCGAAGAAATATGTTTCGTGAAGCCAGTATTTGTAAATAGTGGTGCTGAGCCATACTCTGTTTTGGTCGGGCAATGCGCTAATGATGTTTATACAAAAGGTGGTTGCGAATTTCTTAAAGCAGTTGTGTTAGAAAATGAGTCTCCCGATAAATATTCGGATGTAAATAAGGATGGCTATGTCGATATCTCTGATGTTATGATAGTTGAAAACTTCTTGTACAGAAATGGACCTCCGCCACCAGGTATAATCGAAGAAACCAAAGGAAAGATCAAGGTCAGTTTCGAGAATATTGATAATCACAACAAAACGTTTCAGGTTGCCATTAACAATAAACAGTCAATAGCAGGATTTCGACTTACCCTAGATGGGGTTTCTAATGTGCAAGTAATTGGGGGAGGAGCAAATGACAATGGTTTGAAATTAGAGGTTCAGGATAATAAATTGACTGCATTTTTAGCAAACGGAAGTCCAATACCTCCAGGAAATGGAATTTTATTAACTGTAACTTATCAGGACACAACTGCTAGCCAAGTATGTTTTTATAATCCTTTATTTATTTCTCTAACAGGAAATCAGTACACAATGCAGTTAGGAGAATGTAAAAGTTTAATTCCCATTATTTTGGGATGTATGGATTCGTTAGCGCTGAATTATAACCCTAAAGCGAATAAAGATAATGGTTTATGTGAATATCCTCCCCCACCTCCAAAACCCCCGAAACCAGAAAAACAAAAAAAGGAAAAGCCAGTAAAAGAGAAAAAAGAGAGGGCAAAAGAGCCTGTTGCAGAGAATGTTGAGGTGGACCAAGAAGTAAAAAAGCAGATAGAAAAAAGTGAAAAAGAAAAACTAGATCAAAAACCACAAGAAAGTGGAGAGAAAAAACAAAGTCGAAAAGAGGATGTTGAAAAAAGAGATAAAAAATCAGGAAGAGAAAAAGCAAAAGAGAATGCAGAAAATAGCTCTGATAAGATAGATTTAGAAGAAAAAGTCCAAATTACAGAAACGGACCTAACAGAAATTGATGAGGCGGTTCTCATACCCAAAATTTCTGCAGTTGAACGAATGAATATTCCTAATCCTAGAAAAGGAATGATGGTATACGATATTGATGCAGATGCTTTCATCTATTACGATGGAAAATCATGGAGAGTTGTTGGATCGGGTGATAAACAAGCATCTGGTTTTGATGTGAAAAGAAAAGGTAAAAATTGGAGAAGAGTAAATCAGAAAAAGGAATAAGTTTGTTTTATGTTAACTGAGGGAGAGAAACAAAAATTAATTTCGGCTAATAAGGATTTAAATGAAGTTAAATCTCAGCTGAATAGGCTTAAAGATGGCTTCCCTAACTTAAATATTATTGCTCCAGCAAAGCTGGGTGAAGGAATTTTAAAATTATCAGAAAGCGAATTGAACCACTACAAATCTGTTTACGAAAATTCTGATTTAGATGTAGTAAAATTTGTTCCAGCATCTGGTGCTGCCACTAGAATGTTTAACACCTTGCAAGAGGGGCTAAATAAGGGAGAAGAAACAACGGAAGTAAAGATTTTCGCCAATTCGATTAATAAGTTAGCGTTTGCTAACTCAATTTCTAATGGGCTTTCTCCGCTCAAAATAGTTGATTTTGTATTAGGAGAAAAAGGGTTGAATTATTCGAAACTACCAAAAGGGCTAATTCAATTTCATAACTATAAAAAAACAGTAAGAACTCCTTTTGAGGAGCAATTGTTGGAGGCTTGTTTGTGCGCAACCAAGAAAGGAGCTGCCAAAGTTCATTTTACTATTTCAAAGCAATACGAGGAAGTAATAAAATCTGTTCACACCAAATACCGCAAAGATTTAAAAGTGAGGTTTGATACCGAAATCGAAGTAGAGTATTCCCTTCAAAAACAGAAAACAGATACCGTTGCAATTGATTCAAATGCAACTTTGGTAAAAGTTGATGGCAAAATCTTATTCCGCCCAGCAGGTCATGGCGCGTTAATTCAAAATTTAAATGGAATTGATACAGATTTAATTTTTGTCAAAAACATCGATAATGTCGTCAAAGAGTCTTTGATTGGTGATACTGTAACTTACAAAAAGGCTTTAGCAGGAAAATTAATTGAAGTAAAAAATGAAATTCACAATCTCTTGAATTCATTGTTAAGTAATCCTTCTAAGGAAACTTTAGGTGAGGCACTTCAGTTTATTAAAACCACTTTGGGAGTTGATTTAATAATAAACGCTACCAATTTAGAAACTAAAATCCAATTTGCGTATCGATATTTAAACAGACCAATAAGAGTAGGGGGTATGGTTATTAACACGGGGGAACTGGGAGGCGGTCCTTTTTGGGTAGAAGACAAACAATTCGGTAAAAGTTTACAAATTGTAGAAGGAGTACAAATAAATAAAAATGATGCTAAACAAATCGAAAAACTAAATGCTTCAACTCATTTTAACCCTGTTGATTTGGTCTG
>JAESTK010000002.1 GCA_016763645.1 Flavobacteriales bacterium
AATTTCAATGTTCGGATTTTCTCACGCTCGTCTACACTCAACTTCTCCGGTCTGGCCCGCTTGTAGCATGAATATGGGTATATTCACTTGTGAGCATGGGTTTATTGAACCCATGTTATGGTAGTAGGAATATAACCCCTTAGGGATTATATCCCCTTGTCGGTTTCACCCCATCTGTGGATATGCTGATAGATCTTTCTCCATGTCTGTTGCTTCTCACTTCTTCTAATAAGAATGTCACTTCACAACAACGATCTTGTCTTAGTTAGATCACAATGTTAACATTTGGTTAGTTAGCTATGCTAACCTTTCTTAATGTAAGATCCATATCCTGTCAGGAAAACAATTTGGAGATGGATTGAAACAGCTCAGCTGTGGATCTCATCGTCCAGCAACGAAACATATCTGAAGACCAATCCTATGGATGGCCAATATTCAGATACATCGAATCAAACCTGAAGACCAATCGCATTGATGGCAAGCTTCAGAAACAACGAAAAACATCTGAAGACCAATCCTATGGATGGCAGCAGATACAACGAAACAAACATGCATCAAACATGCAGACAGCTGTAGTGAGTGGGACGAACACGGAGATATCTGTGTTAGACACAACTCGGTAATGAGTACACTAAAACGGCCCACAACCCTTTAGTGGAGCGAAACTATCAAGCGCTCAACCGCGACCTAAAAAGATGAAGAAGCCTGAGAAAGAGGCTATTCACTGGCTAATTGTCAGGCGCCCAACCGCGACCTAAATGATGAAACAGCATGATACATAGGTTATCCAATGGCGTGTCACAGTTACCAATGGCGGCATGACACGTGGAAACAGTCCAAAGTGGGACAACATTCCAGATGGAGCAACATTTTGAAGGTGACATTTATTTGCACCGTCATATGATTGTACCTATCTTAAGAAGCAAAATACAACATCAATACCTCAATCAACTCTTAATCCATCGATAGGAGGATGAGAGCATGAAATGAAGATGGACAACCAGGGGAAACAAACGTACGTTCCTCACCGGACTGAAGCAAAGAATTTATATTGCTAAGGTAGCATCTGTACTGTATTAGTACAAAATGCGAAGTCGTCTATTCTCAAGTGTGTATATTGTTACGTTTGGGAGACACGGGCAATAGTGTGTATCATTTTGTGAACCTACTGGAAGCAAAAAATGATGATGAGCTGTGTCATATCAATGTTGTGATATATACCGTGATTAGACACACGAAAAAATCCTCAATATAGCGTACGGAGGTACGCTGATAACGTAGTAGAGAGTCTACACATGCATGCATGCATTTATATTGGAATGCGTAGCTGAGAAATTTTGTTCAATTGAGAACTTAAAAAATAATAAGAAGAAGCAAGATACAATCTTAATTAAGGTCCTTCTATGCAACGATAAAATTCAGATCGCAGTCCGATATTAAGACGCGATGAATCAATAGTCGGTGGTACAGAAACATGTGACGTACATCGAACTAAGAACAAAAAACTCCGAGTTACTTCAATGCTGCGTTAGTGGGAGGTGCATCTCCTACCGAATGCGCATCTGCGCCAGTAGCAAAATCAATAACAGACACTAAGGCTTTTCGACGTGCACAACTTGGCGTTCCTCCTGTGCTTGCACAGGCATGCGAGCTCTTACGCGCGCCAGGGGTCGAATGTTTTAGCCTGTTCGAGAGATTGCCCCGAAAGCTCAATCCATATGCGAACCATCAGCTCTGCGTTAGCAAGATTGAAGTAAAGTAAAACAAGGAAGTTAAAAACAAAATACCCATTGTAATGAGGGTGGTGATAGGGAATAGTCTGAGGAGCCATTTCCTAATCAACCACAAGCAGTAGCTATCCGAACATACCAATGGTGGAATCGACATAACGAGTAGATGCTTAAAAAGACTACCTTGGTTGATTTACACTTGGAACTTGCTGCTTTTCCTCCAATAGGTACCGACTTCGACATTACGATCCAGCAAATAGACACATCTGCAACTGGAGCTAGTATTGCGATATCAGTATGTAGTAAGAGCTAACATCATATATATATGAATGTTATATAATATGATGGACAATAGCCTTCTACTAAAAATACGGGGAAGAAATCCAATGTCGACGCTCAACACAAAAGCAATGAATCGAAAAGCGTACGATTCTTACCTCACGAAGTTTTGCATCGGTATCACTGCTGGATTTCATAACTTGAAAAAGAACAACAACAAAAAAACGAACAACATCAAACAGTTTGTGGCTTGTTGCAAAGTAGTGCAGCTTTGCATTTGCTGGGAAGAAGTGTGGTGGATTACATTTCATCCAACAAACGCGTGTTCAACTCTTGAACCAAGAAAAAGAAAGTGTACACATATTTGCCTCCATGTGTGAGACAGTGACACTCCATCTTGGTGGTCTGGCTTAGATTTCATTCATCCTGTGAGGAGAATTAGGATTTTCGCCAATCAACCGTTTATCTCACATGAGCAAGAAAGACCAAGCAGTTCAATGTTATCCACACCAACTTGTTGGAGACATTTGCCCTGGAAACAACAAGCAGTGTATCTTGATATCGAGAATCGAGAACAATGTTGTGCTGAATCTTCTCAAGATCAGTAACAGGAGCAATAAGTCTGACTCATGAAACGAGAGGTCGCCAGCAGAGTTACCCAGAAGGAGCTGCGACATTGCATCAGCCAAACATTTATCAACAGTCACCTGTAGATATGCCGACGGAGTCTGACGACACGTTACAGTATCAGGAAGAGGAAACAGGAGGTTTGTATGATCAATAAATCTGATCCCGGAGACATTAGATCGTAATGCAGGGACATAGTTCAACACTGAAACTGGACACGATGGTGCCAGGAGAATTGTCGATGCATATAACAACGGTAGCACAATGTGACATAATGTCGTGCTCATGAATGCACATATATCATTCAATTTGCATATTCTAAACGATTAAGAAACGTTCCCACCCCTTAAGCAAAGGTGTTTGTTTCGGTGCTAGCCAAACATAGATAAATTGTGCAGACAGACCTGCCAAGTATTGTTTAGGCAAAGCAGAGCAGTGTGTAACTATACTGCTACATATATTTTACGGAACTGTGTAGAGACGTGCTCCTACAGTTACATCAATAAGAAGAATGTGTTATCCAAACAGGGCATATCTCGCTGTCATCGCGATTGAAATTATCAGTAGATCAATTAAAGATTACACGAAACATATCTTGCGTATCTATCTACTATCCGATAATGCAAAACATATGAACGTGCGCAACTTCAGCACGTATCATTCATCCCATTGAAAAATGTCGAGGGCAGAAAGCTAAATTCTGAAAAGTACATCCCTTGATAGAGATTCAACATTTGGAAGTGATCAGTGAAACATATCAACAAGTTGACACTTACCTCCTAGAAACTCACCAAAGAGGACACCATCTCGACGACATTGTGCGAGTCGAAACCACTCGGAGGCAGACGGACACCCTTGTTCCCAGGATCCCGATTCCCGCCGCAAGCACGCAATATGACAGTTGCACGGTGAAAATGTGGTTCAGGGACAGAATGCAAGAGTTAAAGGCAGAAACATGGTGTGTACTATGTATCTCAACTGCCGGCAAAGACTCAACAACATACCTGTCTTTGTGCGCTCGCTATCTCCTGCAGAGCCTGTACAACGGCATCCTGCGACACCCCCAATGTGAAAAATGGCTACGGCCGATATGGCCCGGAATACT
>JAESTK010000183.1 GCA_016763645.1 Flavobacteriales bacterium
ACTTAAATAGAGTCAATATCGAAAAATATTAGGTCAATCTCCCTAACCAGTCCGAATATATTCGGAGTCTCCAAGAGGGAATTCTCCCTTAGAAAAGACTTCGAGTATTCTCGAACGGAGGGATTGATAAAATATAACTCATTAAAAATAAGCCAATTAAGAATCGAACTCAGGTTAATATGAAATCTCAGTTGACAATTTTCTATTTCCGCTTTTATGAGTTTCCGCAGCCAAACTATTAGTAAAGCAGCAATGATCATGGCGCCAGTCATTATATACCAAGTAACATTGTAGCCGAAACGGTTAACTAACTGCATTCCACTATTGTGTCCTAGAACGTGTGCCAATCCAAACGCCATGGTAAACAAAGCCATGTAATCTCCTGTTTTTCCATTCTCGGCTCTATCCATCGCGAACCGGTTAAGAAATGGAAAGTTTAACATTTCGCCAAAGGTCATAAATAACATGCCGATTGTAAGCACCCCAACCCAGCTTGTGAGGTTTAAAACAAGAAAACTAAAAGCAAACAGAAGCGAGCTATAAAATAATAACCTGAAAATGGAAAATTGTGGTTTTTCGAAGTATTTGATCAAGGGCATTTCGATTAGGAAAATGAGAAATCCGTTAAGTGCCATCAACCAACCAATTTCCTCTTCCGAAAGGAAATGAACATTTCTGTAATATAGTGGTATGGTGGAAAAATATTGTAAAAAGGCAAAGCCAATTATAAAAATAATTAAGACAAAAAGGAGGTAAGGTTTGTCCCGATATGGAGATAATGCTGTTGCTTTATTTTCAGTCTTTTCTTCTGTTTCATGTTGCTTTCGTGTTAACGCAATAAAAAGTATGAGTCCTGCAATGATGCATGTAATGCCATCAATCCAAAATAACGAAGCGTAGCCAAACGCCATGATGATAAAGCCACCTGCAGCAGGACCTAATGAAAATCCTAGATTAATTGCCAGTCGTAAAAGCGTAACCGAACGCGTTCTGTTTTCTGGTTTAGAATAGGTGTTAATGGCTACAAATGCAGCGGGACGAAACGTATCGGCAATAATCATTAAAAAGAAAATCCCTACACAAAACGTATTGAATGAGGTAATATACTGAATTCCGAAAAATGCAATTCCTGTCATAATTAAACTCCAAAACATAACAGGATAGAAACCAAACCTATCGGTTAGTTTTCCACCAAGCCAAGCACCAAGTACCGAGCCGGCTCCAAATGCGGACATTACCCACCCAACATCGGGTAGGGTGAAATGTAAGTCTTCGGTGAGGTAGAGCGACATGAATGTCATAACCATAGTACCAGCACGGTTAATTAGAGTAACCAATGCCAACCACCAAACCTCGATTCGCAATCCGCGAAAAGAATCAATATATATGTGAAATAGTCGCTTCAATTTTTAAGTATAAAAAAAGCCCAACTACTGTTGGGCTTTCTAATTATTGATATTTCTTTTGTTCTCAAATTAGATTACCCAACGGAGGTTTACACGATACCGTTCTAGAATTTATATATGTATTTTGTCTTGTAATCACAGAAAAAACAAAGGTATGAAAAAACATCTACCAAATATTTAGGTATTTTTACTCTCTTAATTATAAATATCAATTATGAAATGGGTACCTGTAGTAATTTTAATAATTCTGTCATTTCTGTCATCAACCGGTCAAGATATTATTTATAAAACCAATGGAGATAGTGTTACGGCCAAGGTGTTGAAAATAGAAAGTAGTGAAATAACGTATAAAAAACATTCTAATTTAGGTGGGCCGGATTATGTAGTTTTAAGAAGCGAGGTAAGCGTTATCGTTTACGAAAACGGTAGTAAAGACCGATTTAACGAAACGTTTGATTTGCCATTACCTGCAGACTCTTCATCCTCTGACGGTGTGGAAATGGAAGATGAGTCGGAAGTTTACATAATTGTAGAAAGAATGCCAGAATTCCCAGGAGGAATTGATGAGATGATGAATTTTTTAGCTCAAAACTTAAAATATCCTGCTAATGCAAAAGATGCTGGAATTAGCGGTAGAGTTTATATCAACTTTGTTGTATATGAAGATGGTTCTGTTAGAGATGCGAAAGTAATTAGAGGTATTGGTGGCGGATGTGATGAAGAAGCTTTGCGGGTAGTTAACCTAATGCCTAAATGGAAGCCAGGGACACAAAGGGGTAAAAAGGTTAGAGTCTCCTATAATCTCCCAATTAACTTCAAGTTATTGAATCCAGCAAGAAAAAAGAAAAAGCGTTGATTTTATGTCCGAAATTATAAAATATACTAACGGAGAAATTACTGTTGTTTGGGATAGTACCAAGTGTACTCATGCTGCACAATGTGTTAAAAATGCGGGCAATGTTTTTAAGCCACGCTAGAAACCTTGGATACAAATGGAAAATGGTGCAGCTAAAGAGATTTCAAACGCGGCAAGTAAATGTCCTAGTGGGGCGCTAAGTTTAAGAGGGTAATCTATTTTAGTACGAATTATATTCCAATTACGGCAACGGTATTATTCGGTTTAATAACCATCGAGAAGCGTATTTTTGCACTCTAATAATTTATATTTTATGTCTTTCAGTTCATTAGGATTATCAGCAGCCCTTCTTAAAAGTTTAGAAAAAAATGGTTACAAAACTCCGTACCCAATTCAGGAGCAGGTAATTCCAGCTGTTTTAGCGGGAAGAGATGTACTAGGAGTAGCTAAAACGGGTTCGGGAAAAACGGCAAGTTATGTTTTACCAATATTGCAAAACCTTCAAAAAAGCACAACAAAAAAAGATAGAAATATTGATGCACTAATTGTTGTTCCTACTCGGGAGTTGGCGGTTCAAGTAGAGGATGTTTTTCGACAATTTGGGGAGAGGTCATCAAATTCGGTAAAATCTATGGCGGTTTATGGTGGGGTGTCTATTAACCCTCAAATGAAGTCTCTGTATGGTGTAGATGTGTTAATTGCAACACCAGGAAGATTATTAGAGCTGGTTAACTCTAAAGCGATTCAATTATCTCAAGTGAAAACTTTGGTGCTTGACGAGGCTGATAAAATGTTGAATCTAGGGTTTAAAGAAGAAATGGACAACATTTTTTCTCTGTTACCATCTAAACGGCAAACTGTTACCATCTAAACGGCAAAATCTATTGTTTTCGGCAACATTGAATGATGATGTAGCTAAAATTAATCAAATATTGTTGGATAACCCTTTGGTTGTAAAAATAGAATCGGAAGAAGAGAATATCGATCAAATTAAACAAGTCGCATACAACGTGTCGGAGGAAGGTAAAGGGCCGCTACTCCGGTTTTTGTTAAATAAGTACAAGGAGGGGCAAGTACTGGTTTTTACTTCTTCAACCCGTAAAGCAGATAACGTAGGGCATAAGCTCAGAAAAAACGGAATACATTGCGAAGCAATTCACAGCAAGAAAAGTCAAGGAGCGAGAACCGCAGCTCTGCGAGAATTTAAGGCAGGAAGGCTTAAAGTGTTGATAGCAACCGATTTGTTGTCGCGAGGTATCGATATAGATTCGCTATCGTGTGTTATCAATTACGAATTGCCGCGTTCACCCAAAGATTATATTCACAGAATTGGAAGAACAGGTAGGGCAGAAGCTCAAGGCGAAGCGATTTCGTTTATTACACCAGAAGATGCCCATCACTTCAAAATTATCCAGAAAAAAATGGGGAAATGGGTAACAATGATTAATAGTGAAAGTTTGGATTTGAAATAAAGCTTCGAACCTCAGGAATGTTCTCTTTATGCTAAAGTTTGACAGGTATTTGGGGTTCGTCTTCATTTTAATGAAGATTGAATGTTTGCTATGCACGGTAGGGAGTTTAAGAGGGGCGAAGCCCATCGTAAACTACCGAGCGCAGCCTACATTTTTTGCTTTTCTAATTCTTACCATCTGAGTTATCAAAAATGAAGAAGCTAAGTAGGGGGCCAACTCAAAATTGTGATGAAAGTAGAAATAGCCAAGTGCAATACTTACAATTGTAATTTCAAACACGACCATTTTTATTAATTCAATATTTTTTAAGAGGCATATCTTCTCCGTTAAACCAATGAATAATAGAAATGGAGCCATCACCATAAGTCCAAAAACACCAAGTATGTGAAATGGAATTGTAAATAGATTTAGAAACACTGTCTCTGTCCAATCAAAATGTCTTTCACTTTGAAATAGCGCGTAAACCAAGGCACCAACATACATTGCGATATAGAATCCAATAAAGTGTATGACATATGACAACTTTAGACTATTGTAATTTTCTATGTTAACGTTATCTGCCTTTTTTTACCATTCTGGTAATAGTGCCCAACAAGATTCCAAAATAAAGAATCGTTGAGGTTCGAAAGTAGCGGAAAATCCTTAGAAAGTCAAATTATACCCTGAGAGATCTTTGAATTAAAACCCGTACCCAACATGTAGCCCAAGGCTAATGTGGTAATCATTGGGGTCATAAGCGAATTCAAAGGCTGGGCCTAAATGAAAGTTTCCAAGTTCAAATTCATACGCTGTTTCGAGGTGTAAAGCAAAAAAAGCACCTGGGTTAGAGTCTTCAAAGGTAACGCCTGGAGACACTGTAAAGCTCAACCTGTCAATAGGGTAATATGCAACTACTAGCCCAAAAGTACTATGTTTAGGGTCAAGAACAATTCTTTCAAAACTTCCGCCTATTCCCAATTTTGTGTTTGGAATAATGTGCGTGTAGTGCATGTGCATTGCAAAAGTCCACACTTTCTCATTTAGAAAATAAGCGGGTGCAACGGCAATTCCTATTTCATTTTTATGATGTTCGTGTTCGCAATCGTGCTTACCTTGTGCAGATACTGCGTTGGTCAATGTCAGTAGAACAAGAAGAGTAAAGTATTTTCCGAAATTAGTCACTTTTTATTTTTTGGTTGCGCGAAGTTAGGGATAGTTTTTTAAAATGCAACAATGTTGCAAAAAGATTGGTCCAGTATCTTTTGAGTATTATTTTCTAATGAGCTATTATGCAATATTAGGTAGATATGCAAATCAAATAGTATTTAATGAAATTGTGTCATTCTAAAGTAATATTTTCGGTCAAAAAGTCTTGTTATTGCTGGGTTTTCTGACGAAATTTCCGATTAGGTGTGTTGGTTTCTAATTTGATGAATGTTCTACCAAGAAATTGATAATATTTCAAAAAACACCGCATTATGAACTTAAATAATTATACTATAAAATCGCAAGAAGCATTACAACAAGCACAGCAAATTGCATTAGGCAACGACCAACAGTCAGTAGAATCAATCCATATTTTAAAAGGGATATTGGCGGTTGACGAGAATGTAACACCTTTCCTTTTCAAAAAACTAAATGTAAACACAAAGATTTTTGCCGAAGCTGTGGATAGAATTGTAGAAGGTTTGCCGAGAGTAAAAGGTGGTGACCAATATTTTTCGAGAGGGGCAAGCAAAGTTGTTCAAAACGCATCTAATTTATTGAAAGGTTTTGATGATGAATTTGTGTCTATCGAGCATTTGTTGTTGTCTTTACTCGATAATGGAGATACTGCTGGCGAATTAATGAAAGACAATGGCATTACATCAAAAGATTTAAAAACGGCAATAAAAGAATTGCGTAAAGGCGAAAAGGTAACTTCTCAAACGGCTGAAGCTACATATAACTCACTCAATAAATTTGCGTTAAACCTTAATGAATTGGCACGATTGGGTAAATTAGATCCTGTAATTGGTCGAGATGAAGAAATTCGAAGAGTTTTGCAGATTCTATCACGTAGAACAAAAAACAATCCGATTTTAATCGGTGAGCCAGGTGTAGGCAAAACTGCTATTGCTGAAGGTTTAGCACATCGAATTATTAATGGTGATGTACCAGAAAACTTAAAATCTAAACAGCTGTACTCGTTAGACATGGGCGCATTAATTGCGGGGGCGAAATATAAAGGTGAATTTGAAGAACGACTTAAATCAGTAATCAAAGAAGTAGCTTCTTCTGATGGTGAAATAGTGTTATTCATTGATGAGATTCATACGCTTGTTGGCGCAGGAGGCGGAGAAGGAGCAATGGATGCAGCAAACATTTTAAAACCAGCTTTAGCACGAGGAGAGTTAAGAGCCATTGGCGCAACAACATTAAAAGAATATCAAAAGTATTTTGAGGCAGATAAAGCTCTCGAAAGACGGTTTCAACAAGTTTTGGTAAATGAGCCAGATACGCTAGATGCCATTTCTATTTTGCGTGGTTTGAAAGAAAAATACGAATCTCATCACAAGGTTAGAATTAAAGATGAGGCAATTATTGCTGCTGTAGAATTGTCACAGCGTTATATTAACGATAGATTTTTGCCAGACAAGGCGATTGATTTAATTGATGAGGCGGCATCGAAAATGCGTTTGGAAATTAACTCAATGCCAGTAGAGTTAGATGAAGTCGAACGGAAGTTAAAGCAGCTTGAAATTGAGCGAGAGGCAATTAAACGAGAAAAAGACGACAAAAAATTGTCCAAACTCAACAAGAAAATAGCTAATTTAATTGATGTTCGATCCGACCTAAAAGCGAAGTGGGAAGGAGAAAAGGAAGTGGTTGAGGGCGTTCAGCATGTGAAAGAAGAAATTGAAAATTTGAAATTCGAAGCTGACCAAGCCGAACGAGATGGAGATTTGGGAAAAGTTGCAGAAATCCGTTACGGAAAATTAGTTGAGGCAAACGAAAGGCTAAATGTATTTGCAGCGAAGCTTAACGAAATGAAAGAATCGGGTTCGCAAATGATTAAAGAAGAAGTAGATTCTGAAGACATTGCAGGTGTTGTTTCTCGTTGGACGGGGATACCGGTTACTAAAATGGTGCAAAGCGAAACAGAAAAGCTATTACATTTAGAAGGGGAGTTGCACAAGCGCGTAATCGGACAAGAAGAAGCTATTGTCGCGGTGTCTGATGCAGTACGAAGAAGTAGAGCCGGGTTGCAAGACGAAAAACGACCAATTGGTTCGTTTATCTTTTTAGGAACCACAGGTGTGGGTAAAACTGAGTTGGCTAAAGCATTGGCCGAGTATTTATTCGATAACGAAAATGCGATTACTCGAATAGATATGAGCGAATACCAAGAACGACATTCTGTGTCTCGATTAGTTGGTGCGCCTCCAGGGTATGTCGGTTACGATGAAGGTGGTCAACTTACCGAAGCGGTTCGCAGAAAGCCGTATTCTATCGTCTTACTAGATGAAATTGAAAAAGCACACCCTGATGTGTTTAATATTCTACTTCAAGTTTTAGATGAAGGTAGATTGACTGATAGTAAACGAAGAGTAGCCAACTTCAAAAACTCTATCATTATAATGACATCAAATTTAGGTTCAGAATTAATTAGTCAATCATTTGATAATGTTGACGATGTAATGCGAGAAAAAGCTTATGAAACAGCAAAAGAAAACGTATTCGAGCTGTTGAAAAGAACACTCAAACCTGAGTTTTTAAACCGAATTGATGAAACGATTATGTTTGAGCCTTTGTCTAGAGAACATGTAAAAGAAATTGTTAAGCTTCAGTTTAAGCAGCTACAAACGTTGCTAAAAACGAAAGATATTAGTCTTACCGCTTCAGATGAGGTAATTGATAAACTTTCAGAAATTGGTTTCGACCCTCAGTTTGGTGCTCGTCCGATAAAACGAGTGATGCAAAAAGAAGTAGTAAACGAATTGTCAAAAAACCTTCTCGCAGGGCGAGTTCAAACAGGGCAAAAATTGGTTTTAGATGAGTTTGATGGCAAATTTGTTTTTCGAAAACCAGTAAAGAAACAAGAATTAGTTCAAGAGTAATAGTTCGGTGGTTTGTAAGTTGAGGAAAGGAGTTCTTTTTTTAGAACTCCTTTCTTTTTATATTTGAGTGCAATTACCTGTGCTTAGACAGATAAACATACTTTTATTAGCCGTAGATTGCAAAGTACAATACAGATAAACTTGCCGAAGCTTGTTTAGATTGGAAAAAAGCAGGAGATTTGGGGTATTCTATGGCGTATAACACTTTAATACAATATTATAAATGATTCGTTCACTTTTAGTCGCTTTATGTTTTACATTGTCGTTCAACCTGCTTACTGCAGGCGATAAAGAAGTAATAGATAGCCTACATTTAGTGCTCAATAATTCGACTGGGATAAACCGTGTAAATGTATTAAACCGCCTTTCTGAACTTAAGATAGATTCTGATTTAGAACAAGCAGGTCATTTAGCTCAAGTGGCTGTGGATGTAGCTAATGAAGAAGATTACCCAGAAGGAAAAGCTATTGCGTATAAGAATTTAGCTATTTTTTTCGCTAAAAAAAACAATGGTGATAGCTCAACATTTGCTTATCTATCGGCTTTAAACTATTATGAAAGCACCAATAAATTAAACGAAATAGCATCAATTTATAATTCACTAGGAATAACTCTTATGAATGCTGGTCGATACTCAGAATCGCTAGATTATTTGGTAAAAGGGTTAGTGCTTCGTCAGCAATTAGGCAATAACATTAAAATAGGAGGAAGCTATTGTAATATGGGCATTGTGATGGAATATTTGCATGAGCCAAAACAAGCTTTAGGGTATTATCTAAAATCATACGAATATTTAAAAGGCGGGGAAAATCAGCGTTACCTGTCTAATGTTTTGATGAATATAGGTGTGGTAAATTTTACATTGGGTAATTATCGAAAATCGAACGAATTTTATAGTGAAGCGCTAGTAATTCAAATTCAAAATGATGACCGATATGGCTTGATGAATCTCTACATGAACTTGGGGAATTTGAGTATGAAAACGAAAGATTTAAGTGCAGCAATTGTGTATCACAATATGTCTTTAACCATAGCAAAAGAGTTAGGCGACAGGAAGTCCATTTCGGGTACATACATTAACTTAGGGGATGTTTACAGTAATAAAATGGGTATGCATGAAAAAGGGCTTGAGTATCTCGAAAAAGGATTAAAAATAGCCAAAACAGTTCATAACAAAGAGTGGGAAAATACAGCATACCGAGCTATAGCGGAAACACATTACATCACTAAAAATTTCGAAAAAGCGTACCTATTAGAAAAACAGTACGCAACACTTAACGATAGTTTGGTGAAAGCTAATGCTAAGTTACAAATCGTAAAATCTAAGGCTGTACTTCAAATGCAAAGAGATAAACTGCAAGAAAACTACAAGAAGCTAGCCGAATCGGATAAGGGGCAAGTTACTGCTGACAATAGACTGCTTATTGTTGTTGGTTGCTCAGGCTTTTTAATTTTGGTCCTTTTGGTTCTCTACCTAAAAGAGAAAAGACATCTTTAGTTTTCGGTAATTAGTTCTCTGTAAAGGTATTTTTTCTGTACCGATTCGTAAGGTCGATAAATGTAGTAGGCATAACCATCTTTAATGTGAATGTTGTCAACGTATTTGTAGTGCAGCTTGTGATTGTTCTCAATTACCCCGTTATTTGTGTTTATTCTATCTAATGAGAGATGCCCGTCTTTCATGTTTATTGAATATATTTCATCTAACATAATATCTTTAATGAGTAGTTTTTTCCATTTCTCATCGCGGTTTTCGTGATAGTTGATTGCAACAGAATCTACTTTCTCACCATACTCATCTATTTTTAAAATCTGATCGCTGTAATGATCGAAAATTAGGGCAGTATCGTTTACTACAAATAGGGGAGCGTAGAGCGGTTCGAAATACATGGTGTTGGTAAAGTTGACCATTAGGGCAGCTACATCTTGTTTTTCCATGCCATATTCGTTAGCTAACTTTCTGGCCCTTAGCTTGTCTTTTGGGTGCATAAAATAGTATTGCATTCTGTACAAATGATAAAGCTCTTTGTCTTCAATTTGGTATATTTTTTTGCTTTTTTGCGTGTTTTGATCGAAATAATAATAGTTGAATTTTGGAAAAAACCATTGATAATCACTAAACGCGATTTGATTATCGAGGCTATCAACACAGGGTTTGAGTACCGCATTAAAATCCTCTATTGGAAACCGCGTTAAGCCTAACCTATTTCGCATAAATGTGAGCTGATAAACATAATTATCGCCAATGGCGTATATTCTACCTCGGTAGTCGCAATATAGCTCTGTAATTAAAGTCGGAATTTCAATTTTCGCTTTTAAATTTTGATTTCTATCTACCCAAACAATCGAACTTCCTTTTTTGAGCGTTTTTTCGTAAGTAAGGAAAACAAAATCGTTGCCGTAGAATTCGAAATCAGAAATAGAATACTGTTGAGTGCCATGAACTTTCTCTGGTTTTTTATCAGCAACAACACTAAATTCGTCAATCAATTGAGTTTTATTTCGTAATTGTACATTTAACCAAATGGTATCTTTTTTATTCGATAAATCTATTGTTTTTGAAACTGATTCATATCCTACAAAAGAAAAGTGTAAAATGATTTTTCCACTGGTTTTGAACTTCAATTTATAGAAGCCACTATTATTTGCAGTTGTTCCCTTTGCAGAATTTTCAACTAAAATAGTGCCTTTGCCTAGCGGGTTTGAGCTTTCGGCATCAGTTAAATATCCTGCTACAATCGTATTTTGTCCGTAGCTTAAAAAGCTGTGAAAAATAATGACCAATGTAATAGCACTTTTCATAAGTATCGTTTACGTAATACTATGATGCAAAGTTTAATCGAATTCCATAAAAATGGGGTCTCGTTTAAACTTGAAACTTGAGTTCGATTCTTAACTAGCTTTTTTTGACATAGTACCATTTGTCAATCCCTCCGTTCGAGAATACTCGAAGTCTTTTCTAAGGGAGAATTCCCTCTTGGAGACTCCGAATATATTCGGGCTGGTTAGGGAGATTGACCCGATATTTTTTGACATTGTCTACGTCTAAGTTTTCGACAATCATCTGTTTAGCGGTCATTTTTGATTAATCGAACTCAGGTTTGAACTATATTTTTACTTCCGTAAAAGTGGAGGAAGCTTTTTAGTCTTAACTTTTCTTCACCAGCTTTTCTTTTCTTTTTTTCTTGTCGGCAGAAACGTCTCCTGTTTCAGCGTATATTTTCAAGTCACTGAAAAGTACTGGAAATAATTTATTAAGGTTCTTTTTAAACATTCCTCCCATTAAGCTACCCGCAAATTTTTTCATGTTCATTGTTACCTCCATATCAAGAGCCGACTGATTGTTACCTAAATCAACCACCTTCCAATGGTTTTTTCCGGCTTAATAGACAAAAAGGAGTCTATAAATGCTTGGAATGATTGATATATTTAGCTTTGAAGCCAATCAAAGGTTATTCAAAAATCCAGAGGTTACTGCTCCAACTGCTGCTGTTACAAAAAACATAGAAGCAAGTGTAATGATGAAGTAAAGCCAAAGCATCCAATTTCCAATTCTTTTGTAGCCGTCAATTAAACTTGTTCCGGTAGCGTTGGCGTATCTCGACCCGTATTCGAAAAACGGATATTTACAGGTTGGTTAAAAGTACTAACCACAGCAGTTCAAAACCGTACTCAGCACCAGCACGTGTAGATTGAACAAGATGAGAAACACCAATTGCGGTTGATGCAAATAAAATTCCTGGACCAAGTGTTTTAAGAAAGTTAGATAATTTGTTTGCCATTAGTTTACATAAATGTCCGCTAAGACAAATATGGCAAAAATCACACTTGCAATCCCATTAGTGGTGAAAAATGCAAGGTTAATCTTGCTGAGGTCGTTAGGTTTAACGAGCAGGTGCTGGTAGATTAGTAATCCACAAAAAAAAGCTGCGCCAATCCAATAAATCCAACTAAAACCACCGTAATAACCAGCAAAAATTATGCTCAATGCTGTTAACATATGAAACAAATTCGAGAGGTTTAAAGCACCTTTTGTTCCTAACCAAACCGGAATTGAATGTAATTGATGCGACTTATCAAACTCTTCATCCTGCAAGGCATAAATAATATCGAAACCGCTTACCCAAAACAAAACGGCAAACGAGAATAGGAGTGGAAGCAGCATAAATTCTCCCGTTACGGCTAAAAATGCTCCGATAGGTGCAAGTGACAATCCGACTCCTAAAACTAAGTGGCAGAGCGCAGTAAATCGTTTGGTGTAGCTATAACCTAACACTACGGCCAATGCAACAGGCGATAAATAAAAGCAAAGGGAGTTTATAAAATACGTGGAGCCAATAAAAAGCAAGCAGTTGGCAATTACAAACAGCAAAGCCGATTTTGCTTTGATGTCTCCTGTCGGAATTTCACGAATGGCAGTTCGTTCGTTGTCAACATCAATATCTCTATCGAGATAACGATTAAAAGCCATGGCTGCGCTCCTTGCAAAAACCATGCAGAGTATCACTAACCCTAACGTCATCCAGTTTAACTCAGTCTCAGTTGTGGAAACAGCCAAAAAGAAACCTATAACCGCGAATGGTAAAGCAAAAATGGTGTGACTAAATTTAACTAATGAAAGGTAATTTTTGACTGTACTCATTGGTTTGCAAAACTAATATTTGGAGGGATATAAAAAATTGACTATCTTTGTCAAGACTAATTAAGTCAAAAACATGAAAACTTTTGGAACCATAGTAAAACAAGCCCGAAAAAACCAAGGTAAAACATTAGCTGATGTTTTCTTTGATTTAAAAATAGATGCTGCTATTCTCAGTAAAATTGAACGAGGAGAAAGAGCAGCTACCAAAAAGCAAGTTTTCGATTTCATTTCGTATTTCAATTTAGAGGAGCGTGAAGCTTTTTCGATTTGGCTTAGTGATAAAATTTTAAAAGAATACAAAAACGAAAGCTATGTGCTAGATGCTTTCCGTGTAGCTGAAGAGCGTGTAAAATACAATGCAAAACCAGTTTCGTATTCTTCTTCAGTTCATGAGTTATTAGCAGAAGCTGATAAGTTGAAAGAAAAGTGGTTAGCATTAAAGCCATTAAATAAACTTCAATTGCTAAAAATGCATGAGTTTTTTAGCGTAAACTACACCTACGATTCTAATAAAATTGAAGGAAGTACGCTAACTATGCAAGAAACGCATTTAGTGGTAAACGAGGGGTTAACCATTAGTGGTAAATCTATGCGCGAGCATTTAGAGGCGGTAAATCATTATGATGCTATCGATTTTATTGAGGGTTTGGTTAAAAACAAAGAACCAATTACCGAGAGAGTTTTAAATGAAATTCACTATTTAATTCTCAATGGAATTGATAGGCGAAATGCAGGTAAATACAGAACTGTGCCAGTTTTTATAAGTGGAAGCTCTCATAAACCACCGCAACCGTATTTGTTGGCGACACAAATGGAAGAAGTTTTTGATTTCTACGGTGCTTCAAAATCGAAAGCACACCCAATTATTTTGGCAGCCGACATGCACGAAAAAGTAGTTACTATCCATCCATATATTGATGGAAACGGTAGAACTTCTCGTTTGTTGATGAACCTTGTCTTGCTCAACAATGATTATACAATTGCAAATATAAAGGGCGATAACATTTCTAGATTAAGCTATTACAAGGCGCTGGAAGAAGTGCAAACAAAAGATTCTTCAGACGCATTTTACAAATTAGTAATTCAATCGACAATCGATTCGCTAAAAGCGCATATTGAGATGTGTTAAAAGACCTGCTAGATTTTAAAAACTAGCAGGTCTTACTTTTTGTGAATAAGAAAGCTAAATTTGCCGAATCACTATAAACGAATAAAAAATGTCAGACGATAAAAAAGTAATATTTTCGATGGTAAATGTTGGTAAAACAACACCACAAGGAAAACAGATTTTAAAGAACATTTACCTCTCTTTTTTCTACGGAGCTAAAATTGGCATTCTCGGTTTAAATGGCTCGGGTAAATCTACCGTTATGAAAATTATCGCTGGTTTAGATGAAGCCTATCAAGGTGATGTCGTTTTTTCACCAGGTTATTCTGTCGGGTATTTACCCCAAGAACCAGAGTTAGATGAAACCAAAACAGTAAAAGAAATTGTGCAAGAAGGAGCGCAAGAAACGGTTGACATATTAGCCGAATTTGAGGAAATCAACAACAGTTTTATGGATGAAGAAATTCTAAATAACCCTGATAAGATGGAAAAGTTGATTGACCGTCAAGCAAAAGTGCAGGAAAAAATTGACCAATTGGACGCTTGGAATCTAGATTCTCGTTTGGAAAGAGCAATGGATGCGCTTCGATGCCCTGAGGGAGAGTCGTCAATTAAAAACCTTTCGGGAGGTGAGCGCAGGAGAGTAGCCTTGTGTAGATTGTTATTAAAACAGCCAGATATTTTATTGTTAGATGAGCCAACTAATCACTTAGATGCGGAATCTGTAAATTGGCTGGAGCAGCATTTGCAACAATATAAGGGAACTGTAATTGCGGTAACTCACGATAGGTATTTCTTAGATAATGTGGCAGGTTGGATTCTCGAATTAGACCGCGGTGCAGGAATTCCTTATGAAGGAAATTATTCTTCATGGTTAGATCAAAAATCCAAGCGATTAGCCAAAGAAGAAAAGCAGGAGAGCAAACAACGAAAAGCCCTTGAGCGTGAATTGGAATGGGTTAGGCAGGGAGTAAAAGGTCGAGGGACAAAATCGAAAGCTAGGCTAGCGAACTACGATAAAATGATGAGTGAAGACATCAAAGAAAAAGAAGCTCGAATGGAGATACCCATACCCAACGGTCCTCGTTTGGGCACAGAGGTTATCGAAGCAGTTGATGTTGCTAAAGGTTATGACGATAGATTACTTTATGAAGGAATGAATTTCAAACTCCCGCAAGCAGGGATTGTAGGTGTCATTGGGCCAAACGGTGCTGGGAAAACAACTATGTTTCGAATGATTATGGGTGAGGAAACTCCCGATAATGGCGAGTTTAAAGTTGGCGAAACGGTTGTGCCTGGTTATGTAGATCAGCGTCATGCAGATTTAGATTCTAACAAGTCCATTTATGATGTCATTTCTGGAGGGCAAGAAGAAATTATTGTGGGCGGAAAGTCTATCAATGCAAGAGCTTACTGTTCACGATTCAATTTTTCGGGAGGCGATCAACAGAAAAAAGTTGGTGTGCTTTCTGGAGGTGAAAGAAATAGGTTACACCTTGCAATGACTTTAAAGACTGATGCGAATGTTTTGCTTCTCGATGAGCCAACAAATGATATAGATGTTAATACGCTTCGTGCTTTGGAAGAAGGAATTCAGAGCTTTGCAGGTTGCGCAGTCGTTATTTCTCACGACAGGTGGTTTTTAGACAGAATTTGCACTCATATTCTGGCTTTTGAAGGAGATTCTCAAACTTATTTTTTCGAAGGATCATTCTCAGAATATGAAGAAAACAGACGAAAAAGACTAGGTGATGAACCTCGTAAGTTTAAGTACCGAAAGTTGGTGAAGTAGTTCTAAAATTGCTTTTTAATGAATTCTAATTTTTTTGTTTTCCAAATAGTTAGAATATTGTACTTTTACTTTTTCAGAATAAGGGGGATAAACCAATTACATTCAATGTATATCCAAATCCAAACAATGGAGTTTTTGTAGTGCATATTTCAAAAGACGAAAGCTACTCAATTGTTATTAGAAATGTAATTGGGTAGGTTATAGAAAACGTTGCTCTGAATGGTACAATTGCGGATAATCAGATTAAACAATGTTGAAGCAGGAATGTATTTTGTAACGATACAGTCCGAAAGATTCGAGAAAACGGAAAAAATTATCGTAAGATAGTTTTCGAAATAATTTAATGAGTAAGCCCTATCGAGAAATCGATGGGGATTTTTTATGGCTACAATGTCCTTCTTTTTATTGCAATTCCAGTTTTCCTGTTCAGAATATTTTCGTATTTTAGCTCAAAATCTAGTAGGTATGCATAATATTTATACCCTTATTTTCTCGTTATTTTTCTTGGCTAACGTAAGCGCACAAATTTGTGTTCCAGACACTCAATACACCTCGACAGGAAATTGGCCCGATACAATTCCATTAGCTTATGTAGACTTAGTTTATAACACTGTAATTACTAATGTCGTGCCTTTAGATACAGTAATTGATGTAGCCGGTATACCGACAGATGTTACCGTGAATTATGTTGAAATTACGGATTTCACAGGCTTGCCTGCTGGATTTACATATCAGTGTAATCCTTCTGATTGTATTTTTATTGGAGGATCTATCGGCTGTATTCTTGTGGAAGGTCCTGCACCAGCTATCTCAGATATCGGTATTTACCCTGTCGAAATTTATACCAATACGGAAGGTGTGGCAATAGTTCTTGGGTTTCCTATCACACAGAACCAGTTAGACACCGTAAAAACGTACTATATAGAAATTGCTGATACAAGTGGCTCTCAGGCAACATCGGTAAAGACGAAACAACTCAATCCAAGTACAGAGCTAGAGTTGCTCAATGTGTATCCATCACCGTCATTTGATAACGCAACGGTAAGTTTTTACTCCAATAACAATGAATCGATTGAACTATCAATTATGGATATCACTGGTAAAATAATTTATAGCAAATCTGTTAATGCTGGAATTGGTATACATCAAGAGTATGTTAACGTTTCAGATTTTGATACAGGTATTTATTTCGTTTCTGCAACAAAAGGAGCGAAGCAACAAACGACTAAGTTTACTGTAATTCATTAAGTATTTCCAGCCATATAATTGGCTGGAGAGTAAAAGGTTGGTTGAGTCTTGTTAATCAGACATTAACCTGATAACGATGAGATTGAAAGGTAGCCTAATCTCTATAACCTGAGTTCGGTTATTATATTACCCAGTTACGTCCCAGCGAAGGAGGGCAGTTTATACTGAGCCTGCCGAAGTGGCTGAAGCAATCTCTTTTTTCTAATCAGATTGCTTCATTTTACTTCAAAAAAGTAAAATTCGCAAAGACGGATTATCATCTAAGTACTGTTATCATTGAATTAACAAGTAATGATGTCAGTCGAGCTCAGGTCTATAAGTTAGGCAATTAAGGAAAAACAATTCCAGGATAGTTGTTGATATTTGCTTTCGGAATTGATGCCCCATAATTTTCGTTAATAGCGTCAATAAATTTGTTGGCAATAATTGCATAGCCTTTGGAGTTTGGATGTACTCCGTCTAAAGAAAATACGCCCCCTTCAATGTATTTGGTACTAAACTCAATTCCGTTGAATTGAACTCCGGCTTCGAAACCTATCAAATGTGTATACATATCAACGACAGGTATATTGTGGGAAGCAGCAGAGGCTTTGAGTTCAATATTAAGGCTGGTAATTGTAGCTTGAAGTCTTGTGTATTCTGCGGGGTCAAGCACTTCGCTATCTTTTAACGGATTATTCCGGTCAACACCATGTGGGATACTAGTGTACACCACAATTGCATTTCCATCAGGATCGCGAGCCACATCTCCGTCAGCGGTAATGGAATCTCTTTCGAATTTTAAAAGTGTAGAAGCGACCGGTAACAATAAAATATCATCGGGTTGCACTTCATAAACGTTGCCGTCTTCATCTGCTTTGTATAGCGTCAATTGCACTCCATCAGTTCCTACAATGTCAGCTTGTTTCACAACATTAAAATATGGAATGGAGGTAACGCTGGGCAATGTTGCAACGATTCCTTTGGCCCCATTTTTTGTAAGCGAGTCTAAAGACTGATCATACTTTTTTCTAAATTCAGCAGGGTCTGATAATCCATCTAAATAAAAGTTAGTACCGCCAATTTCAAATTCAGATTCGACACCGCCATTAGTCGCAAAACTGAGAATGTCATTGTTGCCCAGCCAACTCGTAAAAAACGTAGGATTACTGTTCGCTACATGCTGCAAATACTCCGTTGGGCTGTTACTAAAGCCGAAATCTAAAAACCGATGGCCGAAAGGATTGTTTCGCAAAACAAGGTAATTTACAAGATCGTCACTTGGAATGTTTGGGTCAGAAACAACATTGATCAGCTTAATTCCTGAAACACCAAGATTGCTGTAGGCAACATTTTGAATTAAATTATCCCATGTCGCATCTTCAGCGTAACCACCTTCCTCTCTAGGTTTAACAACAGTTAAAACATCATTGATGTACTCGAGGTGAATATAGCCCGATCCGTTTCCCGGGGCTAATGGCTGAATAAAATCGGGCATGTCGGGTTGCACTAATTTCATTTGCCTAGCAATAATTGCAGGGTACGAATTGACTTGCGTTGCTTCGTATAACCCACCATCTTGATAGCCTTGTGTAAGAGAGTTTCCCACTGCTATGTAGTTCGAGAAGTCTAGTCCTCCATCAGAATATTCTAACTCTTCGAACGGTTTTTTGCAGTTAGTTAATACCAAAGCGATTGAAATTAGGCCGATAATCTTTTTCATATTACAATGCTATATTTAAACCCAAACCAACAACATTTACCATTCTTCGATATTCTCCGTTAAATCCGTAAACATTGTTTGTTTCCGTTCTAGAAAAATTTGAATAAAGCCACGAAATGTCAACGCTTACCAAACTGTTGATTTGATAACCCAAACCTGTCGTAAATGATAAATTGTCTTTACCAGGTAGTTCAGGTGAGACATATCCATCTAAAATTGGTGATTGGTCATAATATCCTCCCAAACGTATCTCAAGCTTTTCTTTGTAACCAATACTAAAACCTCCGCGATATGTATTAACATCTTTCCATTTTTTAGGAGTGGAAGTATCTGGTGTTTCGGGGTTTTTAAAGTCAATTTTTAATGAATCATACGATGACCAGTTAGTGCGTACTAAATCGAAAACTACCGTAATAGCAATATTGTCCATAGGCTTTAATTCTAGTTGTAAACCAGAAGATATAACTGAAGGTAGTACTAGTGAAGCGGTAAAAGCAGTTTCTTCTGGAAATTTATCTTGCAACGCCACCGAAATATTTGAAAACTGTGCAGTCCCATTATTTAGTTCAAGGTTAATTTTGCTTCGATAGGACGCCCCAACGGATAGTTGTTTAATGAATTGCGTAGAATCTCCTTTCAAAACGATACCCTGAATACCAATATTGTAACTTGTTGCGCTGCCTTTTCCGCTTAAGTTTACCTGTCCATAGTCGTATTCACTAGTTGCAACCGGCACGGCTTTTTTAAACCCAAACGAACCGGTCGTGTAGACAAACCCCGCACCGATACTAAGTCGATCAATTATTTTGTACGACAACGTTGGCTGGTACATGAACGTTTTAAGAGACTGCTCTTGGACAATGTATTTGCCTTCCCAATTATCATCAAATCTAGAGGTTGATCCGAATTGGTTATTGATACCGAATCCTATCGTCAGTTTTTCATTCGCTTTACCTGCACCATAAAACTGAACAGGGGTGGCGATAGGCGAAGTTTGATCTTCGTTGGTTACAAATTCTGTTTGCACCGAAACAGCCGGAAAAATTAACGAAGTGCCGAAAGTAAAATTATAATTACTTGATAGGAAAGCCGAAGCGCCTGGGTTGAAAAAAATGGAACTAGCATCACTATATCTAGCGACCGATGCGCCACCTGTTCCTAGCCCTTCTTGTCCTTGAACGTTTAGCTGAAATCCGCCAGCAAAAATTAAGTTAGGTAAGAACGCAATCGATAAAAGAAATAGCCTCATAAAATCTTGTTTTAAGATTCTATAAATATAAAATTATTTTAGTGATTTTGAGCTGTTACAATAGGTTTTGCGCTTTTTTTTGTTTAAAAAATTAGTTATAAATCCGCAGCCGAAGCAATCAATTCTGCAACATCTAGCACTTTAATTTCAGACTCTTTCTCGAAGTGTTTCACGCCATCGGTCATCATGGTGTTGCAAAATGGGCAACCTGTAGCAATAATATCAGCCTTAGTTTTAATTGCCTCTTCGGTACGTTCAACGTTTATTTCTTTATCGCCTTTTTCGGCTTCTTTAAACATTTGAGCCCCCCCAGCCCCGCAACATAAACCTTTTTGCTTGCATCGTTTCATCTCGGTAAGCTCAGCATCCAATTTCTCCATTGCTTCGCGTGGTGCCTCATATACATTGTTTGCTCTACCCAAATAACAAGGATCGTGAAACGTGATTTTTTTGCCTTTAAATTCGCCACCACCTTTCAATGTTAATTTCTCAGATTTAATTAAATCTTGAATTAATTGAGTGTGATGAATCACTTCGTAATTGCCGCCTAATTCGGGATATTCATTTTTTAGCGTATTAAAACAATGAGGACAACCCGTTACAATTTTTTTTACTTCGTAACCATCCAAAACTTGGATGTTCATCATGGCTTGCATTTGGAAATTAAACTCATTACCTGCACGTTTGGAGGGGTCTCCGGTGCAAGACTCTTCAGTACCTAATACAGCATATTTTACTCCTGCTTTATGCAAAATTTTGATGATAGCTTTTGTAATCTTTTTGGCTCTATCATCAAAGCTACCAGCGCATCCAACCCAAAATAGTATGTCTGGTGTTTCTCCGGCAGCCATCATTTCGGCCATTGTAGGGACTTTTATTGGTGTATTTTCTGCCATTGTTATTCTTGTTTCTTGTACTGAATTTAATCTTCTGTAGCCCAATTTAAACGATCGGCTTGTGCAAATTGCCATGGCGCACCATTGTTTTCAATATTAGTCGCCATTCCATTCCATTCTGCAGGAGCGTTAGATTCTTCCATAATCAAATATCGTCTCATTTCCATGATGATGGATAGCGGATCTAAGTTTATTGGACATGCTTCGGTACAAGCATTACATGTTGTACATGCTCTTAGCTCTTCGGGAGTGATGTAATCGTGGAGTAACGATTTTCCGTCATCAGTACCGTTATTTTTTCCAAATTCCTCTAATCTATCTCTTGTGTCCATCATTATCTTTCGAGGTGATAACAATTTACCGGTTTGGTTAGCTGGGCATTCAGAAGTGCAACGACCACATTCGGTACACGAATAGGCATCCATCAAATTTTTCCATGTAAGGTCGTTTACTTCTTTTGCGCCAAAACGTACAATTTCGGCATTGGGGTCTGTTTCTGGAGGTGTCGCATAAGGATCTGCATTTGGATCGAACATCAGTTTAACTTCATTAGTAACGGCTTCCATATTCGTAAACTGTCCTTTTGGTAACAGGTTAGAATAATAAGTGGTAGGAAAAGCCAACACAATATGAAAATGCTTTGAGTAGGGTAAGTAGTTTAGAAATGCAAAAACCCCTAAAATATGAAACCACCAGCAACTTCTTTCAATGAGGTGAAGTGAATCTGCATCGGGGGGTAAAAATCCTTTCAACCCAGAACTAATTAAAAAATCTGCACCAGCATGTGTATCAGCTGCATTCATCGTTAAAAATGCTGTCATTAATAATATCTCAGTAATCAGAATAATATTAGCATCAGTTTTTGGCCAAGATTTCATTTCTGCTTTATGAAATCTCGGAATACGAACAATGTTTCTCCGAATAAAGAAAATTACACAACCTACTAAAACACCTAAAGCCAGTACTTCAAAGATGTTGATAAAACCAGTATAACTGTTTTTGGGTGTGCATCCAAGCTCCGATATGGCGGTGGCCACATCGCTTAAGGTCATCCTGCATCTGTCGAATTTCTCGTTGTTCCATTCGAATGCGTTAGGTATCGCTAGGCCGGAAATGGAATCTGCAAACTGAGCAACCTGCTGGCGCTTGAGTTCCGTCGCCCAGAACACCTCGTGCGCGGTCAACTCCAGGCGATTACCC
>JAESTK010000184.1 GCA_016763645.1 Flavobacteriales bacterium
AATGAAACGAGCGAAATACCTCGATGGCTCTGCCTCGAGGATAGTTCGTTTCAAGAAATTCTTTATTGTAATGCTATTACAACCTGCTTTCCTTGATAGATTTAAAAACAACAAAGCCCAACGATTCTTCGCTGGGCTTTGCCAAAAAGTAATTAGATTGAGTTACCCCATTCGTGGAGAAAATCGTTTTTTCCCCATCGCTTTTCTCCTACTAGGAATATTATATCCTAGCACAATTTCGTGAGAACCTGCCGAATATTTTCGAATCATAGAGGTAGTAACATCATAGGCATAACCTAGCATGAAATTTTCTTTTTCAACCCCAACTATAACTACAATTGCATCTTTAAAACGATATGATACACCAACAGAAACCATTTCTTGATAAGTCGCTTTTACGTTAATATCAAAAGTTGTGGGTGCAGTAAACACTGTTTTTAAGAGAAAAGAGGGTTGCACCGAAAAATCATTGTTAATCTCAAAGTCGTATCCACCTGTAAGATAGTAATGACGAACTTCTTTGTTTAGTTTTTCATCATCAGTATCATATCGTATTCTTGCCTGAAACAGCTGCGGAACAGATAGCCCGATAAAATATTCTTTCGAATATAAGTAAGCTCCAAAACCTGCATCGGGAATCAATGTTTTATTGGTAAGCCCATTAAAAGCAAAGTCGCCAGTTTCTTCTAATGTAATTTGACTTTCATCTAGCGCGTACTGTGTTGCCTTTGCCGAGAGTCCTAACGATACCTTGATGTCATTTTCTATTTCGAGATGATATGCATACGTAACCTCCAATCCTGTTTGGGTTAATGGCCCAGTTTTATCGTTGAAAATAATTCCTCCAATGCCCATATTGTCTAGATAATTAGAATGAAAACTGATACCAGTAGTTTTTGGAGCGCCATTAAAATTTGCCCATTGTGCTCTGTACGTTAAACGAAGTGGGCTATAATCTTTCGTTCCCGCTACTGCCGGATTGATATAGTAATCGTTTAGTAAGTATTGACTAAACTGAGTCATTTGTTGCGCTTGAGAGCTTGCAGCTAAAAGCGAAATCGAAAGTACTAGTAGTGTCTTTTTCATAGCAATTATCTTTTAATGGTTACGGTACCTGTTAATGGTTCTTCATCGCCAAGCGTGATGATGTAGTAATAAACTGCCGATGGAATTTCTTTTCCGTTAGCGTTTCTTCCATCCCAAGGTTCTACATACCCATCAGATTTGAATAATATTGAACCCCAACGGTTATAAATTTCTACCGTTAGATTCGTGTAGTATTGGGCCGCAGGAATATTCCAGACATCGTTAACTCCATCACCGTTCGGTGAGAATCCAGAAGGAGGATTTTCGAAACAGATTCCGTCAATTCTTTCTACTTCTATCGTTTCTACATCTGTACAGCCGTTTTCATCTGTAATGGTTAATGTATAACTATCTGCCTCCAAAGCAGAAATAGTTTCGGTGGAATCGCCATTCGACCATAAATAAACTAAATCACCAGTTCCGCCAATCGCTTGAGATGTTATAATGCCATTATCAATATCGCAAGTCGCATCTGCAGCTTCGACTGATAAAATGGGTGAAGAGTGATTTCCAACTATAACCAGAGAGCTTGCAAGACAACCATCATTATCAGTCATAAAAGCAGAATAAGTACCGCCCGATAATCCAGTTTGTGTAGCAGAGTTGCCGTTGGCGCCAGACCAGCTATAGTTATATGGAGTAGAGCCTCCATTAACATTAACAGTAGCAATACCATTAGCTTCATCACAGATAGCATCGGTTACAGAAACAGTTAAACTAGGTGTAGCAGTGTTACCAACAACAACTGTATCGACTACCAGACAATTGTTCCCATCGACTAGCGTTACCATATAAGTTGCTGCTGTTAAGTTTTCTATCGAAGCGGTTGTTTCTCCATTGCTCCAGTTGTAATTATAGGATAATATTCCTCCGCTAACATTTACCTGTGCTGTTCCGTTTGTTTCACCACAGTTAGAGTTACTAGATGTTAATGATACAACAGGTTGGTCGTTATCTATGGTAACTGAAGTGGTTACCGTACATCCATTACTATCAGTTACGGTTACTGAGTAATTATCTGCTGATAATCCACTTTGAGATGCGGACGTGTTACCTGAATTCCAAATGTAGGAAAGTGGGGACGTTCCTCCTGTTGTAGAAACAGAAACTGACCCATTAGTATTGGTGCAAGTTTCGTTTACTCCAGTAATCGTAGTACTTGGGGCTGATAGATTATTAACAATACCAGAGGCAACACTTTCACACCCGCTATTATCCGTAACAGTAACCGAATACGTAGCCCCATTCAATCCAGTTATCGAAGTTGAGGTACTTGAATTTGACCACAAATAGGAGAGTGGTGATGCTCCTCCTGAGGTAGCAACAGTTGCTGTTCCGTTACCTTGACTACACATTTCATCGGTAGTTGCAACAGAAGCAGAAGCTCCACCTTGATTAGAAAGAGTAATGCTTTCAACAGATTGACATCCAGTTCCATCAGTAGTTGTTACAGAATAAATCCCAGCAGTAAGACCTGATTCAGATGCACCAGAATCCCCGTTAGACCAGTTGTAATTATAAGGAGTAGTTCCTCCTAAAACAATTATAGCGGCAGAACCATTACTTGCTCCACAGAGTTCATTTATCCCTGAAATACTTGTTGTTGGCCCAACTATATCGTTCACAGTAACATTAACAACAGTAGCGCAAGAATTAGCATCGAAAATTGTTGCAGAATAGGTGTTTACACTCAATCCAGTAGCAGTAGTATTATTTCCTGCACCGCCTGACCAAGCCATAACATAAGGTGAAGTCCCTCCAGTAATGGTAACAGAAGCTTCGCCATTAGCTTGCCCACAAGTTGCATCGATAACCGAACTTATAGCTGATGGCCCTGCAACATTATTGATAGTTGCCGAAGCAGTAATTGCACATGTATTAGCATCTGTTATCGTTACGATGACCATACTGGCGGATAAATTACTTTCGGTCTGTGCAGTTCCGTTCGAAGACCACTCATAAGAATATGGTGTTGTACCACCTGACGGGAGAGCTGTAGCACCTCCATTTGTGTTTCCACAAGTTTCATCAGTAACAGAAGTAGAAGCTGTTGGCCCAGCAATGTTATTGATAGTAGCCGAAGCAGTAACTAGACAAGTATTTGCATCTGTAATAGATATCGTAATTGTACTAGCAGCTTGCCCGCTTTCGGTTTGTGAGCTTCCCCCCGAACTCCATGCATAAGTGTAAGGAGTAGTGCCACCCGAAGGAATCGCAGTAGCA
>JAESTK010000185.1 GCA_016763645.1 Flavobacteriales bacterium
GTAGATAACGAATTTCGGTTTTTGACCCTTCGGTCAAAATGAAACGAGCGAAATACCTCGATGGCTCTGCCTCGAGGATAGTTCGTTTCAAGAAATTCTTTATTTAAAACGAAACTGACATCAGATAAATAACATTTTAAGGTACAATTATTTTATCTTAAACCTTAGCCCACCGTAAACTACTCGTCCGTTTACCGGGCCATAAATCATCGAGGCATCAAAATATTGCCCGTAAGGGTTGTTTGCTGCAATAATTGCATTGGGCTGTTTGTAGCTTAACGCATTTTCAACTCCCACATAATACTCGAACGATTTAAATCGCCTAGTTACTTGGGCACTTAACGTAAAATACTCATCGCTATATTCTTCCAATTGATATTCAATTGGGTTTTGCGAAGTATTTGGCAATCTGCTTTGTCCGAAAATTTTAGCATTAATATCATATTGCCATTTGGTGTTTGCTGTTTCGTAGCTTACGTTTATTAGCCCTCTATCCATAGGAACTAACGGTTTTTGAAGCAATTCTCCATTATATGTTGACTTTACATCGTAATGTTTGTATGCGATTTTAATGTCTAATCGTTCTATTGGTTTAATCATCCAATCTATCTGAAAACTATGCGAATACGATTGGCCATCAAGATTATAAATATGAACTTCTTGTGCATTTTGGTCTAAATCGATAACAGCTTGGTTGGTAAAATAGGTGTAGTAATAATCGGCACTTATGGATGTTTCTCGCCCTAAAACAAGAAACTTATGAATTAACGAAACGCCAGTATTCCAGGCTTCTTCGGGAAGTAACGCTTCTTCTACTATCAATTTTCGAGAACTGGCAAAAACAGAAGCATTTTCTACAATTACGTTTGGAGTTCTAAAGCCACTACCAGCAGTAAGGCGAAAGACAGAACGTTCTTTAAAATTCCATTTAAAATGAGCACGAGGTGTAGTTTTAAACCCATACAAGTTATGGTAATCGCCACGTAAACCAAGAACTAATGAAAGTTTTTTGTCGCGAGAATAGGTATATTCTCCAAATACACCGGGAACGTATTCCGTTCTTGAGTATGCAGAATCGTTAAAGCTTTCTTGATAATCGTCAGCAATAAAACTCAATCCAGTTTTTATTTTATTATCGGTTGTTCGCAAAATTCCTTGATAAATAGCATTGAAGTACAGGCTGTTTTGGGAACCATCATATTTATTATTGCCAAAAAAGGAAAGCTGCTCGTGGCGTTTTAAATTAGCTAATAAACCTACACTTGCGTTGGGTTTGGAAGGTAAGAAAAAGCCAGTTTTGCCAAAAAATTCGTATTGCTTCGAATTCACACCAATACCATAAGCATTAGTGGTTCCATAGTCTTCGTTGTAATTGAATTTCGATTGCCCTGCAATTTTATCATCATACAATATTCTAAGCCCAAACTGACTTATGCGTTTTTCTGTTTTGTTTTTCCAGCGGTTAAAAACGTTTAGCTGAGTGTAGGTAGGTGAATCTAAAAAGCCATCGTTATTGTTGTCATTTTTTACACTCAAATTACTTCCATGAATGTACAACATTGAGCTCCATCTTGGATTGAACGCTTTTGCAGTGTGTATGTTAATTTCAGCTCTTCCCATCGAGTTGCCATACACATTAACGTATAGTTTTTCGGCTTCGTCAGGTTTTAAATATTCTAGGTTAATTTGCCCAGTAATGGGTTCGTATCCATTAACTACGGAGCCAGTTCCTTTGGTTATTTGTATGGACTCTATCCAAGTGCCAGGAATAAAAGATAAGCCGTATGGCGAAGATAGTCCTCGTACATTGGGTATGTTTTCGAACATTAATTGGGTATAGATGCCATCTAAGCCGAGCATTTGAATTTTCTTAGCTCCCGATACCGCATCGGAATAGACTACATCTACAGAAGCATTTGTTTCGAAACTTTCTGATAGGTTACAACACGCTGCTTTGCCTAATTCGTTTGCTGTAATTTCCTCCACGTTTAGTGAAGACATGGTGTTAAGTTTTACAGCATCTTCTCGTTCTACAATTTCGAACTCAGCTAAATCTACAGAGCTTTTAAGGTGAACGTGAATTTCTTGATTCTGCGATTTAACGTTGATTGTGTCGTTTTTGTAGCCAACAAAACTCACGACTAGATTTGCTGGGAATTTTTCTGGAACAGTTAATTTAAACGCTCCGTTTTCATCGGTTACAGTGCCTGTTGTAGTGCCGGACCAATATACGTTTACACCAAACGTTGGCGTTTCGTTTTCTTCTTCGATATGCCCAAAAACAAACTGAGCATTTGCTAGCGAAGAAATAGCTATAAAAATTAATATAAATAATACGTGTTTCATTTTCTTGATTTTTTATTGAATTAATAGAATTGATAATTTTCTCCACCGTAGTGTGGGAAAAATCATTCTATAATCAAATCAAGAAAGACTGTACGAGGATAGAAATATCCTGAAAAAGTAAAGGTGGCTTGTAATGCAGGTAAGAAGAAAAATCTTCTGTAATTTCATCGGTAATTGATGCTGCGTATGCTTTCGCAAGACATGTAAAAGCAGGAATAACAACTTCAACTTTTATATTCGCTGAATAATCTATATCAAGCTGATAAATTAGTTCTTCATCGCTACAACATCCAGCAATTTCTTCCTGCGACCCACAGCAGTTGTCTTCATTGGCATCGACAAAGAAATTAACTTCTTTTAGGTAGTCGCCACAATAATGTTTGTGAATACAAAACCCTAACGTTGGGGTTAGAAAAATGGTCAATAATAATATGGCTCCAATTCTACGCACTATGCAAAGTAACGAAATCTATTTTAAATTGTTTTAATGACGCGCTTTATTAATTTTTTTGAATTTGTAATAATTGTAGGCGGGGAAACAAAAAGCCTATAGTTAAGCAGTATTAGCGCCCTGTAGTTGCTCGAGTAACTTACTTGCGTAGAAGAATTTAGAATTTGCCTTCCTCATAAAATTCTGTTGCCCTCGAACCTCAAACGATTGTTTATTTAAGACAACGGTGGGATTACTTAGAAAAATATAGCAGAATTTACTTCGCAACAATGATGTTCCTTAAAATTGAAGGTTCCCCCTTTTGTGATAGTTTCAATACGTAAACTCCAACTGGTAAATTTGCTAAATAGATTTCCGAAGTCAATTCATCGTTCAGCTCAATATTTTTGACCTCTACTCCCACAATATTATATAATCGTAAAGTTCCTGTCTGCCTCATATTAAATATAATATTTAATAAGTCATGTGTTGGATTTGGATACACCTTGAATTCTGCAAATTTCAACTCTTTCAAGCTGGTGTTTATACCATTATGAAGTGTTTCTCTTAAGTAATTAATCCATGTATTTGATGTTATATCCCAATTAGCTAGTATTAAGTCCACTAGGTGATTGTCAATATCGTATGTTGAATTTCTTTTACTGCAATAAACCCAATTATTAGAAACAGTATCTTTAAGATGCTTTATGTGCTCAAGAATATCACCATTATCATTGTACTCAACTCTATAGTATGTTCTCCAATAAAAATTACTGGAAATATCTCCAAAATATTGTTTTTCCACATCGCTTATCCTGGTCAAGGAGTCCTTACTTGAATAATTCCAAGAATTATTCAAATCATCATATAAATAATGGTGGCCTATTTTCCAACCTTGGAAATATTCGTTAAATATTGAATCTTTCTTTTTCCAAGAAACATCATAACCGTATGTTACACTTGAAGATATCGTAGAATCATTATTATAATTTATATGGTACATATAATGCCACAGCGTATCCCAATTAACAGCTAACGAATCCCAGTTATTCAACCATGAAAAATCTATTACGTTACCCAAAGAATCATATGTGTTACTTACCTTTCTACTATTAAAATCAGTCCATTCAGCATTAATGTCGTCCCAATATTTATATAAGAGATCGACTTTGTTGGCCGTATCTGTTTTAGTAAAAGAGATATAATTCAACCATACATTTGATATAGTATCTCCATCTTGTACTAGGTAATCGATATCTTCACCATCAAGACCATACGTTGCTAATCGTCTTCCCGTATTATACCAACTATTAGAGGCAGTATCCCATTTGGAAATATAGGTTAAAGTTGTAGTGTCTATCCACGTTGTCGTTTGTGCAATCAAATTCTGACAACAACAAAAAATTAATGTACCAATTGCCAAGAACCTCATGGTAAAACTACGAGCATAAGTCATAAAAGTTCGATATATTTCAGGTTGACTAAACCTGGGCAGTGAACCAATTATAAAAGGATCTTCCATTAATCCAGAATTATAGCAATAAAACATAACTTGAACATTAGCTATAAAAAATGCCCTGATAGTAGTTTATTTAAAGTCCGTATTTTTGGAAAACAACGCCAAAAATTCGTTTTGGTTTTTTGTAAATGAAAAGTAAAAACAAAATACTCAGCTTTGGCTTTGTACAGGTGGAAAGGCTTATCGCCTTTACCTGTCTGCACTTTTCATAGCAGGGTCGTTCATATCTCATTAAAACGAATTTGAACAAAAAACACCTGTCAAGCTTTAGCATTAAAACATCATTCGAGATTCGAACATTGTTTTTACATTTGTTTTTATGAGTGGAACAGAGTTGATTCAAAAATATTTTCCCGAATTATCGAAAAAGCAGATTACTCAGTTTTCTGAGTTAGAAGAGTTATATGCTGATTGGAACGAGCAGATAAATGTTATCTCCCGAAAAGATATTGACCAATTATATGAAAGACATGTGCTGCACTCTTTAGGAATTGCGAAAATTATCAGCTTTGCAGATAACACTTCTTTATTAGATGTTGGTACGGGAGGCGGTTTTCCGGGGATTCCTCTAGCTATATTGTTTCCTAACTGCACCTTTCATTGTGTAGATTCTATCGGTAAAAAAATAAAGGTAGTGAATGAGATTGCTCAAGCTATTGGTTTAAAAAACCTTACGGCAGAGTATGGCAGAGCTGAAAAAATAAAAGATAAATACGATTTTGTACTCAGTAGGGCGGTAACCCGCATGCAACCCCTTATTAATTGGGTGCATGGCAAAACGTTAAAGAAAAACAACAACTCGCTTTTGAATGGTATTCTGTATTTAAAGGGAGGCGATATTTCTGATGAATTAGCCGAAGTAAAGCGAGATTACAACGTGTTTAATCTCTCAGACCATTTTTCTGAAGAGTTTTTCGAAACAAAAAAAGTAGTTTGGGTAAAGTTGTAAGATTACTTTACTAGTGAATTACTGTATGGCATTCTGTTTAAAATTGAGCGACCAAGCGTAATTTCATCGGTGTATTCTAAGTCATCGCCAATAGCAACTCCACGAGCAATAGTGGTAATATCGATATTATATTCGCTGAGTTTTTTGTAGATGTAAAAATTAGTTGTGTCTCCTTCTAGAGTTGTGCTTAGAGCCATAATCACTTCCTTAATTTCGCTTTTAGCTATTCTGTTAACCAACGAGTCGATGTTTAGTTCAGAAGGTCCAATGCCGTCCATGGGTGAAATAATTCCACCAAGAACATGGTAAACTCCAGTGTATTGCTGGGTGTTTTCGATGGCGATTACATTTCGCATATCTTCAACCACACAAATGGTGGAAGCTTCTCTTTTATAACTTGAGCAAATGGAACAAAGGGGGGCATCGCTAATGTTATGACACGTGTTACAGAATTGAACATTGTCTTTTAGTACAACAAAAGCTTGTCCGAAAGCCCGAACATCGGAAGTGTCCTGATTGAGCATATGTAACACCAAACGAAGTGCAGTTTTTCTACCAATACCGGGTAAAGAAGCCATTTGATCTACGGCAATCTGAATATGTTTTGAAGGGAGTTTCAGGCCCCAAAAGTACCATCAATTTACAGTTTCAGCAAAAGTATTTTCTGACAGTACTTTTTCAACACCGTCTCTTAGTACCTCAATAGCCAAATCGATTGTGTCTTTATGTGTTCTGAACGAGAGAACGGCTAATCGAAGAACAAAAACGCCATTAACTGTAGTGGAGGAAATAAATACACGACCATCTTCATGGGTTGTTTTTACCAACGCTTCATTAAACAAATTGGCATCACCAGTTTTTGGCACGTATCGATAAGTTGCCACCGAAAGTTCAGGTTCTAAATAGATTTCGAAACCATCAATTTTTTGAATTTCTTGAACAAAATACTTGGTAAGCAATAGCTTTTCTTCTAAACACGCTTTAAATGGGTTAACTCCATGAACTTTGAGTGGCAACCAAAGGCGTAATCCTCGAAATGGTTTAGTTAATTCGGGTGATAATTCGGCAGGAGAGCGGACATCGTCAGTCGAAGCAACGTCTTGTAAATAGGCTGCATCGTAATGATGTGCTTCATGCATTTTTTTCTTGTTTTTGATGATGATTGTGCCCAGCCCATAAGGCAAGAAAAGCCCTTTATGAGGGTCGAGTACAACAGAATCGCTTAACTCAATGCCTTTTAATTTTTCTTTTCCTTCTTCTGTAAGGATGAAAAATCCGCCATACGCAGCATCAATATGGTACCAAAGATTATGCGTTTTGCATATTTTCCCGATTTCTGACAAGGGGTCAATTGCACCAACATCTGTTGTCCCTGCGGAAGCAATTACCATGAATGGTTGTAGCCCATTCGAAATGTCCTTTTTAATTTGTTTGTCGAGCCCTTCAGAAACAATTTGAAATTTTTCGTTGATTTCAATATATCGTAGAATACACTCTTTTAACCCCGCGATTCGAATTGCTTTATCAACACAATGATGCGCTTGTTTACTCAAATAAATTACCGTTTTGGGAATGTTTGCAGACTTAATATTGTGTGCTTCTCGAGCCGTAGTTACGGCAATTAAATTTGCGATACTTCCCCCAGATGTAAGGTTTCCGCCACAAGTTTCTGGATAGCCAACGAGTTTTGCCATCCATTGAATTAGCGAATTTTCCATAGCAACTCCACCGGGGCTTGCAAAATCAACTCCCGCGTAATCGTTAGCAATATCAGCCAAGTAATCTCCCAAAGCAGCGGTATAAATCCCACCACCAGGAATGTAGCCTAAGTGACCACCAGATGCCGGATTTAAGCCAGGAAAATGGACGTAATCGCGTATGTGATTTATCGCTTTTTCGATAGGCTCGCCTTGGTCATCGAAATCGGAAGGAAAGTGGTCTTCAATTTCGTAATCAATTTTATTATAAACTTTGGTTTGATTTACGGTGTTGAGAAAATGCTGGGCGTAATTTATAATAGGTCTGTGAATTTCTTCGCGTATTTTTTCGTTGGGTTCTAGCTTTTTAGATACGGTTTCTAATACTGCAAGTTTGTCTATTATTTCTGACATTATTTAACGAGTTGATCTATTTGTCGATTCATCCTTCTAATAACTCCTTCGTCATTCGGGTTTCCATTTTCATCTATAATTGTATGGATGTTTGCAACATCAACCTTTGTTGCTAAAACTTCAGCACCTAAATAATGAAAAATTCCCGTAAGGTGATCCATCCCTCTAAGGTTCCCAGACCTTCCCGCTGAAACGCCTACCAGTGCAACAGTTTTTCCTTTGAAATGTTTGGGTTCAATGCAATCAATAAAAGACTTTAACACACCAGGAAAACTCCCATTGTACTCTGGCACAACAATAACTAACTTGGTTGCAGGAATCATTTTTTGTTCGATTTCCGACTTTAATTCTTTGGTAGCAGTACTGATGACATCGTTGGCAAAAGCTAAATCGTTTGGTAGGTGTTCTAGATAAATTTCTTTGCAAGCAACATTCCGCTTTTTTAACAGCGTTTTATAAATGTTGATAAATTTTTGACTTTGATTGTTTGGTCGGTTGGTACCGCAGATAAGCGTTATCATATTGTTAACAGAATTTTGTTTAAAAAAATGAGAAC
>JAESTK010000329.1 GCA_016763645.1 Flavobacteriales bacterium
ATTGGAACTTCAATAAAACTAAAGAAGAAACTAAAGCTAAGTGGAATAAAGAACTATCTAAAATTGAAGTAACTACTTTAAATGATAGTGATAAGATAAATTTCTATACAGCCATGTACCATACCAACTTATCGCCAATCTTGTATGAGGATGTAGATGGTCAATATAGAGGTTTGGACCAAAATATTCATCAATCAAAAGGATTTACAAACTACACCGTCTTTTCTCTTTGGGATACCTATCGCGCATTACATCCTCTATTTAACATCATCCAGCCCGAACGAAATAATGACATGATAAAATCCATGCTCGCTCACCATGATGAAAGTGTACACAATATGCTACCTATTTGGAGTCATTATGCGAATGAGAATTGGTGTATGATTGGGTATCATGCAACTTCTGTTATTGCTGATGCAATGATCAAAAATGTTGGTGACTTTGACAAAAAAAGAGCTTTACAAGCCTCCATAAACACAGCAAATGTGCGATACTTTGATGGTTTAGGAGATTATATAGATTATAAATATGTGCCAGATGATAAAAGTCACTCATCTGTTTCTAAAACATTAGAATATGCATACAATGATTGGTGTATTGCGCAAATGGCTGAACAAATAAACAATGTTCAAGCAAAAGAAGAATTTATAAACCGTTCTGAATATTATAATAATGTTTACGACCCAAAAATTGGTTTCATGAGACCAAAATTAGCAGATGGAACTTTTCGAGAAAATTTTGACCCTATGGACACTCATGGACAAGGTTTTATAGAGGGGAATGCTTGGAACTACGGATTATATGTCCCTCAAAACATTGATAAAATGATATCCATGATGGGAGGAAAAGAGCAATTCAGTAATCATTTGGATTCTCTATTTACAATTGACATTGAGGAGAAATATATCGCTCAACACGAAGATATTACTCGAGACGGAATTATTGGAAATTATGTTCATGGAAATGAACCTGGTCACCACATTCCATACTTATATAATTGGACTGAACACCCTGAGAAAACCCAAGAGCGAGTTCGAATGATTATGAGAACCATGTATGCGCCAACAGTTGATGGACTTTGCGGTAATGATGACGCAGGTCAAATGAGTGCGTGGTTTATTTTTAGTTCTTTAGGTTTTTATCCTGTAACGCCTGGGTCCCCCTATTATGCGTTAGGTAGTCCACTAGTTAAAGAAGCTAAAATGCACTTAGACAATGGAAATGAATTGATAATCAAAGCCAAAAATCAGAGTAATGAAAATGTCTATGTGAAAAGCGTTACCATTAATGGAAAAAAACTAATCGGTACATTATTATCCCATCAAGAGATTATGAATGGCGGTGAAATTATTTTTGAAATGAGTAATTCACCAATTAATGAAAAATAAAAAAACACCATACACTAAACGTTAAGCGAAACTCCTCACAATGATTGAAGAAATGGCACCCGGTGAATGGTTTGTATTTGGATTTGTTTCCATCCTGTTTTTGGGTGGGCTAACCGTATATATTCGCTACCAGATTAAACGCTTTAAGAGGCTTAAGGAAAAGGCTCGGCTAAAGAAAGCTATCGATGATAAACTTGATACCGATTAAACTTTCGAAAAAACTACAGCCGAGTTATTTCCTCCAAAGCCAAAAGCGTTCGATAGCACATTATTTACCTCAACATTTTGCAACACCTCAGTTTGAGGTTGAAAATTAAGCTCAGGCATTTGCTCTTCGAAACTTAAATTCGGAAAGATTGTTTTTCGATCAATTGCTAAATTTGAAAAAACAGCTTCAATCCCTCCTGAAGCACCTAATGTATGCCCTGTAAACGATTTTGTTGAACTTACTTTGGGAATGTTATCTCCAAAAACTCGCTGAATAGCAGTGCCTTCAGATAAATCGTTGATTTCTGTAGATGTGCCATGCGCATTGATGTAGTCTATATCGGTACTTTTTAACCCCGCAACTACAAGTGCCTCTGTCATTACCTGAAACGCACCATCACCCTCTGGCGAAGAAGCTGTTTGATGAAACGCCTCACAACCATTAGCGTAGCCTACAACCTCACTGTATTTCTTTTTTCCTTCTGATGATTTTTCTGATTCAATTACTACAAACCCAGCACCTTCTCCGAGATTTAACCCTTTACGGTTTGCTGAAAATGGCTGTGTGGCTTTATCCGACAATATCATTAAGGTGTTAAACCCATTTACAGTGAACTTGCAAAGAGCATCCGTTCCTCCAACTATTACTTTGTCGAGAATGCCATGTTTAATTAAACGAGAGCCAAGTAATATTGCATTAGCTGAAGATGAACATGCTGTGTTTATTGTGTTTTGATATCCTTTAAGCCCCAATTCATCTGCAATTCGTTCCGTACTTTCTCCGCAATCGTGACTATTGATATAATCGAGGTAATCACCGCTTTTATCAGCATCCAGAAATTTTTTGTAATAAAGCTCTGTTTCGCCCATTCCTCCTACAGTTGTTGCCGAAATAAGTCCTATTCTATCAGATGACAATTCACTTTGGATTCCCGCATCCCGAACAGCTTCACGTGCTGCCACAATACCCAATAAGGCTGTTCTTGTATAGCCATGTTGTTGTTCAACCTGTGCGAGTTTAGATAACTCTTTGTTCGATAACTTAACCTCAGCTATTGGTCTGTTTACCTTGTGTTTAGAATCTAAACGAGTCATCTCACCAATTCCTGTTTTGGAGTTGACTAAAGATTGATACGACTCTTCTACGTTATTTCCTATAGAAGAAATTGTGCCTAATCCTGTTACAAAAACTCTCGTTGACATGAAGGCTACGCCTTTTGTGCTCTAATAAAATCAGCAATCGTTTGTACTGATTTAAAAATATCTTTTCCTTGACTTGGGTCGTCAATTTTTATTCCATGAAATTTCTCTAACATCACAATAAGTTCTAACGCGTCAATGGAATCTAAGCCTAATCCACCTCCAAACAGTGCTGAATCAGTTTCAATATCTGTGATTTCAATATCTTCTAAGTTTAACGATTCGATTATTTGCGACTTCAATTGTTCTTCTAACTCAGCCATGACTTTTATTTTGCGTTATAAATTTCGTTAATTGTTTGGTTGTCAAAAATAGTATTTTTAGACTTATTTACCCCCACCAAATATTGAACACTTTCGTAAGATTCTTCATCAAAATCTACCCATCCGCATAGGCACGCCTCAACTTTGTTAGTTGCAAACAAATTAGCAACATAATTTTGCGTTAATTCTGCATCGAAATCAGAAGAAACAAAACTCATGTTTTCCCCTTGAAACTTATGTTTGATTGCAATCTCTCCAGCCATAATATTTGCCAAGGTATAAACAAACAAAGCAGGGCTAGGGAAATAATTTTCTCTACTATCTATCGTTTTTTGATGCGCTCTATCTGTTTCTAGAGATGATGCTCTGTTCAATAAAACAATTCCTATTCTTTCCTTAGAAATATTGCCTAAATCAGAGTGTTTAATGACCACCTCAGCCCCAATCATTGCCAATTTACACAGGTTATCCATTTTAAAAAACTTAGGATATTTTAAATCGTAATGACGGAATGCTCCTTTGATAAATGGTTTGAAATCCTTTTCACCAGAGGTAAAGTCCATTTTCCCATTAACAGAAATTGAACTATTTCTAATTACCGAATGAGATACTATTTTTAACGTTTCGCTCATCCTTTAACTAAAATTGTTGCGGCATTGCATCCTCCAAAACCCGAAGCGGTTTTTAGTACCACATCCACTTTTTTCTTTTGGTAGCTATCGATAACATTTAATGGTTCTGGTGTTCCTATTTTTTCGAACCCTGCACTTTTGTACAATTCGTTGTTTTGCATAGAGTGAGCCGAAGCAGCTATTTCGATGATTCCCGCTGCGCCAAGGGTGTGCCCCCAATATCCTTTAAAACTATTTAATGGCACGTTTTGAATCCCTAGCCAATTGAATGCCTTACTTTCCATTTCGTCATTATAAACCGTTGCGGTGCCATGAGCCGAAATAAAATCAATATTACTAGATTCTATTTTTGCTTCGTTCATTGCTTTTTCACAAGCCATCATTAGTCCATCACCAGTTCGAGATGGGCCAGAAATATGGTTTGCATCGTTGCTGCTTCCGCCTCCTGCAATTAAAATAGTTGAGCCATTAGGATTTTTACTTAAAAAAATTGTTGAGCATGCTTCGCCAATTGTAATTCCATCACGCACGATATCGTAAGGTTTACAATGGGTTTCGCTTATGGCTTTAAACGATTGAAAGCCACTTATGGTAAATTCAGCAGCCAAATCTCCTCCGGTAACAATTACGTTATCGTATAAATCAGCTTCAATGAAGTCTTTTGCCATGTTTACCGCCAACACTCCAGAGATACAAGCGTTAGAAACTACAACCGGATTTACAGGGTTGCCAAAATACTTCGAAACTACTTTTGCCATTTCGTGTAAATAAGCTCTTTTGACATTGATTCCTCCTGTATAATTCTCGGCCAATAAGTCTATATTTCCCTTGGTTGTACTAAAAACAAAAAGCGTTCTACCAGATGTTACATCAATATTAACTTGAGAGACACAGTCTTTAATTGATAAAATATGCAACTGCTCTAATTTGGTATAACTATCAGCTGAATCAATTTCATATTTCATTTCGTTTAATCGACTTTCGTCAATTATTGATGCTTGAAACGGAGTTGGATATAATAATGCATCGTCACAAGGTTTTATCCCTGATTTCGATTGACGCAATTTCTCGATATGCTCAGCAGAGTTAAACCCCAATGAAGAAATCATGTTGTCCGCTATGAGATAAGCTTTATTCAATCTTCAGCAAGGTGTTTACCCTTCCATTTGGCATAAAATTCGGGAATTATTAGCTGCAATTCTAGTGTTTCTTTGTGTAAAAAAACTTGAGTAGTTTGTCCTGTAGCTGCAAGTAATCCATCTGAACTTCGGTAAATTCGATAGTCAAAAATAATTTTAGCAGCTGGTGAATCAATAAAGTCGATTTCTACAATAGCCTTTTCGCCATAGCGAATGGGAACTTTGTAATCTACGTTGACGTTGACAAGCGGAATAACGTAATCTTCGCCATGCACATCTAAATATCGAAAACCATAGGCTTCGCCAAAAGACTCTCGGGCATCTTCCATGTATTGTACGTAGTTGCCGTGCCATACAATTGCCAATGGGTCGGCATCGTTAAACCGAACTCTAATTTCTGTTTTATGGGTTAGTTTTTTCTTACTCATTTGATGAAAGCAAAGGAAGAAAAAAATACAATGTTACCCAACGATTATTTTGGGCTCAAAATAAGATTTTTATCATCTACATAAGTCGTATTAATCGCCAGTAAGGATTCTTACCTTTGGGTACGAATTGAAAACCAATCGATGATTACGGATATAAAGGTAAATAAGCCAGAACCTATAGAGTCTGGAAAAAAAACAGAGTCGTTTAACCGCAGAGCAGATGTTCAACTTACGATTGAAGCTTTAGAGAACGGTAACCCAATATTAATAACAGAATTTTATAATAATGGATTGGTGCTTCTAAAGGAATTACACACGCACCTAAATAGAAAATTTCCGAACAAGTCTTTTCAGGAACAAAGAGAGTATCGATCAGAATATCATAAGCTGTCAAACCTTATTTTGGTAGAAATTGTAAATCATAAATTGGTAGTAAATAAGTCTCCTAACATCGGTTGGCTAGAAAAACTTTATCCCGAAACTAGTGATTTCTTGCTATCCTTGCCTCAAGTACAAGGGCTAAATAGTGCTTGGCAGTGGTACCTAAAGGGGATTACTATTCCTATATTGCGAAATAAAATACATCCCTATTACGGCACTTACTTTCCTACACGTTTTGAGCATTTGGTGCTCTTTGACAATTGGTTGAAACGCTACAAGGGTCCTAAAAAATCAGCAATAGATGTAGGAATTGGGAGTGGAGTACTTTCTTTACAAATGGTAAAACATGGTTTTCACAAGGTTTTTGGGACGGATACAAACCCAAATGTGATTATTGGTTTAGTAGAGTTTATGGGAGATACAAAATTATCTCGCAAGATAGAATTAGACTTTGGACATCTTTTTGGCAAGTGGGAAAAACAAACTGAACTGATTGTTTTTAATCCTCCTTGGTTGCCCAAATCTCATGATTTGGATAGAATTGATGAAGCAATTTACTACAGTGAAAACCTATTCCCTGATTTTTTTGCAGAAGCAAAACAAAGGCTTTTACCTGAAGGAAAGCTTGTGCTCATTTTCTCGAATTTAGCTCAAATTACAAATGTAACGAAGGAGCATCCTATCGAGAAGGAACTAGCCAATGGTGGGAGATTTCAATTAGAAAAATGTTTAAAAAAATCTGTGAAAGCAGCTTCTAAAAAAACAACGCGAGATCGGCACTGGCGTTCTTCAGAAGAAGTAGAACTTTGGGTATTGACAAGCAAGTAAATTTTGAAGATTTATTTTTGTCGAAATAAGAAGACCATTGATAGTGTAGCTCGAATTCTGTATTGAATACCTATCATTATAAGTATCGCATAGTTCTAAAATTTTTATCATTCCATACACACCTCTGTAAACCGCACTACTAAGTTTAGTGGACTTGCAACATAATTCTGGACACCAAGTTAAGGGTCACGCTGCTTGTTTATAAATAATATTTTCTAGTTCAAATTCGTTTATTGTTTTGTAATTCAATGCTGAATGTCGTCTATTTCGGTTGTGCCAAGTTTCTATCCATTGAAATATTGAAGTTTCTGCATCAGTTTTTCGAATGTACTCATTTTTGTAAACCCATTCAGTTTTTAAGCTCTTAAAAAA
>JAESTK010000014.1 GCA_016763645.1 Flavobacteriales bacterium
AAAACCTTTTTTGTATGACTATTGTCTTTTGTTCTCAATTCCAAAAAGTAGATACCATTTTTTAAAGCTAAATCATCAAAATTGTACTGATCTACTGGTATTGATGTCGTGATTACTTTACTGAACACAATTCTTCCTATTTCATCGGTAAGAGTTATTGTTACTAATTCAGACGATTTTGATAAGATATAATTAATTACAAACTGACCAGAAGAAGGGTTTGGCGAAACCGAAAACCTTACCCCTTTGTTGTTTGATTCTTCAATGCTGTTTGGCAACACCGTTGAAGGGCAGTGTAAATAATACCTATAGCTAACCAAATAAGCCCCCATTTGTGCTAATTGCTCAGCTGAAAATTGATTTCGACAAGATTTACGTGAATATGACATTACGTTTCGTGTGTTTGGTGCATACAAATCTCCATTTGCATCCGTATCTGACCCTGTGTAATCACAAGAAGAATTAACCACTGAAGTAGAAAGTACTGGATCTGCAGGGGTATCGCAAAATAAATCGCCAGCAAAACTACAATTACTTCCATCTACTAACTCATCGCCAGTACTTGTGCTGTGCGTATGTGGTAACGAAAAATAATGCCCAAGTTCGTGAGCTAGAGTACTTCCATTAGTAGAACAGCTATTTTTCATTAAAATTCTATTTTTTGTACCACTAGAATATGCGTACCCACAAAGATTTATGGTAGAGCCGTTTCCATCTATTTTGTAAAGTCCTGGGACAAAATAAATATTAATTACATTAGCTAAATCAAGTGAATCGCAGAGCGTTTCATCTACTATTTTTTCAAAATTGGAATAATTGCTAGAGTAGATGTAATCGATATTATCACAATGGTAGAAAACAATGCCTGCTGCTTTATAATGCGTGTTTATAGAATCGAGTTCATCGAAAACAAAGGCACTGTCTATACCTCCGGTTCCTGCATCTGTTGAAATAATATGAAATTTAACGGGAACTAAACTATCTCCCAAATCGCGTTGTACATTTAGCAAACCGGAACGATAGGATGCGACAAATGAATTTATTGTAAGTTCTTCCTCTGCAGTTCTAACGGTGCCGCATTCTTCGTATTGCTGAGCATACACTGGCGCGATGAATAATACTATAAAAAGATAGAGTAGAGCTTTTTTCATAATGTTTCTATTTAAGTTGATAGGATATTAAATTACGCTTTCTTTTTACAATGTTGGTAACATTACAGTTTTGAAAAATAGTTTCCCTAATGCCCACCATTGGTTCAATAATCGTTGTGCTTTCACATTCATCAGTATATAGGTAGTTGCCGTTGCTTCTCGAAACTGTTCTTTGAAATATTCGATCACCATCAATAGAACATTGAAAACTACTTCTATCAGATCGATAGTAAGCAAGCGAAGATTCATCCCTACCTGATTCTTCTTTATGAATTTGATAAATAGAGTCCCCTTTGGCGTAAAAAATTGTCTTATTGGATAGTAGAAACGCATCAAACTCATTGTAATCAAATATTTTAATTACCCGAATTGTATCGACACTGGCTTTTATAAAAACATCATTTTTCCATATACTATCGGTATAAACCCAATAATTCCCCATCTCTAAAGGAAACCAATTTGTTTCACTAGACACCGAAAGAGTCTTTTTAGAAGTTGAGCATGCCCCCATCAAAAGGATGATAAGCCAAGGAAATATGATATTAAATGTAAAAATGTCTTTCACTACTTATAAAAGTGCAGTAATATCTTTCGATAATGGAGTAGTGGAGGAGTAGAAAACATTTATTAACCGTCCTTCTTCATCGATCAAATATTTTTGGAAATTCCATTTTACTTTAGAATCTAATTTTCCATTAATCTCTTCAGAGGTTAGCCATTTATAAATGTCGTGTTGCTCTTTTCCTTTCACTTTAATTTTTTCGGTAATTAAGAATGTAACACCATAATTAACCTGGCAAAAAGTTGCAATTTCTTCATGAGAACCTCCTTCTTGAGCTCCAAATTGATTGCACGGCAAGCCTATAACCACCAATTTATCTTTGTATTGCTCACTGAGTTTCTGTAACTCTTCATATTGAGGAGTAAACCCGCATTTAGAAGCAACATTTACAAAAAGTATTTTCTTGCCCTTAAAATCTGCTAGATTAATGTCAGCCCCAGTTAACGATTGTATAGAATAATTGTAAATAGATTCTTTTGGTTCCATAATTTCATCTGATTGTCCTGATGCTCCAATGCTAATTAAGCTGATAAAGAAAGAGGATATTGCCATTTTTATATTTTTCATCGCTGAATTTTAAGTAACAAATATACTACAAAGGATTGCTGAGAATATTTACATTTGAATATGAATTTCAGCTATTGGGAAAACAAAGAATTTATTGGCAATAACGATGTTGTTGTTATTGGTAGCGGAATTACTGGCTTATCGACAGCTATTCACCTAAAACGAACGAATTCTAAACTTAATGTCCTTGTTTTAGAACGAGGAATGACACCCTGGGGAGCAAGTAGTAAAAATGCTGGATTTGCATGTTTTGGTTCTCTTGGAGAAATTTTAGATGACCTTAAAAGCTCATCTTTAGATGAGTTAGTTGAATTAATTCGCAGTCGCAAAAAAGGGCTAGAAACACTCATCAACCTGTTGGGGAAGACTGAATTCGATTACCAGCAAAATGGTGGATTCGAACTTTTTAAACCGGACCAACATCAAGAATTCGAAAATTGTAAAGATAAAATCAGTGAGTTTAATGCTTTGTTGAAAAACGATTTTGGAGGTGAAGTTTTTCAAGTACACCAAAACACTTTTGGATTTGATAATATTATTGGTCTTATCAAAAATAATTTCGAAGCTCAAATTGATACAGGCAAAATGATGAGCGCTTATCTTGCTCTCGCCAAGCAAGAAGGTGTTAAGTTACTAAACGGGGCTACAGTCGAAAACCTAGATGATTCAGGAAACTATGTTAATTTATTGCTTAATGGAGGAATGACCATTAAAGCCAACCATGTTATTATTTGTTCAAATGGCTTTGCCAAGCAATTTATGGATGATGATGTTGAGCCTGCTCGGGCCCAAGTAATAATTACTAAGCCAATTAAAAATCTACATATAAAAGGAACTTTCCATTACGACAAAGGCTACTATTACTTTAGA
>JAESTK010000287.1 GCA_016763645.1 Flavobacteriales bacterium
AAAACAACGCAGAAAACATATGTGGATGTGAATGCTATTATCAGTCCAGATGATTCTATTGTGATTGAAAAGAGCATTTTTTATATATATGGCGAAGTGAAAAACTCAGGAAGTTATCCCTTACGCCCAGGTTTAACACTTAGGGAAGCTGTATCCTTAGCTGGCGGTATGACTGAGCGAGCTTCTGAAAGTAGTACACTCATCACCTCTAAAGCTGGTGTAGAGCGCACTGTTGGTAAGAAAGGTATGGGCACGCAAATTGTTTCAGGAGATTCTGTGTATATCAAACAGAGCTTTTTCTAATGGCAGCATCAAACATGGACAGCACCAAACCAGACTTTATTGAAGAAGAAATTGACTTGTCAGCCTACTGGGATGTGATTCGCGGTCGGATTTGGCATATCCTTGGCTTAGCAAGCATTGTAACACTTTTGGCGGTTATTTTGGTCAGCGCAATGCCACCCATTTATAAATCTACAGCCGTATTATTACTCGAACCCGAACAAGCCAAGACAGCATCCATGGAAGACTTATTTAATGTTGGTAAACGTGATGAGGCTTATTTCAACACGCAGAAAGCCGTCATCAGCTCTGCACCTGTGCTTGGAAAAGTGATTGAAGCTTTAAACTTAGACCAAGATACTGAGCTGCTTCCTTTTTTAGAGGTCAAACAAGGTTTCTTTGATTTTTTGAAAAGTGATGACCAAGATGAAATGTCTGCAGATCAGGTGCATCAGATACTATTAAATAATTTTCGTGAAAATATGACAGTGCAGAATGTCAAAAAAACCAATTTAATTGAGATTTCGTTTGAATCCACCTCCGCTACAAAGGCTGCCGATATTGTGAATGCTTTATCCACAGCTTATATCCAAGATAGCATTGATGTACGCAAGGACTTGACCCAACAAGCTACAGCTTGGATGCGTGAGCGTATGGCATCGATAAAGAAACAACTTTCTCTTTCAGAAAGCAAGCTGCAGCGGTTTATCGAACAAGAAAAGCTGGTGAGTTTGGATGATAGTGTTGACTCACTTGTTAGCCAAGAGCTTGCCGAACAAACCAAACAAGTGATGGCGGCACAAATCAAACTGGCTGAATTAAGTTTACGTTATGGCGCTAAGCACCCTAAAATCATTGCCGTCAAAAATGAACTTCGCCAAGCCAAACATGCCATGCAGCGGGGCAAAGAAAATGTTCGTGAATTGGGCAGGAAAAGTGTCAAATTAAAAGAGCTTCAGCATGAAGTGAAATCGACACGCGAACTTTATGAAACATTCTTGAATCGGGTTAAAACAACTGATGAGTCCAGCACACTCAAGGCTGCTGTTGCGCGTGTGATTGATTCGGCTATTGTACCCTTAGAGCCTGTCAAACCTAAGAAAAAGATGATTGTATTACTTACATTTTTTGCCACGATTATGCTTGGTATTCTATTGGTGTTTTTGTTACATGCACTGGACTCCACGATTCGCACAGCTGATCAAGTTGAAGAAAAGCTTGGTGTTGTTCTTTTGGGTTTATTACCCTTTATTCAATTTAAGTCTAAAAACTTGAGCAGAGAAGACATGTTGGCAGAAATGACAGATGGATCACACCATATGTTCACCGAATCCATACGCACCATACGCACAGGTATTATGCTATCCTCGATTGATAACCCACATAAGGTTATTTTGGTAACTTCGTCTGTACCTGGAGAAGGAAAATCAACGGTGGCAGCTAATTTAGCGATTGTTATGGGTAAAATGGAAAAAGTGTTGCTGATTGATGCAGACTTGCGCCGCCCTACAGTAGCCAAGAACTTTTCAGACATAACCAAAGATAATGGTTTGTCTGAATTGGTGTCGGGTTCAGTTTCGCTTGAAGATTGTATTTCAACCAGTTCAACGTTTAATATTGATATTATGCACGCAGGTATTATTCCCCCTAATCCATTGGAGCTGTTGGCATCGAAGAAGTTTAAGGAAATTCTAACGACGTTAGAGTCCAAATACGATAGGATTATTATTGATTCTGCACCTGTTCAAATTGTGAGTGATTCATTGGTGATGTCCAAATATGCGAAAGGTGTTGTATTTGTAGTTAAAGCAGATGCAACTTCGGATAAAGTGATTAAACATGCCATCAAAAAGTTGAAACAAGTTGATGCGCCTTTGATTGGCGTTATTCTGAATCAATTTGATACCCACAAAGCACATAGGCATAACCCATATGGCTACGGAAGTTATTATGATCAATATGGCTATACCGAAGAAAAGAATTAATAGCCATTACATACAGTGAAAGACCATGTACAATCCAATATGGCTAAAGCAATATATTTACTTTTATTGGCAGTGCTGGTTGTTGCTTTATTCTTATCCATGCGATGGGGTGTAGCAGCAGTTAGTCATAGTTTGGCTATGAATCAGTTTAAAAGTTGGCAGAAGCATACTAAAACACCTTCAGAAAACAGTTGGCAATGGACTTATGACGCTATGCAGCTTGCTGTTGATTGGGATAGCAGCAATGCTGAATATCATAATGATTTGGGGCGGTTTTATGAATTCACAGCCGAAGTTGTGCCATATACAAAACTTGCAAAACTTGTTTGGTATGAGAAAGCCGTCCATTCAATTCGGGTTGCGACAGAAGTAAACCCATCTTGGGCTATAGCATGGGCAAATTTAGCTTTATTCAAACACAAAGCAGGTCAAATGGATAAGGAGTTTGATGTTGCCATAAACCAAGCTTTATTATTGGGGGAATCACTTGAACCTGTGCGCGTCATCATGGCAGAAGTGGCTGTTGCGCGTTGGTCTGAGCTTTCGCTTGTATTAAGATATAAGATGTTGGACAACTTGCAAAGTGTATTAAGAACCAGACAAAAGAACCATGTGCTAAACATCATCTTAAATTACCAGATGTTACCTTATTTCTGTTTAATTTTCGATCCAGCAACGCAAAAGGTCGTTTGTCATCAACCATGACTGCGAGGGTTAGAAACGATGCTGTTTCGCCGCAGACATGGATGCGCTCATGACTGCCAAACCCATGAGTAAAATAAACATGGCGGCATTGGCAGGTATTTGTAAGTTAAAATCAACAAATGAATGAATAAGAATAGATAAAATACCCATGAAGCTGGCAAAAGCCATGCCCAAAAGCAGAGGGTCTCGCCTATTTCGCATGGCTTTGATGGCGATGAACAGTGCATACAATACGGCTAATCCAAGAATAACAGTACCCACGATTCCAGATTCCACTAAAAATTCGATGTAATCATTATGGGCATGGTAATAATTAAGCGTAATATCCTGTTGTTGGAAATGTGGGAATACGGAAGCAAAGTTACCTGCACCAATGCCGACAAGCGGTTGTTCTGCAATCAAGGTTAAACTGTCGCGTACAACCTCATCGCGTTGTTCAGAGCTTAAACTTGTGCCTTCGATGCGGTTGACAACTTTATTAATACCTACCCAAGACCCCACAAGTACAATATCAAGAATGATTAAGCTGGTTAGAAATAGGGTTGTGCTTCGTGAAGCATGTTTAGAGATACTTAAAAATAACATACCGCTGATTAATAAGCTGGCAAAAAATGCAGAGTTTCCCATTCTAGAGTGAGTAACAATCAGTCCGATACACATTAAAATAAGTGCAATGCGAATAAGCACTTTACTGCTTAATAAAAAGTGCAATACATGACGGAACCGATCACGCCAGTTATGACTGCGTTGATTGCTAAGCTTTGAAATCATAAAGCCAATGCCTATAGCGAGTATCATTTCAAGGTAACCCGCCAAATGGTTGCGGTTGATGAATGTTCCAGTGGCTGAGCCTCGGTAAGATTCTTTCTCAAAAAAGAAGCTGTACTCCATACCTGTGAGAACCATAAATGAACCATAAGTTGCTTGAAATAGACCTGCGGCGAGTATGGTATAGATAAGCCAGACTAATTTCTTTGGGGTATCAATAAGGATTAATAATAGTATAAAAAATATAACAAAGGATAAACTCAGCAATAATACTTTGTTTGTTTCTGATGGGTTGGCAGATATACTTACCCAAGCCGTAGGGTCTTGTGTGAGGCTGAGTTGGGAAACATGTGGCGCTATGGTTTCGATGAATGATGCAGGTAGCGGTATGGTTTGGAGTACTAACCATAATAAGTAAAATAAAAATAAAATGAGTATAGGTTTTGCATGATGTAAGGCTTTGGGCAAAGTTATTTTATTTTGTATGTATAAAATAAGAACTGCTAAACCTAAAGAGAATATCCACAATTCCATAACAGACCACGCCCAAGCACGGTTGCTACCTAAAGGTAGGGGCATCCAAAATATTAACGCTAAATATATAAAGGTTAAGGTTGTGTGTGATTCTGTTCTAAGTTTTTTCATGATTCAGGCAATAAAAAAGGCTCAGTGAACTGAGCCTTTTTATGCTGTTTGGTGTTAGCTTGATTAAGCTGGGCTTGCAGCAGTACCGCCACCGCCACCAGAAGGGGTAGAAGTAGGTGTAGAGAATGCAGGAGCAGTTACGCCAGGCGTAGGGCCTGAAGCTGTTGCACCTAGATTTGCAGTTGGGTCACTCGCTGACTGACTCGCTTGATTAATAGCGGCGGCTTGTTCAGGTGCTGCCATTAATGCAGCCTGTGTAATTGCATTGGCTTGCTCAGGTGCACTAGCAATAGCTGCTGCTGTAATGGAGGCAGCATTTTCTGGGGATGCCTCAATCATTGCTTCAACAGCATCTGTTATATCCATGCCCGATTCAGTTAGTTGAGCAAGCACTTCTTGTTCCGTTTGACCAGATTGTAGTGCTGCAGCAATATCTATCTCTGCATGTGCAGACGAAAAACTGATGAAAAATGCAATAAGTAAAACTGTTAGTTTTTTCATGTTAACCTCGAAAATCTATTTTTTCGTATTCTAATTATAAAATAATAATAATGCTAGTTATTTGTGTTTCTGATGCTGGATATAAAGTTTCTTAGACTAGGATAATGTTGATGGTTTTCCTATAAGATAACCTTGCATGGCTAAGATGCCTAAGTTTTTAAAGTAATCTGCCTCTTCTTGGGTTTCCACATGTTCCACTATGGTTTTTATATCTAAACTATAGGCAGTATCCACCAGTGTTTGAATGAAGGATTGATGTTCATTATTCTCCATAATACCAGCTACATAGCTTCCATCAAGTTTGATGTAATCCACTTTAAGTTGGCGTAAGGTTTGGAAAGATTCTTTTTGCGTTCCGAAGTGTTCCATGATGACTTTCCCATGCTGTTTTTGAACCAAATCTATGAAATTTCGGCTTGCTTCTATGTTTTGTGCGAGCCCATGTTCTGAAATTTCAAAATATAGCTTAGAGGCTACAGATGTATGTTGCTGTAGTAACTCCTGTAACCAAAATAAGAAATTAGCATTATTAAGGTGAAGTGCTGAAATCTTTACAGCCAAGCAGGATTGTACTTTTCGTTTGTTGAGTAATTGGATAACATGTTGGATAACATATTGATCCACCTGAAGATGTAAGTTCACTCTTTCTGCCATAGCAGAAAATGATGCTGGAGATATATTTTCTCCAGAGCTGTTTTGAATACGCATAAGTACTTCATGGTACAAGGTTCCTTGTTTAGGTTTGGTATGGGCGTACATAATGGGCTGCATTAAAAAAGTAATGCGTTCTTCTAAGAGTGACTTTTGAATCAGTATTTTCCAAGCGTGGTTACCCATAGCCTCACTTTGTGTTTGCTGGATATTATAATTACCTGTGCCTTGATGTTGTACGGAGGCAAGTGCTGTGTCCGCGTTTGCAAGTGTGTTGCCTGTTGTTGATGTTTGCTCAAAGGGTGCCATACCAATATGTATATGTTGGGCATGTTCATGATTCATCATTGAGAAAGCATGGGACAGTGTTTGTGCAAATTGTGTTGCTATTTTGAAGTCTGCCAGTGGAAGTATGGCAGCGAAATCTACCCCTGAAAGGCGGGATAAGGCTGCGATATTAATTTTTTCACTGGTTTGCATGAGAAGCTTGGCAATGGATTGTAAGAGGTCGTCACCCGCTTGGTGCCCAAAGTTTTTGTTATACTCGGCGAAGTGATTGATGCGAACGATTGTAATATAACCATTCCCAGCCTGTTCAGGATCTTTGATTTTATGCTCAAGTGCAGTGATAAAGTATTGCCGATTAAATAAACCTGTAAGGTTATCTTCATATGTTTGTCTACGGTGCTGTTCAGCGCGTGTACTCAGCTTGTTGATGATACTTTCAACCTTTTGAGACATCTTATTCATTGCCAATACAATTCGCTTGAGCTCTCGTGTTTTGGGTATATTGGTGACGATGGGGAACTCGCGCTCAGCAATTTTTAGGGCTTGGTTTTCTACGGCATGAAGTGGGCGGAGTATCATTCTTAAAAGTATAAATGCGGTGATGAAAGATAAGATAAGAACAAGCAGGAACCACAATAAAAGATCATTACAAGCATCCCACACTTTTTTGTAAGCAATGCCTGGGTGGGCTTTGAGTTTGAGAATGCCCGCTTGATTCCAGCCCGACATAATGACGGATTCACCCTCGGGTGTGCGCAAGTTTAAGTAGTTTATAAAAGTTGAGGGAACCCCTTTGATCTGGGTGGTGTTTTTACGGGAGATCATGATTTCCCCAGTCATGGTTGTTAGGGACAAGGACTGGTAGTAGCCACTATCAAATACAGCATTGACCATGCTATCCATGGCTGCAATATCGTTGTTTTTCATATAGGGAGTTAGAGATAACCCCAATGAATCAGCAGCATTTTGTGTTTGCGTTGAAAGCTGTAACATAAGGTAAGCACGCGTATTTTGAATGCTGATATAAAGGGTTCCTAAACCCATAAATAATGCAATAAGTGTAATCAGTGCATACAGTTGTTTAGATAAAGTCATGATGTTCCCCTTATTTGGACATACTCTTGATTGTGTGACTGTAACCAAGGTTTCGTTCTTGTTGCATACGAATATTAAGGTCACGCCATAAGTTAATACGTTGTGACCCACCTTGAACTTTGCGCCCTTGGCCACGCTCTTTGGACATCCAAAGGTTGCTACCATTAAAACTGTAAACAGGCATTAAGTCAGGGCGTTGCGATGCCGCTTTGATACGATTTATAAGGTTGTCGAGAATAAGAGGTTCACTATCAGGTGTTTCATAATAGGTGAGTACCATGTGTGCTTGGTTTAATTTTATCGCTTTAACATACATAATACGTAGTCGTTTGTCAGGAATACCCAGTTCAAGAAGTGTGAAATATTTGGCAATAGAAAAATCCTCGCAATCGCCGCCATTGGTGGATAATAACTCGAGAGGTGTTGCCCAGTAATCTTCAATTCCCCAATGTTTTTGGTCAGAAATAAAATGGACTTGGTTAAAAAAAGTATTGACTGCATTGATAATTCGCCACTCACTGTTTCCTTGGTTGTCTTGAATCAACTCCTGCCAAGATATAACACGTTTTTTTGCAGGTTCACCAAATTTTTGTGAAATTTCATATAGGATTGCAGTGGGTATCCCATAATTATTAGCGATAGTGACAGATGTAACCAGAACAAAAAGCATAAGCGAGAACATGAGTAAGGTCTGATTTTTCATTGTTGTAACCAGTCCCAAAGTTGTCTCCTGCACGCTGATAAGCGGATTGCCTTTTTTGAGCCAAACATCTGAGTCCAGCAAAAACAGTGCCACAACGATGTGATAAGTGCTTGCTAACTTTAAAGGGTTCTCAAAAGAAGGCGGACGTGATGTTTTATGGATAATTAAGTATCACAATACAGGACGTGTCATGGAGGGCTATGGGATTTTGCCAGCTCTCTTGTATATTGAGTAGGTTATAAAGCCTATTTAGATGTTTAAATATGGTTGTTGTAGGGGTACCTCAAATCAAAATTTAGCTGATATAGGTTACTTGTATCTTTTTGGTATACTGAATAGCAGTTGATACTATGAGGCATAAAAAAAGGACCCACGATTTCTCGTGAGTCCTTTTTAAAGTGGTGCTCCCTGAGCGATTCGAACGCCCGGCCCTCTGATTCGTAGTCAGATACTCTATCCAGCTGAGCT
>JAESTK010000186.1 GCA_016763645.1 Flavobacteriales bacterium
ATCAAGTTGAAAAAAACTTAATTGAAAATCTTCAGTTGCTTGAGATTTAATTTTTGGTTTGGTATTTTTACTGCCCCCGACTCCGTTTTTTTCCTCCAATTGTTCAAGAATTTTAGTGGCTCGTTTCACAACTTTAGTCGGCATTCCTGCCATTTGCGCAACATGAATCCCGAAACTATGCTCACTCCCCCCTGGCACCAATTTTCGAAGGAAAATTATTCGGTTATTAATCTCCTTTATTGCAACATTGTAATTTCTAATTCGCTTGAATGAATTAGTCATTTCGTTCAATTCATGATAATGAGTAGCAAAGAGGGTTTTTGCCCTTAATTTGTTTTCATGAATAAATTCAGTAATTGCCCAGGCAATAGAAACGCCATCGTAAGTACTCGTTCCTCTACCAATTTCATCGAGCAACACCAAACTTCTATCTGACAGGTTGTTCAAGATACTTGCCGTTTCATTCATTTCAACCATAAAAGTTGATTCACCCAAAGAGATGTTATCTGAAGCCCCTACCCTAGTAAATATTTTATCCACCACGCCAATTCTTGCTTGATTAGCGGGAACAAAACTTCCCATTTGTGTTAGGAGCACAATCAGCGCAGTTTGACGCAACAAAGCCGATTTACCAGACATATTAGGGCCAGTAATCATAATAATTTGCTGCTTCTCGTTATCCAAATAGACATCGTTGGTAACATAGGGTTCTCCTATCGGGAGTTGCTGCTCAATTACAGGATGCCTTCCTCCTATAATATCAATATCATGAGAATCGTCAATTATAGGTTTCGAATAATTATATTCGATTGCCAAAGTTGCAAAAGAAAGCAGGCAATCTAGCTGTGCAATTAGGTTAGCATTGTTTTGTACTGGAATTATATAATCAGCCAAACTAACCACTAGCTCGGTAAACAATCTAGCTTCAAGGACTTTAATCTTATCCTCAGCACCCAATATTTTTATTTCATACTCTTTAAGCTCTTCAGTTATATAACGTTCCGCTCCAGTTAGTGTCTGCTTTCTAACCCATTCTTCTGGTACTTTATCTTTATGCGCATGGGTTACTTCTAAAAAATATCCAAACACGTTATTGAAACCTATCTTTAAGGAAGATATTCCTGTTCGTTCAACTTCTCGTTGCTGAATTTGAACTAAATAATCCTTACCAGAGAAAGCAATGTTACGTAATTCATCTAACTCTAGGTTAACTCCTTCTTTAATTACATTACCCTTATTTACCAATAAGGGTGCATCTTCATTTATTTCGGTTTCAATCTTCTCTCGAATAAATTCGCACAGGTTCAATTGGTCTCCTATCTTTTTAAGTTCATCATTTGATGCGTTTACACATGCCTCTTTTATAGGTTGAATTGCATTTAACCCATACTTTAGTTGCACAACTTCGCGGGGGGTAATTCTACCAACAGACACTTTAGAAATTAACCGTTCTAAATCGCCTACCTCCTTAATATGTTGAGCTAAACTGGCTTTAAGCTCAGAATAATCTTTCAAGTATTCAACCACATTTAATCTATTCTGAATCGCTGCTACTTTTTTTAACGGGAGTGCCATCCAGCGTTTCAATAACCTGGCTCCCATTGGTGAAATTGTTTTATTAATGATTTCCAATAACGTTGTTGCACCCTCGTTTGGCGAGTAAAATAGCTCAAGATTACGGATTGTAAACTTATCGAGCCAAACGTATTTTTCTTCCTCAATTCTAGAAATAGAAGTAATATGTCCTATTTGTTTATGCTCCGTTTCTGCCAGATAATGTAACGCTCCTCCTGCTGCGATTGTAGCCAAAGGCATATCTTGAACCCCGAACCCCTTTAACGAATTGGTATTGGAATGCTTTAATAAAATATCATCGGCAAACTCGTTTGTAAACACCCAATCTTCTAGGCAAAACGTATGGAATTTATCTCCAAAATTGCTTTCAAACACAACTTCTTTATTTCGTTGATACAGAACCTCAGTAGGGCTGAAACTCTGAAGCAATTTATCAATATAAGCGATTGAGCCTTGCGCTATCAAAAACTCTCCAGTAGATAAGTCCAAAAACGCTACTCCAGTGTGCTTTTTATCGGAATGAACCACCGCTAAAAAATTATTAGAGCGATGGTCAAGAACTTTATCGCTCATCGATAAACCAGGAGTTACTAACTCTGTAACACCTCGTTTTACAATTTTTTTCTCCTTGCTCGGGGCTTCTAATTGCTCGCATATTGCAATTCGCATTCCTGCTCGAACCAATTTAGGTTAATAGGTGTCAATTGAGTGATGAGGAAAGCCCGCTAATTCTAATTTTTCTCCACCATTATTTCTAGCCGTAAGCACTATCCCTAAAACCTTAGATGCTTTGATGGCATCTTCACAAACGTTTCATAAAAATCTCCAATACGAAATAGCAACAACGCGTCTGGATGCTTTGCTTTAATCGCAAAATATTGCTTCATTAATGGAGTTACCCTGGCTAGTTTTTTTTCTTTTGTTGCCATTATAATTGAGGAAAGTAAAAATATGAAGTTGGTCTTGGATGTTATAGTTTTGTCAACCGAAGTTATCACCACTTATGAACAGAAAATTAAGAAACGAAGAACTTGGACGAGCGTCATTAAAAGAATTTAAGAGGATTGAAAAATTACCGATTGTAGTCGTGTTGGATGATATTAGAAGTCTGAGTAACATTGGTTCGGTATTTAGGACTAGTGAAGCCTTCTTAGTTGAGAAGATTTATTTGTGTGGTATAACAGCCAAGCCACCCCATCGAGAAATTCAAAAAACGGCTCTAGGAGCGACAGAGTCTGTCGATTGGGAGTACTGCGTGTCCGTATCTGATTGTGTAGCTAAACTCAAGGATAAAGGCTATGCCATAGCATCAATTGAGCAAACAGAAAAAACGATTATGCTAAACGACTTCGAATATCAAAAAAAGCCGATTGCGCTTATTTTTGGCAACGAAGTGAATGGTGTTAGACAGAACGTTATCGATATTTCTGATACGGTTGTTGAAATTCCGCAATTTGGAACAAAACACTCGCTCAACATATCAGTAAGTGTGGGTATAGTACTTTGGGAAATGGCATCTAGAAGCTAAACCCAGTTATTGGCAAACCCAGCCGTTTTTTGTATGTTGATTTACAGCTTCTTCATGAAGCATTTCACCCGTTTTTACAGTATCTGTGGTAACAACCCCTGTTTCAGAATCTGTAAATGTACATATCGTAGTTTTTTTACAACTCGAAAACACAATTATCGAACACATTACTAAACCTACTGCAACAAATTTTTTCATACTATTCTTTTTAGTCGTAAACAAATGTAATAAATTCATTTTTCATAAAATTCAACAACTTCAATTATTTCATTAAAAAGTAATCAATTTCTTCAGGATACAAATCCGTATAATTAGACATCTTTTTAATTTCCCCATTATCTAGCTGTAGAATAAAGGGTAAAATCCCATCTGATGTAGCGAAAAATCGTTTACGATTAAAAACTATATAAGTGATATTATCTACTCCTGTTTCGTTTAAAAACTTTGGCAATGCTACTTCTTGATTTTTATTTTCTAAAAAAATGATATAAATCGGTAATTCGTTATCCCGTTTCTCTTGGATAACAGTAATCTTCTTTGCGGCAAGTTTACAAGCGCTACATGTCATAGAGAAAAAACAAACTAATTTTCGACCCTCCAATAGGTTAACGTTTTCCTCGCTAAAATTTACCTCTGCAAGGTCTGCGTTAATTTTTTCTCCCTCAGTGATTACGTAATTACTTTCTCCATCGGAAATTTCAATAGGGTTTAATATAAACGGCAAGGAAATCCCAATAAGGATAACAAGAACTGAGATTTTTGTTCTCCATTTTTTCGATAGCCAAACAATACGGGTTTGTTTTTTTAGCAAATAGTATATGAGCGCTAAAAGAACTAGGTTTTTTATAATGGAGTACTGGGGCTTCATTTCTAGTAGAGAGCCCATACATTCACAGTCTTCACCTGTGCCAAAAAGAACAATAAAATAAACGAGATAAATGGTAAATATAACTAGGGTCGAAAACGAAGCGTAAAGTGCATTTTTTATACACAATTTGAATATTATTAACGCCCCTAAAACAATCTCGAAAGCAATTAATAACCTAGCAAAAAGAGGCGAAATTAGCCATGTAGATATATTTGATTTAACTAATAACACTTCGAGAGATTCAACGGGATACAATTTCGCTATTCCGCTAACGACAAAAAACAAACCAACAACTATTCTTGTCAGCCCTCTCAACGATATTTTTTTAAATTTTTTCACAAAAAAAAAAGAGATTGAAAATCAATCTCTTTTTTTAATAATATTTCAAGTCAAAAAACTCTATGCAGGAACGCAGTCTTCAATTGGAATACCAATAATGGTATCCTCTGAATCGTTACATGCATCCGTAGCATTTTTACCTTTTTCTGTTCTAGTTGTAGTTGCACCACCAAGATCAGTACACTCACAGTCGTATGATTTTTTACATGAACTGAAAGACAATGTCATTGCGATAACCGCAACAATAGTTAAAACCTTTTTCATTTTGTTTAGTTTTAGATTTATAAAATTTGGTTTAATAATAAGCGAATATAATAAATTTTCTAATTTACCAAGCTGGTAAAGTCAGCATCTTCTCTAAAACTAACAAATTCTGCATCACCTGCGGCTTTTGTTTTAAACGTGCCGTCTGCTTCGATTGCACTTTTTAGATTAGATATAAAATTTTCTTTGTTCTTTGTTCTCGCAGCAGCAATTGCTTTAAGGTAATAGCCGTCAGCAGTTTCTTTAGCTTCTGAAGCATCAATAATTTGTGTAGCCCCATCAGGATTCGCATTTAATAAGTGTGCTAATGCTGCATTAAAAGTTTTTTCAGCAGCTACATTATTAGTTGCACTAGCGTAATCACCTTCCATAATATTAATGATAGCCATATTATATGAAACTTCAGCGCCCGCACCCGAAGCTGCATTGTATAGCTCTTTTGCTCCAGCTCTATCTCCTTTCCATCTTGCACAAATGCCTAAGTTGTTGTTTACAATAGGGTTACTAGAAGAAGCTTTTGCTGCTTGATATAAAGCTGCTTTAGCATCGTCAACTTTGTTTTGCAACAATAAGATGTAACCTGCATTGTTATGCCCTCTCCAATCTGCAGCATACACTTTTTGTACTGACTGATATACGGCTAACTTTTCGTTCATGTCTTTTGTAAGCGTAGCTGCATAAAGTAATTCTTCAACGTTAAGAGAATCTGGAGTTGCTTTTGCCATTGCAGCAATTTCCTCGTCAGAATAACCAACTTTTTCTGCATTGATTGTAATCATTGCACGCCTTTGTAGAGGTAGTACATCCTTTCTTAAGAAATCGTAAGTAGCCGACATATTTTTTATTTCCTGCTCTCTTGCCTCCAAATCAGAAGTCATTTCTAGAACTCTCAGAATTAAATCTTTATCAGCGTGGTTCGTAGCTTTAACCGCTTCTTTAAAACCATCCCAATCTTCACCTTTACCTACTTTGTTGTAAAAACCTTCAGCATCAGCTGCTTCGACTTTCATTGTTTTGAAATCTCTCGCAATTGCTTTTGCAGCAGTTTCAGCTCTTTGGTTGGCTAATTCATCATTCTTAGTTAACTCTCCGTCTGGTGATGCGTAAGCCGAAATTGAAACTCCTTTAAAAGCGTACTTACCTTCTAAAGCTATACCTGCTTCAATGAATTTTTTCATCCCTACATAACCATCTTGGCGGAGCTCTCCACTTCTTACTGATGACTGTTGTAATCCGTAATGAATGTCTAAATTATAAGATTCCGGTGTGATTCTCACGAATTTGTCAGCAGCCATTATTGGACGCTCATCACTTTGAACTAATAATGGAGTAACAACTGTGCCATCTCCAATTTTTGCTTCTGTAAAATCTTTAGTTTTAGATTTAAACCCGCCAACTACTTTCACATTAATAACACTAGTTTCCATACCAGGTTGGTAAGGAATTTTATCGTTAAAGCTGAAACTTCCACCTGCAACGGCAATTTTGGTTCCTTCGCCTTCGGCAGCTTCACCAATTAATGTGATTGCTTTAAACTCTTTTGAACCACCTTCCCAAACCATTGTTGGAGTTACGGTTGCTGTAGCTTTTTTATGGAAATATTTTTCGGGATATTTACCACTAATCGAAATAGAAACGCTGTCGTTGTGCATTTCTAACGGATTTGGCGTAACTTCATACGTTACTGTTGCCGCATTTTTCGCCATCTTATTTAGCGGATTACATGCAACCATTCCTATTGCTGCAATTGCGATAAATGTTCCTACTTGTAAGTTTCTCTTTTTCATAATGTTAACTCTTTGCTATAATGCTTTTTTTATAGTTATGTGCAATAGTAAACAATGTTTTTTTAATTAAAAACTAATGTACTGCTCATTATTAATGTTGAATTGTGAATAAACCTCATAAGATAATTCTGGTCGTTCCTAACGGGTACTCTTCCGCAATTACATTTTTAATTACTTGATAATCATCAGTATTTTTTACAAAATCAATATTGGTTGTGTCTATTATCAAAATTCGTTTATCTTTTAATTGTTTAAAGTATTCGAAATAATTTTTATGAATCGTTTCTAAGTACTCTTTTTCGATTTTTTGTTCGAAAATTCTGCCCCGTTTACTGATATTATTTAATAAGGTTTCAGAATTCAGAAATAAATAAACGATTAAGTCTGGTTTTGGAAGTGAAGAATTGATGATGGTAAACAGGCTATTAAACAGTTTACGATCATCGTCTTGTAAATTTGAGTTGGCAAATATTTGACATTTATTAATAAAGTAATCAGATATTATTTGTGGTTGAAATATATCTCTGTTAGCTAGTTCTGTTTTTAATTGATGATACCGTTCCGTTAAAAAAGATATCTCTACCTGAAAGGCATATCGTTCTTTATCTTCATAAAACTTAGCCAAAAACGGATTTTCTTGAAACTGTTCTAAAATCAGTTTTGCATTATATTCTTCGGCTAACATTGTAGATAAAGAAGTTTTTCCCGAACCAATATTTCCTTCTATGGCTATATAGTTATAGTGCATTTACTTCTAATTTGTCTTGGCAATCGCTTAGTAGTTGTGAGTTGGTTTTCTTTAAAACAGGATGAATTCCATCTGGAGCTATTTCAACTAGTGGGATTAGCACAAAATTTCTACCGTGCATTCTTGGGTGAGGAATCGTTAAGTCAGCCTCATCAACAATATCACTACTACAGTATAATATATCAATGTCTATGGTGCGCGATGCCCATTGGTTTTCCTTATCTCTAATTCGACCATACAGTTTTTCGATTTCTAAACATTGTTTCAAAACTTCTCTTGGGCTTAACTCACTTTCAATTTTTAATACTTGATTTAAATAATCGGGCTGACTATCATCTCCCCATGAAACAGTGCTATAAATTGATGATGGCTTTACGATGTTCCCAACCCTATTCTCTAATTCAAGTTTAACATCGTCAAAAGTTTTTCTAACATCTCCCTGATTACCCCCTATAATAAGAAACACCTCCTTCATCACGGCTCAAATATATACCAAACCCGTTAATGGATGATTAATACCATTAATGTATAAT
>JAESTK010000187.1 GCA_016763645.1 Flavobacteriales bacterium
ACAGGGCAAACTCACACTTTTTTATTTGCGCAGATAATCAATGAGTTACGATTTCCTGTTTTTGAATATCAAACTTACTAAAAATCAAAGTGACTGATATCATTGACTTTCATGTTTTAAAAATAAAAGTGTGAGTTTGCCCTGCAACTTGACAGCCTTAACTATTGTAGTTAGGGCTGTTTTTGTATATTTGCATTCCTTAAAATTTAAAAAACAAAAAAACAAACCTAATATGTCAGTAGACACTATAAACTTCAAAGTAAAGGATATCTCACTTGCCGTGTGGGGTCGTAAAGAAATAACAATTGCCGAAGCCGAAATGCCAGGTTTAATGAGTTTAAGAAAAGAATTTGGAGACTCTAAACCATTAGCAGGAGCGAGAATTGCTGGATGTTTACACATGACCATTCAAACCGCAGTATTAATCGAAACGTTAACAGCGCTAGGTGCTGAGGTTACTTGGTCGTCTTGTAATATATTCTCTACACAAGATCAAGCTGCTGCCGCAATTGCTGCAACTGGTGTTCCTGTTTTTGCTTGGAAAGGATTAAGCGATGAAGATTTTGATTGGTGTATTGACCAAACAATAATGGGTTTTAAAGATGGTAAACCATTAAACTTAATTTTAGATGATGGTGGAGATTTAACCAATATGGTTTTTGATAAATACCCCGAATTGTGTGCCGGAATTAAAGGATTATCTGAAGAGACAACCACAGGGGTTCACAGATTATATGATAGAATGAAAGCAGGCACATTAGTGATGCCCGCTATCAATGTGAATGATTCTGTTACTAAATCTAAATTTGATAACAAATACGGATGTAAAGAATCGTTGGTAGATGCTATTAGAAGAGCTACAGATGTAATGATGGCAGGGAAAGTCGCTGTTGTTGCAGGCTATGGTGATGTTGGGAAAGGTTCTGCGGCTTCATTAGCTGGTGCAGGGGCTAGAGTAATTGTAACTGAAATTGACCCAATTTGTGCCTTACAGGCTGCAATGGATGGGTTTGAAGTTAAAAAAATGGATGATGCTTGTCAAGAAGCAAATATCATCGTTACAACTACAGGTAACTTTAACATTATAACAGGAAAGCATTTCGAATCAATGAAGGATCAAACGATTGTTTGTAACATCGGACATTTTGATAACGAAATTGATATGGCTTGGTTAAATGATAAATACGGCAACACAAAAGATACCATCAAACCACAAGTTGATCAGTACAACATTAACGGTAACGTTATTTTTCTTTTGGCAGAAGGTAGATTGGTAAACTTAGGTTGTGCAACAGGACATCCTTCTTTTGTAATGAGTAACTCATTCACCAACCAAACATTAGCTCAATTAGAGCTATGGAACAACACTGATGCCTACAAAAATGAGGTATATATGTTGCCAAAACATTTAGATGAAAAAGTAGCCAGATTACACTTAGCTAAGATTGGTGTTGTGTTAGAAACATTAACACAAGAACAAGCCGATTACATTGATGTGAAAATTGAAGGTCCGTACAAAGTTGACCACTACAGATACTAAAAATTAGCTTACAATTAATAACAAAGAAGGCTTCTCGATCGAGAAGCCTTCTTTGTTATTAAGCTATTTTTAAACTTAGCTTAATTCGTAATTGTTAACACAGTTCCATCAAAACTAGTTTGATACTCTTTTAATGGTTGCACTGCTGGACCACCTGTTACCTCTCCATCAGTAATCACAAATTGAGAATTACAACAGGTGTCAACCGCAATTATGTTTGATGAATCTACTGCGACCTTAGAACACACATCACTCGGCTGATACGGACAGTGCCGATCATAAGCTTTAAAATCATCAATACCACTTCGATATACCAAAATACCTTTCGAACCCCCATTGATATACTCCCAACCACCAACATTGCTTAAATTAAAGAAAATTGGGTCAGTTGTATAGAGCTGAATGCTAACCTGCACATAAGGAATTCCACTATCAGATGATTTCCTACATCCTAAAAACATCAATAAAATAAGAAGTGTAAAAATCTTAATAAAATATTTCATACTTTTATGTTTCGTTACAAACGTACGAAATCGATGAATTCTTGTAAAAAATATTTTTTGATTACGTTTTTAATAGTTGCCTATTCATCTACCTTTTCGCAAAATGGCGAATCGCAAAAGAAACAAGAACAACGAATTATCGAGCAACAAGAGCGGCTTAAAGCCGAAGAAGAGCAGGCAAAAAGAGAAATGTATGAAAAACACATGGCCATACAGGACAAAAAGACAAGAAAGCGAATGAAAAAATCGAAAAAGAAGGCAAAAAAAATAAATGAACATAAGGGCGACTTTTTTTTAATTCGCTTATTTAAAAATAGAAAAAAGGGATTTTAATGGATGCTAGTGATTTAATATATTTTGCAATAATAATTATTGGACTTATTTCAGGATTCCTAAAAAAGAAAAAAAAATCTGCCAACGGTAACGAACAACCTAAGGGCGCTATAGAAAATTTACTACGGGGGTTTGTTGGGCAAGATCCTGAACCAAAAAACCATGTCGAACCCGTATATGCTACATCACAGAACGACCCAGTACCTACAACTTCAAAATCTCAGCATATTGATGATTTAGAACACTCAGAAAAAACAACCTCAGAAATAATAAAAGAACACCAGGCTAGATTCAATTTAAAAGATGAAAAAGACAATTCGAATAGGACTTTACCAGAAGACGCGATAGATTTAAAACAAGCAATTGTCTACGATACCATCCTAAACAGACCAAAATACTAAATCGTCAATCCTTTTTTTACCACTTACATCTCAAAATCGACCAAAAAATAATTGAACCTCCTGTCTTCTTTTTTGCTTTCCTATATTTGACATATCTGTCGTTCAAATGACTTCAAAATTTGCTTTTGACAGTATTTTATTTCTATCTTTACCCGCTTATATTTTATAGAGGAAATAAAAAGTTAATATCAAAACCTATGCTAAGAAAAGTACTTTCTACGGTTATTATTGCACTTGCTTCAATTACATTGACATTTGCGCAAAATGGTCAAGGAACATTAAAGGGTAATGTTATAGATAAAGAAACGGGCGAACCGCTTCCATTTGTTAACGTTGTTCTCGAGTCAAATGGCACTCAAATGGCTGGTGGAGTAACAGACTTTGACGGCAAATACACCATCAAACCTATACCTCCTGGTTCTTATACCGTTAAAGCAAGATTTGTAGGATGCCAACCTTTACAAATTAATGGCTTAGTTATTAGTGCTGATAAAATAACTTTCCAAGACCTTAAAATGGCTAGTACTGCTATCGAAATGGCGGAATTTGAAATTATCGAATACACAGTGCCCCTTATCTCTAAAGATAATACTGCATCTGGTGGTACCATAACCCGTGACGACATTAATAAAATGCCCGGTCGTTCTGCAACCTCTATTGCTCAAACAGTTGGTGGTGTTTACTCGAAAGACGATGGTTCTGGCGACATTAATATGCGTGGTGGTAGATCAGATGCCAACTATTATTATATAGATGGTATTAAAGTTAGAGGTGGCTCCAGCCTTCCTCAATCTTCAATTGAGCAAGTTACCGTAATTACTGGTGGTATACCAGCTCAATATGGTGATGTTACTGGCGGTATAATTAGTATTACAACTAGAGGGGTTTCTAAAGATGTGTTTGGAAGTTTAGAATACATTACCTCAGGTTTCAAAATGGGCGACAAAATGGTTGGGCTAGATGCTTATGGTTACAACCTTCTTGAATACAGCCTTTCAGGTCCAATAATTTTCAAAAAAGACACTGCTGGTAATAAAACTGAGCCTTTAGTTGGTTTTTTCCTTGCAGGTAACTTCACTAATATAGTTGACGAAAACCCGTCTGGAATTGGTGTTTGGTATATTAAGGAAGATAAATTAGCTGAAATTAATGAAAACCCTTTACGTTACGCTACATCTGGACCTGGTACATTTCAAGAAGCAGAGTTCTTACGTTTAACTGATTTAGAAAAAGTTAAACAAAGAAAAACGCAGCAAAACAAGGCTTTGTCGTTTAAGGAAAACTAGATTTTAACTTAGGGCAAAACGCCAGTCTAACTTTCGGAGGAAATATAGATTATCAATATCGAAATGATTTTGCTTTAGGAGGAACAAATGCTGATCACAGTTTCTCATTACTTAATTGGGACAACAATCGCGTTATTAAAGATATTGATTGGAGAGTTTATGGTAGGTTTACCCAACGGTTTAATAACAACACTGCAGAACAAGAAGAGGAATCTGCTTCAACTATTAAAAACGCATTTTATACCATTCAATACGATTACCAAGAAAACTATAGAAATCGTTATGATGAAACCCATAAAGACAATCTTTTTAGCTATGGTTATATAGGTTCATTTACCGCTCTACAAGAACCCTTTTACGATGTAGTTCACGAAGTAGCGATAAATAATCACGAAACTTATGCAGATACATTAATTGTGTTTGAACCAGCGGAGACAAACCAGTTGGCTGCCAACTACACTGCAAATTACTACGAACTGTATGGGTGGGACTTTGCTGCCACTCAATCTCAAGGCAGACCTATATACGACTACGCTGCCGCGCAGGATCCAGCTCAACTTGCAAGTGGTATAAACAATTATTACCTGAGAAATGTTAATAATATTCAGCAAAACGGGGGATTAGTGAATGGAGATAATGCGGCTAGCATATATGGCTTATGGAGAGGACCCTCATACCAAAGTCAATCTTTCGATAAGCAAAAACGAAACCAGCACCGTTTCACTGCACAAGGCTCGGCAGATATTAAAGACCATGCAATAACAGTTGGGTTCGAATACGAACAAAGGTCAGACAGAAGATATGTGCTAAACCCTGGATCGATGTGGACCCTTGGTCGTTTATATACCAACTCCCATATTAGAAACTTGTGTACCGATACTGCCAATCAATCATGTTTAGATTCTATAAATTTCTTTTACGATGGTAGTGTAAACCCCTACCTATTTATTCAATATGGTAGGTTAAATAGTTCACCAGGTGAATATGATAGTTTTGACGATGTCGAAAGTCAATCTTTCTTTGACTATAACCTAAGAAATTCAATTGGTTTAGACACAGATGGGACCACTTGGATTGATTTTGATTCTTATACACCTGCACAATTAGATGCTAGTTTCTTCTCCGCAGATGAAATTCTTTCTGATCGAAATAGTGTTCAATTGACCTACTACGGCTACAATTATTACGGAGAAATGGCTAGAGGAAATCCAACTATTGATGACTATTTTACCCAGCGAGATGAGTTTGGCAATCTAGAACGACCTATCGGGGCTTTTAGACCTATTTATGTGGCTGGTTTTATTCAAGATAAATTTTCATTCGATGATTTAGTATTTAACGTTGGACTCAGGGTAGATAGATACGATGGTAACCAAAGCGTATTAGCCGATGAGTTTGTGTTTTTTCCTACCTATGCTGCGGGAGTTGACTTAAGTTCCCTTGGTATCGAAGGTTACGACCCTGACAACCTTCCTTCTACAATTGGTGAAGATTTTGTGGTTTATACAGACAATTTAGAAAGCCCAACTGCGGTTGTAGGCTTTAGAGATCCTGAAACAAATTTGTGGTACAATTCCGAAGGAACTGAAATTGAAGATGCATCTACATTAAAAACTTCAACGGGTGTTGCTCCCTTTTTAATTGACAATACAAAAACAAATGGGCAAGATATTTCATCAGAATCATTTGTAGATTTTAAACCTCAAAATACTTTTATGCCGAGGGTCGCTTTCTCTTTCCCCGTTTCTGATGAAGCTCTATTCTTTGCACATTATGATGTTTTAGCGAAAAGACCAACTGCAGGAGCTCGATTAAACTTAATAGATTACTATTACATCCAAAGTATTGGTCAAAACGCTGTTAACAACCCTAACTTAAAACCTGAAAAAACAATCGACTACGAATTAGGGTTCCAACAAAAATTGAACTCCAGTTCATCTCTTAAACTCTCTGCGTTCTATAGAGAATTACGAGATATGGTAACTATTGTTAACCGAACCGATGCATTTCCTGCGTCTTACATCAGTTACGGTAATATCGATTTTGCAACCGTTAAAGGATTAACCGTTGCCTATGATTTAAGAAAAACTGGTAATGTGTGGGCTAAAATATCTTATACGCTTCAATATGCTGATGGAACAGGTTCTGATGAAAATAGTAGCCTTAGTTTAATTAGAGCAGGTAAACCAAACCTAAAAACACTTACTGCCCTTAGCTATGACCAACGTCATGCAATTACTGCATCCGTTGATTACAGGTTTGCTGATGGTAAAGATTATAATGGCCCCATTTTAATGGACAAGCAACTATTTGCTAATGCTGGTGCCAACTTTTTATTCATTGCTGGCTCTGGAACCCCGTACAATAAACAAACGAAAGCAACACCAAGAGCTCCAATAAACCCATCAGCTGGTTCATTAGATGGAACCGTTAACGGTTCAAGACTTCCTTTTACCTATAGAATTGACGCTAGGTTCGATAGAGATGTTGAATTAAAAATTGGAAAGGGAGAAGAGAAAAAAGAAATAGGTTTAAATGTTTATCTACAAGTTCTTAATCTACTAAACAACGTTAATGTAATTGGTGTCCATCGATTTACTGGTAATTCCGATGATGATGGGTATTTAGTTTCCGCACAATTTCAAAATGATATTAGTATTCAAAATGACCCACAGTCATACAGAGAATTATATAGTATTAAAGTAAATAACCCTTCCAACTATACACTTCCCAGAAGAATTCGTTTGGGCATCATGGTTAACTTATAATAATGAATAGTAATAAAAAAACAGATGAAAAAATCTAGCTTATATATACTTTTATCCCTCATAGCTTTTTCTTCTATGGGAAGGAATAACGACAATGCTTATAAAGGTCCCAGTTCTCCTACTACTGCTGCTGGATGTACCCCTGCTACAACAGCAACTGATTTGGAAATCAACAACATAAAACTACTTGTGCAAACCGGTGGTGATATGTGGTGGGATTTAACTAACCCAAAATTTGAAGTTCCTAAGGGGTCCGGAAGACACTCAATGTTTGCTGGAGCTTTGTGGATTGGCGGTAAAGACGTGTCTGGGCAACTTAAAGTTGCCGCTCAACGATACCGTGCAGGTGGTAACGTTGATTATTGGACAGGACCATTAAGCACAGAACTTTTTGATATTGATCCTGCTACCTGCGCAGGTTATGACCGTCATTTTGCATCAAATCGAATTGACATTTCAAGATTTGATAAGTGGTACAAAGCAACAATTGCTGATGCTGAAAACGGTACTAATACAGTAGCGGATGATTTCCCTGATTACGTAAGGCCAACTATTATAGATGAATGGCCTGCTCATGGTAGAAATTTCGATCCTTATAATGAAGCTTTTTACCTTGCACCATTTTACGATAGAAACGGTGATGGTGTGTATAGTCCTAACGAAGGAGATTACCCAGGCTACGAATTAAATACGAGCGAAACAGATTGTGGAGAAAGAAGAACGTCTATTTATGGCGATGCCAACCTTTGGTGGGTATTTAATGATAAAGGTAATGTACATACAGAGTCTGGGTCTAATTCTATTGGTATGGAAATTAGAGCACAAGCTTTCAGCCTCGCTACCAATGATGAAGTAAATAATATGACATTTTGTAACTACGAATTAGTTAACAGATCTTCGTTTACTTTAACCGAAACTTATTTTGGAGTATTCTGCGATCCTGACTTAGGTGGAGCTAATGACGATTATGTCGGTTGCGATGTAGAAAAAGGTTTAGGCTATTGCTACAATGGTGATGATAATGATTTAGATGATGGTGGAGCTAGCGGATATGGAACTACTCCTCCAGCAATCGGTATCGATTTTTTCGAAGGTCCTTACCAAGATTCAGATGGTATAGATAATGCGCTCGGAATAGGCGAAGGCGAAGCACTTAATGGAGTGGGTTATGGCGATAGTCTTGCAGATAACGGACGTTACGGAATGCGTAGATTTGTTTGGTTTAATAGAGACGGAGCCTCCTGCTGTACCGACCCTAGTCAAGGTACCGAATATTATCAATATTTAAGGTCATTTTGGAAAGACGGAACAAGAATGGTGTATGGTGGAACAGGACATCAAAACTCTGGAGGAACAATCGAAGCAGATTTTATGTTTCCGGGTAATTCAGACCCTTTACACTGGGGAACAAAAGGAATTGATCCTGGATATACTGACCCTCGTGGTTGGACAGAAGCTGCTGAAGCCAATACTCCTGCCGATAGAAGATTTATCCAATCAGCTGGTCCATTTACCCTGCTACCAGGCGCAGTAAATGATATTACCATCGGAATTGTATGGGCTAGGTCTGCTACAGGTGGGGCTCAAGGCTCTGTCGATGCCATGATTGCAGCAGATGAGAAAACACAAGCGTTATTTGATAACTGTTTCCGTTTACTAAGTGGTCCAAACGCACCTGTACTTACTGCTCAAGAACTTGAAAATGAAATTATTCTATACATAAACAATCCAATTTCATCTAATAATTATCAAGAAGGTTATTCCGAAATTGACGCATTTATCATCGCACCTGATTCCATTGACACCAACGATGATGATGTTGTCGACTATGCAATGACACAATTTGACAAAGATGAGTTTCGCTCATACAAATTTCAGGGGTATAAAATTTACCAAGTAAAAGACGGAACTGTAGATGCTTCTTCTCTTGGTGATATTGAGAAAGCAAGATTAATCTATCAGGGAGACATTAGAGACGATATCTCCAAATTATACAACTATAAATTGAATAAAGAATCTGGATTTACAGATGTAACAGAAGAGGTTGATGGCAACAATAAAGGTATATTACACTCTATTCAAATTGTCGAAGATTTATTTGCTACAGGGGATAGAAAGTTAATCAACCATAAAACATATTATTTTATAGGAATATCGTATGCATTCAATAACCACACAGATTATGACCCTAATGATGAGTCATCCCAAAAAACAACCTATATTGGAAGTACAAAATCTCCAACTGGTGGAATTAATGCTATCGCTACAATACCGCATAACCCGTCTCCAGAAAATGGAGGGACAGTCATTAACTCTTCTTATGGACAAACTCTCTCCTTAACGAGAATTGAAGGTTCTGGAAACGGAGGTCTGACAATCGATTTAAAACAAGAAAGTAAAGATTCCATTATGGCTGGCTCACCTTGGATTGTTCAACATCCTGTTTATGAAGCAAACGGTTCACCATTAACCGTAAAAATAGTTGACCCCCTAAACGTGAAGGGTGGTAATTTCACAATTGAATTTAAAGATTCTACAGAAAATATTTCGGTAGGTCAAAATAATACAATTGACGATTCTTATTACGTAGTGTACGAAACAGATGTGCCAGATACTCTGATCTTTTCTACGAGAAATATTGAAGTTGGAAACGAAGAGCTATTGCTGGATTGGGGTATTTCTATCTATGCCGAACAGGCTGAATTACCTAGTCAAAGTACTGACGGAACATTTGGCTTACTTAGTGGTACCCTAACGTTTGATGATGAATCTAAGCCTTGGCTATTAGGAATAAATGATGTAGACGGGGATTCACTTTTTGACTGGATTTCTGTAGGCGTTACTGCTGACGATATGGTAGGATATGAAGATTTCGCTCCTTACGAAAATATACTAGACGGGTCGTGGGCTCCGTCTAGACTATGTGCAAGCGAATTATGGGGTCCCCTTCCAGACGATTTAACCCAAGCCTCTGGTGCATTTTACCCAATGGCTTTAGATGCAATTTATGATGATTTATCTAATTTAAGTAGTGTTGATATAGTATTTACTTCTGACAAAAGCATGTGGACACGTTGTCCTGTTATCGAAATAGGAGCAAATCCAACAAGTACTAAAGGAGAAATAGGGGTTGGACCATTTGAAACAATAAGTGGGTCAGAGGTAGCTGGAGCATTAAAAGGTCGGCTAAGACAGTCCCCTTCTGTCGATAAAGATGGAATCTCATCTGGTTGGCCATCAGATAATAGCTCTAGTACTAGCGAGGGTGACCCTAACTATATTGCCGCATACGGAATGGGCTGGTTTCCTGGGTATGCTATAAATATAGAAACTGGTGAACGTTTAAATATGGCTTTCGGAGAAAATTCTGACAAAGCATTCTCAAACGATAACGGTGATGATATGATTTGGAATCCTTCTAGTCGTGTTGATGACGGAGGACCATTCGCAGGTCCAAGGTTAGGTGGTATGCATTACATATATGTATTTAGAAATAACGTTGTTCGCCAAAATGAATCTACTACAATTATTGGTTTTACCTACCAATTCTATAACGATGAATCGGAAAGAATGCCCGCTTATGATAATGGGCAATATGCATTTGATAATCTATCAGCATCAAGCCCATCTACAGGTCCTACTGATTATGATAACAGTGCCATTAATGTTTATGGTGCTTCTATGTGGGTAGGGTTCCCATTATTGAATCCGGACAACTACTCTTTGTTACAAACTGATGCAACTGTTAAACTTCGTGTTAGAAAGCCATTCTCTACTTTGGGCACAAACTCATCAATAGACCTTAACGAAGCATTAACTATCGGAGAGTCGTATTGGGTTGATAATGGTCCTATTATTCACAAAGGTGATACCTTGTATCATGGCGAAAGTTTTGTTGCCGATACCACTTTAATCGAAGCTATCGGGACTAGCACAACAGGTTTAGTTACATCTGTTGTAAATAATGGTCTTCCGATGTATACCTATTCTACCGAGGGGTTTGCGTCTATTAAAGGTAGCGATAGTGAAGCCATTAGTGCTTTAGATTTAATTAGCATTGTACCTAACCCTTACTATGCTTACTCTCAATATGAGACAAATAGGCTTGACAATCGAGTTAAAATTGTGAACCTTCCTGACCAATGTACAATAACTATATACAGTATCAATGGAACATTAATAAGACAATACTCCAAAGATGATGCGACTCAAACGTACATTGATTGGGATTTAAAAAACACAGCTTTTATTCCTATTGCTAGTGGTGTTTATATTGTTCATGTAGAAGTTCCAGAGGTTGGAGAAGTTGTTCTAAAATGGTTTGGGGCAATGAGACCAGTAGATTTAGATTCATTCTAAAACACAAACAAAAGTTAAAGACGTAAAACAAGTATATATGAAAAGGATTTTGAAAACAGGATTTGCAATTGCTTTGGTGGCTATATCGTCTGTTACTTATGCAGGTAATAAAGATAGAGCTGGTCAAGCTGGTGCAAGTCAATTACTTATTAACCCTTGGGCAAGTAGTTCAGGTTGGGCGGGAGCAAATTCGGCATGTGCAACTGGATTAGAAGCTACTTATACTAACATTGCAGGGTTGGCTTTTACTCCGAAAACAGAATTAATATTTGCTAATACATCATGGTTTTCTGGCTCAGGAATTAAAATTCAATCTTTTGGTTTATCACAAAAATTAAGTGAAACAGCTGTTTTAGGCTTAAGTATTCAAAGTATCAATTTTGGTGAAATTGATATTACTACTGAAGAATTACCCGAAGGTGGAATAGGTACTTTTTCTCCAAAAGCAACAACCATTAACGTAGGTGTGGCCAAGGAGTTTTCCAATAGTATTTACGGAGGTTTTGGAATTAAATTACTAAGCGAAGGGATTTCCAATGCAAAAGCCTCGGGTGTCGCTTTCGACATGGGCGTTCGTTACGTAACCGGAGAAAAAGATAATGTTAAATTTGGTATTGCACTAAAAAATGTAGGTCCTAAAATGCAATATTCTGGTGATGGCTTTGCTTATACAACTACAATTGACGAAGAACAATTTACAGTAGAATGGAGAACTCAAGCCTTTGAATTACCCGCTCTTTTGAACATTGGTGGTTCTTACGATTATTATGTAGGCGAAAGTGTAGACTCAGTTTCGGGAGATATAAAATCAATGCACAGAGTAACTGCTGCCGGTAATTTTACTTCAAACTCTTTCGGTAAAGATCAATTCAGAGTTGGGGTAGAGTACGGGTTCAGACAATTATTTATGATTCGTGCTGGATACCTATACGAGCAAGGAGTATTTTCAGCCGTTTCAAGAACTACTTTTAACTCCGGTCCCACGGCAGGTCTTACTTTTCAAGTTCCTTTAAATAAAAATGGCTCAACATTGGGTATTGACTACGCTTACAGAGCAACTAGACCTATGACCGGAAACCACAGCATCGGTATCCGAATAAACCTATAATTTTAAAAACTACATATCACTTAAAAAGAACCCCAAAGGGGTTCTTTTGATTGTACTACCACACACGATCATGTCACAAACTGCTTATTACACGGAAGAAGGATTACAGAATTTAAAGGATGAAATCTACCAGTTAGAACACGTAGAGCGTCCAAAAGTATCTGCACAAATTGGCACAGCAATCGATTTGGGTGATCTTTCGGAAAATGCGGAATATCACACAGCGAAGGAAGTTCAAGGAATCATGGAGGCGAAGATTTCAGA
>JAESTK010000188.1 GCA_016763645.1 Flavobacteriales bacterium
TAATAGCGATTCCTTGAAAGGATGTAGTTGCTAAAATAAAAAGCCCATTCTGGAATTCCAGAATGGGCTTTTTATTTTAGCAACTACATCCTTTCAAGGAATCGCTATTAGACAATTCGAATACCTCTTTTCCCTCCTTAAATGCAAACCATGCAATACCAGTACTACCAATTAAATCTACATAAGGGACTTTAAAAAAGTAATACATACCGCTTGAAAATAATAATATAAAAGACAGATAAAAACAGGTTTTGGTACAATTAGCGTCTGCGATAATAGCATCTGAATTAAGCAATTTTCCAGTTCTGTATTTATAGCGGTACAAGAAAAACATAGAACCAATTGAGGTAACCGAAACCAGAATTCCAACAAGTGTTGTTTCAGGCACAGTATCATACCATAAAGAAATTCCAACACCTACAATTATGCCAACCACCAACAAATAAAATGAAAGTCCAGTAATTCTTAACGCCTGTCGCTCAAATTCATCTCGTTTTTCGACCACACTACGTTTCATCCGCCAAATCATATGTGCAATGCCAACTGCTGATATTACTTCAATAAAACTATCTACACCAAAACCAAAAAGAGCAAGAGTATCGTCTGAGTATCCGAAAAAGGTTGAAAAAGAACCTTCGAGCAAATTATATACGATTGTAATAATACTCAACGTATAAGCCGTTTCTAGTAATTTCTGCTCATCCATAACCATTCTGTTATTTCTGTTTTAAAAAGTACGATACATTTAACACAAACGTATGTCCGTAAGTAAACGTATCACCCGCATTGGACAGCGTTCTTTGTGATAAAGGAAAACGGTATCCGGGAGTTATACTTAATCCTTTTTTTAATCTGAAACTTAAATTAATAGTCGAATTAAATGAAATTAAACCACTGTTAGGATCGGCTACACCATTCCATTTTGCCTGACTTTGTGAAAAACTAGCGAGCGTGCCTCTTACCGAAAACCAATCGCTAACTCTATATCCCAAACCTAGTCCACTCGTTGTTTCTAGCGCTGCTTTAAATCCTTTCTTGTTTTCATAAAAAGGGACTTTATTTATGGAATACAATCCCATCGAAATTCTGTCAGAAAGGCTCACAACATAGTGCAGTTCTAACAATGGATTAAATGTTCCCGAACCAAATTGAATGTGTAAATGTTTTTCGCCATTTTCTGCTGCTGCAAGCGGATTTTCTTCTGTTTTCCCGAAAGGAAGCGTAGCACCAATAGCAACATCTAACCGTCCTTTTTTGGTTAAAAATCCGTTTAAACGGTGCGAAACCAACAACCTAAAATCACTCACCCCACTGTACGTTTCTGTTCGGTGATGGATGTCTCGGTTTCGCAACATTGCATCTTTTTCATATTGAGAAGCAGGTTCGATAAAATTAATGTTAGCCGTTTGCTTTTTTATATCGTACGGAACACGCAACCAAGCAGTCCAGTTCGTTTTAAAAGTATATTCTAAGTTAATCTCGCTCCTCAAAAAATCTAAATTTACGAGGTGTTCGTGAAGTGGCACATCAATTTCATTACCTTCGGCTGTAAGCCCTCGATCGTGCTCGTGCCCACCTTGGTAATTAAATCCATTGGTGGCATTAAATGTCATTCTCAACGAGCCTTTTTGTAACGTATCAACACCTGCCTCAAGCTTTTCGCTGCTTTGCAATGCAGGATTACTACACGCAGGACAGCCTTGCGCACGCAACATATTCGGCAAGGTTGTTAAACCTACTAATAAGAGATATATTGGTTTCATCTTACTTCGAATTTGCTTTGATGATAGCCTCCACTTCATCTATATGGTTGCCGGCAACCTTTCCGATTAGTTTCCCTTTGGCATCAAAAATTAAGACAAACGGCAAGGCTGGCATCTCATATTTTTTTGTTAGCTGACCAGATAAATCAGATCCCCAATCAACAATATCTACTTTACGGAGAGATACATTGGGATTGTTCTTGATAAAATGCTCAACCTTTGGCGAAAAAACGCGACAAGGGCCGCACCAATCTGCATAAAAATCGAAAATGGTAATTTTACCCTCAGTCATGTAATCTGCGAATTTCAATTTATCACCACCCTTAATAATACTTATATCAAGCTCACTTTTTTCTTCATCAGATAAGGGTTCAAGAGGTGTTTCTCCTTCAAAAAAAGCTTCGAAATTGGTATTTTCTTCCAGAATAGATTTAATCTCTGTTTCTGTTAAATTACCTGTAACGGTAGCTGTTTTTGTCTCGAAATCTACACTTGCACTTTCAACATTTTTAGCACTTTGCAGTGTTTTTGTTGCTGTATTTGCACAAGCATCGCACGTCATTCCTTCTATTGTAAATGTATATGTTTGAGTTGTTTGCCCTATTGCGAACACGGAGCTCAATACCGTTGCTATTAATATGATATATGTTTTCATTTGATTAAAATTTATTGTTTAGTATGATAAAATATTCTGCCCTACATATGACGACATAAGGTACTAAAAAGTAGTTCAACAACAAGATGAACTAACAACAAAAATCAAATCAAGAAAGACTGAACAAGAATGGGAATGTCCTTGCAAAGTAGCGGAGGTTTATAATTTAGATATTCCGAAAACGAAATTTCGAAATTCGAAAAAAGTAGTGTAGTAGCCATTGGAAGTATGACTATTATTGTTTCCGATGTTTGAGCCTTTTTATTTAAACTGGGCGCTTCACTATCTATCTCTACCTGATGGTACTCCGACTCTGTGTGACATTTCCCCTCTAGTGTATTCGTACTCGAACAACATAGAGTTGGTGAAGTAAACACATGAGCTGACTTTAAATACGAACCGCAATAAAACTTCTCCACAGTAAATCCCGTAGTGCAAATAAGTACTAGGGCAGCAAGTAGTAGTGTCGCTATTTTCTGGACGAATTTCATGTGAATCGCCAACAAAGATACTCAGTTTACTTTATACAAAGCCGTTATCTATTTATATTGTAGGCCATTAGACGAAATGAACTTTCTTTTTGTTGATCAAAAATTTTTACTTTAGCAAGAAATCTGACTTCAAGATGCCAATTTGGTTCCAAGAATATACGCTCAAAGATTTTGAGCAATTCAATACAAAGAATATTCATCATTCTTTAGCGATTGAATTTACTGAAATTAGAGAAGAATCTTTAAGCGCCTCGATGCCTGTTGATGAGCGGACCATTCAACCTGCCGGAATCTTACATGGCGGTGCCTCGGTAGTCTTGGCAGAATCTTTAGGAAGTGTTGGCTCAAATTTAATTGTTGACCCTACAGAATTTTATTGTGTTGGTCAATCGATTAATGCCAACCATATTCGTCCAGTAAAATCTGGAAAAGTTGTCGGCACAGCTACTCCAATTCACATTGGAAAAACGAGTCATATTTGGTCAATAGAAATTAAAAACGAACAAAATAAATTAGTTTGTATTTGTCGACTGACTATGGCGGTGCTAAAAAGATAAGAACTACACCATTTCCCAACCCCAAACTACCACCAAGTATCGTAGTAATTTACCCAAAAACATCAGTATCAGTACTAACCATACCTTTGCTCTAAAAACGCCAAGAGCAATTGCGAGAATATCTCCGATGAAGGGTAACCAACAAAAAAAAGCGGTAAAACTTCCGTATTTATCTATCCAAGATTTAAAACGCAATACTTTTTCTCGTGGCACTTTGAGTTTGTTTTCTATCCATTCCCACTTCCCAAGATAACCGAGGTAGAAAGAACTCATTCCTCCCATTGTATTTCCAATAGTTGCTATAACAACAACTCCAGCAGAATCAAACCCCGCAGCCAACATGCCTACCAAAACAACTTCCGAACTAAAAGGAATTATTGTCGCTGCTAAAAAAGTAGCTAGAAACAAACCCAAATATCCCAATTCAATGTAATCCATAAGTGAGTTGCAAGTGTAAAGGTTAAAGTTCAAAGATGATATAAGTACTCCAAATATTTGAGTACATTTTCTAACTTTAAACTTTCCTCTTTTTACTTTTACCTCGCTTACCTTATCAACAAAACATACCATTTATCAACAAAGCGACAATCGAGGTAAAACGAGCCTTTAATATCGTTAAAATTGCAAGGTATTGACTTGTTGAAAACAAACGGAGTGATTAAGATTAAAAATGCATTAATATCAGTCTTTTACAAAGACAACCTTGAACCGATAATTCAAAAACTAAACGAATTAGGAGTAACAATCTACTCTACTGGTGGAACACAAAAATTTATTGAAAAGCAAGGCGTTTCTGTAATACCTGTTGAAGATTTAACATCCTATCCTTCTATTTTAGGGGGACGAGTAAAAACGTTACACCCGAAAGTTTTTGGTGGAATATTAAGTAGGAGAGAACTCGAAAGTGACCAAAATCAATTGGCAGAATATGAAATTCCAGAGTTAGATTTAGTTATTGTTGACCTCTACCCTTTCGAAGAAACAGTTGCATCAGGCGCAGATGAGCAAGATGTTATCGAAAAAATTGACATCGGTGGTATTTCCTTAATTCGTGCAGCAGCCAAGAATTTTAAAGATGTTGTAATCGTTTCTTCCAAAACCCAATATGGCGAATTATTAGAAATTCTGAACGACAAACAAGGCTTTACCAATCTTGAGGAACGAAAACAATTTGCTAAAGAAGCATTCAATATTTCATCTCATTACGATAGCGCTATTTTTAATTATTTCTGTAATGACGAAGCTTCTGCATTCAAATCAAGTATTCAAAAAGCACAAACCCTACGCTATGGTGAAAACCCTCACCAAAAGGGTGTTTTTATGGCAATTTAGACGTCATATTCGATAAGTTACACGGTAAAGAATTGTCTTACAACAATTTACTTGATGTCGATGCTGCTGTCAACTTAATTGACGAATTCAATACCGACAAACCGACATTTGCTGTATTAAAACACAATAATGCGTGCGGTCTTGCCTCCAGAGATACTTTGCTAGAAGCATGGAAAGATGCTATTGCTGGTGATCCAACTTCGGCTTTTGGTGGAATTTTAATCTGCAATAAAACCATCGACAAAGCTACTGCCGAAGAAGTAAACAAGTTGTTCTGCGAAGTAGTTATCGCCCCAGGGTTTGATACTGATGCCAAAGAAATTTTGAAATCTAAAAAGAACCGTGTTTTGCTAAAAAGAAAAGAAGCAACACTTCCTGCTAAACAGTTTAGAACTATTTTAAGTGGCGTTTTAGAACAAGACAAAGATTTAAAAGTTGAAACTTCTGCCGACTTAAAAACGGTAACAACAAAACAACCAACCGAAAGTGAAATTGCGGATATGCTTTTCGCTAACAAATTGGTAAAGCACACCAAATCTAACACAATTGTTTTCGCAAGAAATAATCAATTATTATCAAGTGGAACAGGGCAAACATCACGTGTTGATGCGCTAAATCAAGCCATTGAAAAAGCCAATAAATTTGGTTTCGACCTCAAGGGTGCTTCAATGGCGTCAGACGCATTTTTCCCTTTCCCTGACTGTGTAGAAATTGCCGATAACGCAGGAATCACTGCGGTAATTCAACCCGGAGGCTCCATTAAAGATCAACAATCTATAGATTACTGTAACAACAATAATATGGCAATGGTTCTTACCGGAACCCGTCACTTTAAACATTAATAAAAATCAGAGAGAAGAAATTAGAAAAGTGAAAACATCAAACCACACAAGAAAAAGTGAACAGATGCGCTTTTCAACTTTCAACTTTCAACTTTCAACTTTTTGAAACATGGGATTATTCGATTTTTTCACTCAAGAAATTGCCATTGATTTAGGCACCGCAAACACATTAATCATCCACAACGACAAAGTGGTGGTTGACGAGCCCTCTATTGTTGCCGTTGATAGGCTCACAGGAAAAGTAATTGCGGTAGGTCGAAAAGCACAGCAAATGCATGGAAAAACGCATGAAGATATCAAAACAATTAGACCGCTAAAAGACGGTGTAATTGCAGATTTTTATGCTGCTGAGCACATGATTCGTGAGATGATTAAGATGATTAACCCTGGTCGGAAATTAATTCAACCATCACACAAAATGGTGATTTGTATTCCTTCAGGAATTACGGAAGTTGAAAAACGTGCGGTGCATGATTCCGCAGAACATGCTGGAGCAAAAGAAGTTTACTTAATTCATGAGCCAATGGCTGCAGCTATTGGAATCGGAATTGATGTTCTTGAACCTATGGGAAATATGATTATCGACATAGGTGGAGGAACAAGTGAAATCGCTGTAATCGCTCTTGGTGGAATCGTTTGCGATAAATCTATCCGAGTAGCAGGAGATGAATTTACGAGCGATATCGAAGATTATATGAGACGTCAACACAACATTTTAATTGGTGAACGTTCTGCTGAACGTATTAAAATTGAAGTAGGTGCTGCGATGACAGATTTGGATGAAACTCCTCCAGATTATGCGGTTCATGGACGAGATTTAATGACTGGTATTCCAAAAGAAATTCACGTAA